>NZ_CP107964.1:2815500-3128333 GCF_041434935.1 Kitasatospora sp. NBC_00374 | reverse complement strand
GCCTCGGCCGGCGAGCTCCTGTACTTCTTCAACATCTGCCGGCCGCGCAACCTGATGCCGGTCCACGGCGAGTGGCGCCACCTGCGGGCCTGCGCGGACCTCGCGATCAAGACCGGTGTTCCGAAGGAGCGCACGGTCATCGCCGAGGACGGCGTCTGCGTCGACCTGGAGAACGGCGTCGCGAAGATCGTCGGCAAGGTCCAGGCGGGCTACGTGTACGTCGACGGGTCCTCGGTCGGCGACATCACCGAGGCCTCGCTCAAGGACCGCCGCATCCTCGGGGAGGAGGGCTTCATCTCCGTCTTCGTGGTGGTCGACTCGACCAACGGCAAGATGGTCAGCGGCCCGACCATCCAGGCCCGTGGCTCCGGCATCGACGACAACGCCTTCGGGCCGGTCGTGGCCAAGCTGGAGGAGGCGCTCACCCGCTCCGCCAACGACGGTGTGCTGGAGGTCCGGCAGGTGCAGCAGCTGGTCCGGCGGACCATCGGCAAGTGGGTGGCGGACAACTACCGCCGCCGGCCGATGATCCTCCCGGTGGTCGTCGAGGTCTGACGGCTTGCCCGGCCCGACCCCGGCCGGACCCGGTTTGACGTGGGGCAGCCCGGAGCGTAATGTTCTCCGGGTTGCCCCGCGGCCGTTCGGAATCAGAGATGAATTCGATTCGGAGCCCGGGAAAACGGCCCGAGAAACTCTGCTAGAGTTCGGGAGCGCCGAAAGGCCGAAGCGAAATCCGATGAATGAAACTCCGGAAAGCGGAGCGGAAAGCATCTGATAAGCTTGAAACACGAAAGAACGAAGCGCCCGGAGGGCCCGCTGGAAGGCGGTCCGAAGGAAGTGTCCGTTCCTTGAGAACTCAACAGCGTGCCAAAAGTCAACGCCAGATATGTTGACATCCCCGGCCGGTCCTTCGGATCGGTTGGAGATTCCTTTAGTAACAAAACACTAGCGAGGACGCAGTGCGCGGGGCCGCCCTATTCCGGTGGTTGCCGTGCCGCTCAACGCGAGTGGTTACCGGATGACCGGTAGACATTCACGGAGAGTTTGATCCTGGCTCAGGACGAACGCTGGCGGCGTGCTTAACACATGCAAGTCGAACGGTGAAGCCCTTCGGGGTGGATCAGTGGCGAACGGGTGAGTAACACGTGGGAAATCTGCCCTGCACTCTGGGACAAGCCTTGGAAACGAGGTCTAATACCGGATATGACCTGTCCTCGCATGGGGGTGGGTGTAAAGCTCCGGCGGTGCAGGATGATCCCGCGGCCTATCAGCTTGTTGGTGGGGTAATGGCCTACCAAGGCGACGACGGGTAGCCGGCCTGAGAGGGCGACCGGCCACACTGGGACTGAGACACGGCCCAGACTCCTACGGGAGGCAGCAGTGGGGAATATTGCACAATGGGCGAAAGCCTGATGCAGCGACGCCGCGTGAGGGATGACGGCCTTCGGGTTGTAAACCTCTTTCAGCAGGGAAGAAGCGCAAGTGACGGTACCTGCAGAAGAAGCACCGGCTAACTACGTGCCAGCAGCCGCGGTAATACGTAGGGTGCGAGCGTTGTCCGGAATTATTGGGCGTAAAGAGCTCGTAGGCGGCCTGTCGCGTCGGATGTGAAAGCCCGGGGCTTAACCCCGGGTCTGCATTCGATACGGGCAGGCTAGAGTGTGGTAGGGGAGATCGGAATTCCTGGTGTAGCGGTGAAATGCGCAGATATCAGGAGGAACACCGGTGGCGAAGGCGGATCTCTGGGCCATTACTGACGCTGAGGAGCGAAAGCGTGGGGAGCGAACAGGATTAGATACCCTGGTAGTCCACGCCGTAAACGTTGGGAACTAGGTGTTGGCGACATTCCACGTCGTCGGTGCCGCAGCTAACGCATTAAGTTCCCCGCCTGGGGAGTACGGCCGCAAGGCTAAAACTCAAAGGAATTGACGGGGGCCCGCACAAGCAGCGGAGCATGTGGCTTAATTCGACGCAACGCGAAGAACCTTACCAAGGCTTGACATATACCGGAAAGCTGCAGAGATGTAGCCCCCTTGTGGTCGGTATACAGGTGGTGCATGGTTGTCGTCAGCTCGTGTCGTGAGATGTTGGGTTAAGTCCCGCAACGAGCGCAACCCTTGTTCTGTGTTGCCAGCATGCCTTTCGGGGTGATGGGGACTCACAGGAGACTGCCGGGGTCAACTCGGAGGAAGGTGGGGACGACGTCAAATCATCATGCCCCTTATGTCTTGGGCTGCACACGTGCTACAATGGTCGGTACAAAGGGCTGCGATGCCGCGAGGCGGAGCGAATCCCAAAAAGCCGGCCTCAGTTCGGATTGGGGTCTGCAACTCGACCCCATGAAGTTGGAGTTGCTAGTAATCGCAGATCAGCATGCTGCGGTGAATACGTTCCCGGGCCTTGTACACACCGCCCGTCACGTCACGAAAGTCGGTAACACCCGAAGCCGGTGGCCTAACCCGTAAGGGGAGGAGCCGTCGAAGGTGGGACCAGCGATTGGGACGAAGTCGTAACAAGGTAGCCGTACCGGAAGGTGCGGCTGGATCACCTCCTTTCTAAGGAGCACATAGCAGCTTCGGACGAATGTTCCGGAGTGCTCGCTCATGGGTGGAACGTTGACTATTCGGCACACACTGGTCCTGGGGACTGCGAGTACTGCTTCGGCGTGGAAAGCGAATCCTGGGGTTGGGTGTGTCGGGCACGTTGTTGGGTCCTGAGGGAACGGCCGGTTGGTCGTTGCTTCAGTGAGCCGGTCCTACTTGATGTCCGCCTGTTGGTGGGTTGATGGTGGGTGTCTGGTCGTTGTTTGAGAACTGCACAGTGGACGCGAGCATCTGTGGCCAAGTTTTTAAGGGCGCACGGTGGATGCCTTGGCACTAGGAACCGATGAAGGACGTGGGAGGCCACGATAGTCCCCGGGGAGCCGTCAACCAGGCTTTGATCCGGGGGTTTCCGAATGGGGAAACCCGGCAGTCGTCATGGGCTGTCACCCATACCTGAACACATAGGGTATGTGGAGGGAACGCGGGGAAGTGAAACATCTCAGTACCCGCAGGAAGAGAAAACAACCGTGATTCCGGGAGTAGTGGCGAGCGAAACCGGATGAGGCTAAACCGGAGTGGTGTGAGACCCGGCAGGGGTTGCCACTTCGGGGTCGTGGGAAAGTTCTTCAGTCGTCTGCCGGCGGCTGGGTGAGTCAGAAACCGTATGGGTAGTCGAAGGACATGCGAAAGGTCCGGCGTAGAGGGTAAGACCCCCGTAGACGAAACTTGTACGGCTCACTTGAGCTTCTCCCAAGTAGCACGGAGCCCGAGAAATTCCGTGTGAATCTGGCGGGACCACCCGCTAAGCCTAAATATTCCCTAGTGACCGATAGCGGATAGTACCGTGAGGGAATGGTGAAAAGTACCGCGGGAGCGGAGTGAAATAGTACCTGAAACCGTGTGCCTACAAGCCGTGGGAGCGTCGGATGTGCAGCTTGCTGTGTGTCTCGTGACTGCGTGCCTTTTGAAGAATGAGCCTGCGAGTTTGCGGTGTGTAGCGAGGTTAACCCGTGTGGGGTAGCCGTAGCGAAAGCGAGTCCGAATAGGGCGGTTGAGTTGCATGCCCAAGACCCGAAGCGGAGTGATCTAGCCATGGGCAGGTTGAAGCGCGGGTAAGACCGTGTGGAGGACCGAACCCACCAGGGTTGAAAACCTGGGGGATGACCTGTGGTTAGGGGTGAAAGGCCAATCAAACTCCGTGATAGCTGGTTCTCCCCGAAATGCATTTAGGTGCAGCGTCGTGTGTTTCTTGCCGGAGGTAGAGCACTGGATAGGCGATGGGCCTCACCGGGTTACTGACCTTAGCCAAACTCCGAATGCCGGTAAGTGAGAGCACGGCAGTGAGACTGTGGGGGATAAGCTCCATGGTCGAGAGGGAAACAGCCCAGAACACCGACTAAGGTCCCTAAGCGTGTGCTAAGTGGGAAAGGATGTGGAGTCGCAGAGACAACCAGGAGGTTGGCTTAGAAGCAGCCACCCTTGAAAGAGTGCGTAATAGCTCACTGGTCAAGTGATTCCGCGCCGACAATGTAGCGGGGCTCAAGTACACCACCGAAGTCGTGTCATTCACATATATAGGCCCAACGGCTGTGTGGATGGGTAGGGGAGCGTCGTGTGCCGGGTGAAGCAGCGGAGGAATCCAGTTGTGGACGGTACACGAGTGAGAATGCAGGCATGAGTAGCGATACAAGAGTGAGAAACTCTTGCGCCGATTGACCAAGGGTTCCTGGGTCAAGCTGATCTGCCCAGGGTAAGTCGGGACCTAAGGCGAGGCCGACAGGCGTAGTCGATGGACAACGGGTTGATATTCCCGTACCCGCTTTGAAGCGCCAACGTCGAACCTCTTGATGCTAAGCCCGTGAAGCCGGCCCGGAGTCTTCGGACAAAGGGACGTGGTGGAGCCGGTGACCCAACAGGGTAGTAGGTGAGCGATGGGGTGACGCAGGAAGGTAGTCCAGCCCGGGCGGTGGTTGTCCCGGGGTAAGGGTGTAGGCCGAGTGATAGGCAAATCCGTCACTCATTGAGGCTGAGACCTGATGCCGAGCCGATTGTGGTGAAGTGGATGATCCTATGCTGTCGAGAAAAGCCTCTAGCGAGTTTCATGGCGGCCCGTACCCCAAACCGACTCAGGTGGTCAGGTAGAGAATACCGAGGCGTTCGGGTGAACTATGGTTAAGGAACTCGGCAAAATGCCCCCGTAACTTCGGGAGAAGGGGGCCATTCCTGGTGACGAGTCTTGCACTCCGAGCTGGGGGTGGCCGCAGAGACCAGCGAGAAGCGACTGTTTACTAAAAACACAGGTCCGTGCGAAGCCGTAAGGCGATGTATACGGACTGACGCCTGCCCGGTGCTGGAACGTTAAGGGGACCGGTTAGTCACATTTCGGTGTGGCGAAGCTGAGAACTTAAGCGCCAGTAAACGGCGGTGGTAACTATAACCATCCTAAGGTAGCGAAATTCCTTGTCGGGTAAGTTCCGACCTGCACGAATGGCGTAACGACTTCTCGACTGTCTCAACCATAGGCCCGGTGAAATTGCATTACGAGTAAAGATGCTCGTTTCGCGCAGCAGGACGGAAAGACCCCGGGACCTTTACTATAGCTTGATATTGGTGTTCGGTTCGGCTTGTGTAGGATAGGTGGGAGACTTTGAAACCCAAACGCCAGTTTGGGTGGAGTCGTCGTTGAAATACCACTCTGGTCGTGCTGGATGTCTAACCTGGGTCCGTGATCCGGATCAGGGACAGTGTCTGGTGGGTAGTTTAACTGGGGCGGTTGCCTCCTAAAGAGTAACGGAGGCGCCCAAAGGTTCCCTCAGCCTGGTTGGCAATCAGGTGTTGAGTGTAAGTGCACAAGGGAGCTTGACTGTGAGACTGACGGGTCGAGCAGGGACGAAAGTCGGGACTAGTGATCCGGCGGTGGCTTGTGGAAGCGCCGTCGCTCAACGGATAAAAGGTACCCCGGGGATAACAGGCTGATCTTCCCCAAGAGTCCATATCGACGGGATGGTTTGGCACCTCGATGTCGGCTCGTCGCATCCTGGGGCTGGAGTAGGTCCCAAGGGTTGGGCTGTTCGCCCATTAAAGCGGTACGCGAGCTGGGTTTAGAACGTCGTGAGACAGTTCGGTCCCTATCCGCTGTGCGCGTAGGAGTGTTGAGAAGGGCTGTCCCTAGTACGAGAGGACCGGGACGGACGAACCTCTGGTGTGCCAGTTGTCCTGCCAAGGGCATGGCTGGTTGGCTACGTTCGGGAGGGATAACCGCTGAAAGCATCTAAGCGGGAAGCCTGCTTCGAGATGAGCACTCCCACCTCCTTGAGAGGGTAAGGCTCCCAGTAGACGACTGGGTTGATAGGCCGGATATGGAAGCCCTGTGAGGGGTGGAGTTGACCGGTACTAATAGGCCGAGGGCTTGTCCTCAGTTGCTCGCGTCCACTGTGTTGTTCTGAAACAACGACCCCAGCCAGGTTTGGTCACATGGCTGGTGCGGTTGACAGTTTCATAGTGTTTCGGTGGTCATAGCGTGAGGGAAACGCCCGGTTACATTCCGAACCCGGAAGCTAAGCCTCAAAGCGCCGATGGTACTGCAGGGGGGACCCTGTGGGAGAGTAGGACGCCGCCGAACAATCTTTCAGAGAAGCCCCTCCCGGGTCACCCGGGAGGGGCTTCTCGCATTTCCGGACCGGACCGGACCGCACCGGCGTTTCCGGGCCGGCACGACGGCTTCATCGGGCTCACACTCCGCGCCTCCGACTGAGACGTGTAAGGGGGCGTGAGGCGTGTCTACTACCGACGGGCATCGGACTCGGTGCCGTCCGGAGGCGCGGGTACTGCGGGGCACAGGGGACTCCGCAGCACCCGCGGTCGCCGTCCGGGGGTTTTCTTCCGTCGAGGGAACATTCGTTGACCCGCTTCCGGCCGGGCTGGAACTCTGTGGGTGTGAGCCAAGCCGAGAGCCTTGTGGGCCGCCTGCACGTCGATCTTCGACGGCACGCGAGCGCCCTCTGTGCCGTCTGTCGCTGACCGACCCGGGTCGGTGTCCCGCCCCGCCCGCTGACCGGTCGGGTGGGCGCCGCCGAGGCTGACCCCGGCCGCCGCCCGGATGCGGTGTCTTCTTCTCTCGCGTCTCACCTGTCCCGCCCGTGGCCCTGCCGTGCCTGTTGCCCGGCGGCCCCGGTCGTCGCGTCCTCCCACTGCTGCTCGACCGGCCGTCCCGTCGTCGGGGCCGCCCGCCGGGTGCGGTGTCCGCTGTCCTCTGCGAAGGAATCCCCCCATGCCCGCCGCCTCCCGCCGCCAGTTCCTGTCCCTTGCCGCCCTGGGTGTCGCGGCCGCCGCCTGCGGGCGGGCCGACGCGTCCGGTGGAGGGGGAAACGAGACGAAGAAGATCAGGTACCAGGGCTGGGCCGGGCAGGTGACCCTGCCCGAACTCGCCGAGGACCTCGGCTACTTGGGTGATGTGAAGCTGGAGTGGGTGGGCAACACGATCAGCGGGCCACAGGACATCCAGTCGGCCGCGACCGGTCAGACCGACTTCGGCGGCGCTTTCAACGGCGCGGTGGTCAAGCTGATCGGTGCCGGCGCCCCGGTGAAGTCGGTGATCAGCTACTACGGCGTGGACCAGGCCGCCTACAGCGGGTACTACGTGCTGGAGGACAGCCCGATCCGCGGGGCCCGCGACCTGCTCGGCAAGAAGGTCGCGATGAACACCCTCGGCGCTCACAGCGAGGCGCTGCTGGACATCTATCTCCAGCGCAACGGCCTGTCGCCGGCCGACATCGCGAAGGTGGAGCCCACCGTGCTGCCGCCGGTGAGCACCGAGCAGGCACTGCGGCAGAAGCAGGTCGAGGTCGCCGTGCTGGGCGGGGTGCTCCGCGACAAGGCTCTGGCGGCCGGCGGGGTCCGGCCGCTGTTCAGCGACTTCGACCTGCTCGGGGCGTTCAGCGCCGGCACGTTCGTGATGACCAACCGCTTCCTGAAGGAGAACCCCACCACCTCCCGGACCTTCGTCACGGGGGTGGCCAAGGCGATCGAGTGGAGTCGGAGCACGCCGCGCGAGCAGGTGATCGCCCGCAGCGTGGAGATCGTCAAGCGCCGCGGACGCAACGAGGACCCGGCCGCCCTGCAGTACTGGAAGTCGTTCGGGGTGGCGGCGGCCGGCGGCCGGATCTCCGACCAGGACTTCCAGCTGTGGATCGACTGGCTGGTCGCGCACGGCGACCTCAAGGCGGGTCAGGTCAAGGCCGGAGACCTGTACTCCAACGACTTCAACGGCCTCGCCGGCCAGTCCGCTCCGGCGGACGCCGCCGCCTCCCCGTCTGCCAGCAGGAGTTGAGCGATGAGCGCACAGATCTCCTTCCGTGCCGTCAGCAAGACCTTCCCCGTCCGGGGCAGGGCGGGCGCCCGCAGCGCGCAGGCGGACTTCGTCGCCGTCGACCGCGTCGATCTCGACATCGCCGCAGGGGAGTTCACCGCCCTGGTCGGGCCCAGCGGCTGTGGCAAGTCCACCCTGCTCGACCTGCTGGGCGGGCTGACCCGGCCGAGCTCCGGCCAGATCCTGCTCGACGGACGGCCGGTCACCGGCCCGGGGCCGGACCGCAGCACGGTGTTCCAGCAGTACGCCCTGCTGCCGTGGCGCACCGCCCAGGGGAACGTCGAGTTCGGCCTGGAGGCGATCGGCGTACCGCGCCGCCAACGGGCCGCGCGGGCACGGGAGTACCTCGACCTGGTCGGCCTGACCGGCTTCGAGGACCGGCACCCGCACGAGCTGTCCGGCGGCATGAAGCAGCGGGTGGCGATCGCCCGCAGCCTCGCGTACGACCCGGAGGTGCTGCTGATGGACGAGCCGTTCGCCGCCCTGGACGCCCAGACCAGGGAGTCGCTGCAGGGGGAGTTGCTGCGGATCTGGGAGCGGACCGGGAAGACGGTGCTGTTCATCACGCACGGCATCGAGGAGGCGGTCTACCTGGGGCAGCGGGTGGCGGTGATGACGTCCCGGCCGGGCCGGATCAAGCAGGTCGTGCCGATCGAGCTCGGTGACCGGCAGCAGGACCGCGACCTGCGCTCCAGCCCCGAGTTCGCGCGGTACCGGCACGAGATCTGGAATCTGCTGCACGACGAGGTCAGTCGGGCCCAGGAGTTGGAGAGGGAGGTCAGCCCGGTATGAGCACGGACATCAGCACGGCGGTCGACACCGCGGAGCGGCTCGCCGGCCGGACCGCACCCGAGCAGCCCGAACAGCCCGAGCAGCCCGAGCAGCCCGGGCCGGCCGCGCCATCCGCCGCGCGCCGGCCGGCCCGGGTGGCCGGCCTGCTGCTCGGCGTCCTGACCAAGACCGCGGCGATCGCGGTCCTGCTCCTGGTCTGGGAGCTGGCCCCACGCTTCGACCTGGTCGACCGGACGTTCCTGCCACCGTTCAGCGAGGTGCTGGACGCCTGGTTCGGCCTGCTCGACAACGGGCAGCTGGCGAGCAACACCCAGGCCAGCCTGAGCCGTTCGCTCACCGGCTTCGGCCTCTCGGTCCTGATCGGCGTGCCGCTGGGTCTGCTGATCGGCTGGTACCGGCCGCTGGCCACGCTGCTCGGCCCGCTGCTCGAACTCTTCCGTAACACCGCCGCGCTCGCGCTGCTGCCGGTGTTCGTGCTCATCCTGGGCATCGGCGAGACCTCGAAGATCTCCATCGTGCTGTACGCCTGCGTCTGGCCGATCCTGCTGAACACCATCAGCGCGGTGCGCAGTGTCGATCCGACACTGCTGCGGCTGGCCCGTTCGCTCGACCTGTCGGCGCCGAGGCTGTTCCAGAAGGTGATCGTGCCGGCCTCGGTGCCGGTGATCTTCACCGGGATCCGGTTGGCCGGGGCGGTGTCGATCCTGGTGCTGGTGGCCGCCGAGATGGTCGGCGCCAAGGCCGGACTGGGCTATCTGATCAACGCCTCCCAGTACAACTTCGCCATCCCGCAAATGTACGCGGGCATCGTCACCATCTCCGTCATCGGGGTGGCCTTCAACCAGCTGCTGGTGGCGCTGGAGCGCCGGTTCACCGCCTGGCGGGCCCCCCTCAACAGCTGAGGAGCACCGTGTGAGCACGCATCAGGAGGAACTCACCGCCGACGTCCTGGTGGTGGGCGGCGGGCCGGCCGCCACCTGGGCGGCGCTGGAGGCGGCGCGGGCCGGCGCCGACGTCCTGCTCGTCGACAAGGGCTACTGCGGTACCAGCGGCGCGACCGCGGCGGGCGGGACGGGGGTCTGGTACGTGGCACCCGACCCGCAGGCCCGGGAGGCCGCGATGGCGAGCCGCGAGGCCCTCGGCGGCCATCTGGCCGACCGGGGCTGGATGGGCAGGGTGCTGGAGCGCACCTACGCCGCGATGAACGAGCTGGCCGAGACCGGTGGCTACCCCTTCCCGACCGGCCCGGACGGCCGGCAGCTGCGCAACGGCCTGCAGGGGCCGGAGTACATGCGGCGGATGCGGATCCGGGTCCGCCGGGCCGGGGTGCGGATCCTCGACCAGAGCCCGGTCACCGAGCTCCTCACCGCGGCCGACGGATCGGTGGCCGGCGCGGCCGGGTACCGCCGCCAGGCCGGGCACCCGTACCGGGTGCGGGCCGGCGCGGTGGTGCTGGCCACGGGCGGTTGCGCGTTCCTCAGCAAGGCGCTCGGTACCGACACCGACACCGGGGACGGCGCGCTGTACGCGGCCGAGGTGGGCGCGGAGCTGTCCGGGATGGAGTTCTCCAACGCGTACGGCATCGCCCCGGAACACACCTCCGTCACCAAGACGGCGTTCTACTCCTTCGCGACCTTCTACCGCGCGGACGGGGACGTCCTGGAGGGGGCGGCGAGCCAGGGCGGTCGGTCGGTGATCGCCCGGGAGCTGCTCACCGGCAAGGTGTACTGCCGGCTGGACCGGGCCGACGCGGCGGCCCGGCAGGCCATGCGGCTCGCCCAGCCGAACTTCTTCCTGACCTTCGACCGGCTGGGCATCGACCCGTTCACCGAGCGCTTCGCCGTCACGCTGCTCGCCGAGGGCACCGTGCGCGGTACCGGCGGGATCCGGATCGCGGGTGAGGACTGCCGCACCACGGTGCCCGGCCTGTACGCGGCCGGGGACGCGGCGACCCGCGAGCTGATCTGCGGCGGATTCACCGGCGGCGGCAGCCACAACGCGGCCTGGGCGATGTCCTCCGGCAGTTGGGCCGGGCGCGGTGCGGCCGGGTACGCCAGCCGCCTCGGCAGCCGTCGGCACACCCGCCGGGTCCGGCCGGCCGGGGGTGCGGGGCTGCGCCCCACCGGCGGGAGCTCGGAGCTCTCGTACCGGGAGGTGGTCGCGGCCGTGCAGGGCGAGGTGCTGCCGTACGAGAAGAACTACCTGCGGCACGGCCAGGTCCTCACCGAGGCGCTGACCGTGCTGGACGGCACCTGGCAGCGGCTGCGCTCGGGTCTGTACGGCACCGGCCGGGACACGATCCGGGCCCGGCAGGCCGCCGCGCTGGCCGCCAACGCCCGCTGGATGTACCGCTCGGCGCTGGCCCGGACCGAGAGCCGGGGGATGGCCCGGCGCGCCGACTTCCCCGAGCAGGACCCCGCCCAGCACCACCGGATCGCCACCGGCGGTCTGGACGAGGTGTGGACCCGACCCCTGAAGGAGCCCGTGTGATCGAACTCGTCTCCGCCGACCGGTGCATCGCCTGCGACAGGTGCATCAGGGTCTGTCCGACCGACGTCTTCGAGCGGGGCGCCGACGGCATCCCGGTGATCTCCCGTCAGTCCGACTGCCAGACCTGCTTCCAGTGCGAGGCCAACTGCCCGGTCGACGCCCTCTTCGTGTCGCCCCGCACCCATCCCGAGCCGCAGGACGAGCAGCGCCTGGCCGAGGCAGGACTGCTCGGCAGCTACCGCGCCCGGATCGGCTGGGGCCCGGGCCGTACCCCGGGCGCGCTGCGCGCCGTCGGCCCGGTCCTCGGACCCGCGCCCATCACCTCCTGACCCCTCCCGGCTTCTCCTCATCCCCTGGTTCCGCCTCAGTCTCAGTGAAGGGACACCGCACGATGACCAGTTTCGAGATCCACAAGGTCGGTGGCCGGATCGGCGCCGAGATCACCGGCCTCGACCTCGCCGGGCCGCTGGACGAGACCACCGTCAAGGGCCTGAACGACGCGCTGCTCGCCCACAAGGCGCTGTTCTTCCGCGGCCAGAGCCTGGACGACGACGGGCAGACCCGCTTCGCGGCCCGGTTCGGCAGCCTGACCACCGCCCACCCGACCGTGCCCTCCCTGGAGGGGCAGCCGAACGTGCTGCCGGTGGACGGCGAGGAGGGCCGGGCCAACCGCTGGCACACCGACGTCACCTTCGTCCGCACCCCGCCGAAGGCGAGCACCCTGCGCAGCCTGGTCGTTCCCCCGTACGGCGGCAACACCCTGATCGCCGACACGCAGGGCGCCTACCGGGACCTGCCCGAGGCGCTGCGGGAGTTCGCCGACCGGCTGTGGGCGGAGCACACCAACGACTACGACTACGCCGAGGGCAAGCCGCTCGACGAGGCCGCCGCCGAGCGGCGCCGGGTCTTCACGGCGCGCCGGTACCGCACCGCGCACCCGGTGGTCCGGGTGCACCCGGAGACCGGGGAGCGGGGCCTGTTCATCGGCGGGTTCGCGGACCGGATCGTCGGCCTGCCGGGCGATGCCTCGCGTGACCTGCTGCGCACCCTGCAGGCGTACGTGACCCGGCCGGAGAACGTGGTGCGCTGGCGCTGGGCGGGCGGCGACGTGGTGCTGTTCGACAACCGGGCCACCCAGCACTACGCGCCGGACGACTACGACGACCTGCCGCGCAGGCTGCACCGGGTGACGGTGGCGGGCGACGTCCCGGTCGGTGTCAGCGGCGAGTCCAGCTACCTGATCGAGGGGGACGAGGCGACGCACTACACGTCCTGACCGTCCTGAGCGACGGAAAGTGCGCCGCGAGGCCCCTCCCGACCTCGCGGCGCACGTCTGTGGGGGTCAGCCGCTGTGGCGGCCGACCGGTCGGGGCAGGCCGTAGTGCTCGCGCAGGGTGCGCCCGCGGTAGCCCTCGCGGAACAGGCCGCGCGCCCGCAGGATCGGCAGCACCTGCTCGACGAAGTCGGTCAGGCCGTCGGGCAGGATCGGCGGCATGATGTTGAAGCCGTCCGCGGCTCCGTGCGTGAACCAGTGCTCGATGTGGTCGGCGAGCTGCTCGGGTGTGCCGACGACCACCTGGTGACCGCGTCCGCCGCCCAGCCGGCCGACCAGTTGGCGCAGCGTCAGCCGGTCCCGTTCGGCGAGGTCGCGGATCAGCTCGAACCGGCTCTTGGCGCCGTTGATCTCGGTGACCGGCGGCAGCGGCGGGAGCGGGGCGTCCAGCGGGTGGTCGGTCAGGTCGACGCCCAGCACGGTGGAGAGCACGCCGATCGCCCGGGCCGGGTTGATCAGGTCGTCCAGCTCCTGGTCCAGCGCCTTGGCCTCGGCCTCGGTGGAGCCGAGCACCGGCACGACCCCGGGCAGCACCTTGAGGCCGGCCGGGTCGCGGCCGGCCGCCGCGGCCTGCCGCTTGAGGTCGGCGTAGAAGGACTGTCCCTCGGCCAGCGTCTGCTGGGCGGTGAACACGGCCTCCGCCCAGCGGGCGGCGAAGGCGCGGCCGTTGTCGGAGGAGCCGGCCTGCACCAGCAGCGGGTGGCCCTGCGGGCTGCGCGGGATGTTGAGCGGGCCGCGGACCTTGAAGTGCTCGCCGACGTGGTCGATCTCGTGCACCCTGGCCGGGTCGGCGAAGGCGCCGCTCTCCCGGTCCAGCAGCAGCGCGCCGTCCTCCCAGCTGTCCCACAGCGCGGTGGTGACCCGCAGGAACTCGTCGGCCCGCCGGTAGCGCACCGCGTGCTCCTGATTGGCGTCCCGGCCGAAGTTCTGCGCGGCGCGGTCGCCGGCCGAGGTGACGATGTTCCAGCCGGCCCGGCCGTGGCTGATGTGGTCGAGCGAGGCGAACTGCCGGGCCAGGTTGTAGGGCTCGGAGAAGCCGGTGGAGACGGTGCCGATCAGGCCGATCCGCTCGGTCACCACGGCCAGTGCGGTGAGCAGGGTGAACGGTTCGAAGTGGCTGATCAGGCCCCAGCCGCCGTCGGAGCGGGCCTCGACGCCGTCGGCGAGGAAGACCGAGTCGAAGGAGGCGGCCTCGGCGGCCTGGGCCAGGTGCTGGAAGTGCGCGATGTCGGCGGCCCGGTGCGGGTCGGTCCGCGGGTGGCGCCAGGCCGCCTCGTGGTGGCCGACGCCCATCAGGAACAGGTTGAAGTGCAGCTGGCGGTCGCTTTCGGGCATGGCGGGCAGCTCCGGATTCGGAGGGAGGAAGGGGTCACCGTTCATCCTTCCGGGGGCTCCGTGGGCCGACAACGATTCGCCAGGCGGGGGAATTAATGCGGTGTTGACGGCGCGGCAGCATCAGCCGGCCCGGGCCGTCCGCAGTTCCATCGGCCGCTGGTAGGCGCTGTCGAGGACCCCGGCGCAGGCCGCCACGGCGAGCACCTCCATGCCGAAGGAGGCGGCGGTGACCAGCTGGGTCGGTTCGGCACGGGTGTGCCGCAGGACCTGCTCCCTGAGGTGGCCGACGAGGGACGGCACCGCCGTCAGCCCGGCCTCGCTGACCACCAGCACCTCCGGGTTGAGGACGTCGATGAGCAGGGCGGCGGCGGGGGCGGTGAGCGTCAGCCGCTCCTTGAGCAGGCCGAGTGCCTCGGTGTCCCCGCCGGCCGCCAGCCGCAGCAGCAGGTCGAACTCGGGTGCCGGGATCAGGCCCCGGGCGTGGGCCCGGCGGGCGACGGTGTCCTGGGCGACGGTGGCCTCCAGGCAGCCCGTGCGGCCGCAGGAGCAGGGCTCGGTGGAGCCGGGCACGGGGAGGTGGCCGATGTCGCCGGCGCGGGAGCGGCGGCCGCGCAGCACGGTGCCGCCGGTGGCGATGGCGGCGTCCACCACGTTCCCGACGAACAGCTCGACCAGCTCGGTCGCGCCGCGGCCGGCGCCGAACAGCAGCTCGGCGCGGGCCAGCGCGCGGGCGTGGCTCTCCAGGTGGACGGGCAGCCTGGTGACGCCTTTCAGGAGCTCCCGGACCGGTACGTCGCGCCAGCCCAGCGGGCCGTGCTGGACCACGGTGCCGCGCTCGGAGTCGACCCAGCCACCGGTGACCACGCCGAGGCCGAGCAGCGACCGGCCGGCCGCCCGGCGGCCGACGAAGCCGGGCAGGTGGGCGCGGACCGTCCGCAGGACGTCCGCGGCGTCCCCCCGGCGGGGCAGCCGCTCGTGGGCGACCACGCGGCCGCGCAGGTCCAGCAGGCCGAAGGTGAGCCAGGGGACGCCGATGTGCACGCCGGCGGCCAGGTGGTGCCGGGTGTCGATGTCCAGTGGCAGTTGGGGGCGGCCGGCCCTGGGCGGGCCGTCCTCGGGCGGCAGTTCGCGCAGCAGGCCGAGCGCGCTCAGGTCGGCGGTGTGCCGGGAGACCGCGGCCGGGCTGAGCTCGGTGGCGCGGCCGACCGCGGACCGGGTCAGCGGGCCGCCCGCCAGGACCGCGCGCAGGACCGCGCCGGCGCCGCCGCCCTCGGCGGGCAGCGGGGTGCGGCCGAGTGTGGGAGGAGCGACCAGGGAGAGCATGCGGTCGATTGTCCCGGCGGGGTGTTGCACCACGGTGGCGGCGGCGTGAAGCGCACCCGAGCCGTCAATATCGCGCTAAATCCGCGCCCGAACCGTTCTGATCAGCGGATATTCATCCGGAAGGCCGTAGGGTCGAAGGCGGCGAACGGGTGTCCGGGGGCACACCTCCCGGACCGGACCAAGAATGGTGCGCATGGCACGCGGCAGGCTGCGGATCTACCTCGGGGCGGCGCCCGGGGTCGGCAAGACGTACGCCATGCTGGCCGAGGCGCACCGCAGGCTGGGCCGCGGCACCGACCTGGTGGTCGGCCTCGTCGAGGACCACGACCGCCCGCTGACCGCCGCGCTGGCCCAGGGACTGGAGGGCGTCCCGCGCCGCCGGCTGACCCACCGGGGCGCCGACTTCGGCGAACTGGACCTGGACGCGCTGCTGGCCCGCAGCCCGCAGGTCGCCCTGGTGGACGAGCTGGCGCACACCAACATCCCCGGCTGCCGCAACGCCAAGCGCTGGCAGGACGTCGAGGAGCTGCTGGCGGCCGGCATCGACGTGATCTCGACCGTCAACATCCAGCACCTGGAGTCCCTCGGCGACGTGGTCGAGGGCATCACGGGCGTCCGCCAGCGCGAGACCGTCCCCGACGAGGTGGTCCGCCGGGCCGACCAGATCGAGCTCGTCGACATGTCCCCGCAGGCGCTGCGCCGCCGTCTCGCCCACGGCAACGTCTACGCCCCGGAGAAGATCGACGCCGCGCTCGCCCACTACTTCCGCCCCGGCAACCTGACCGCGCTGCGCGAGCTGGCCCTGCTCTGGACGGCCGACCGGGTCGACGAGTACCTCCAGCGCTACCGCGCCGAACAGGGCATCCAGGGCACCTGGCAGGCCCGGGAGCGGATCGTGGTCGGCCTGACCGGCGGCCCCGAGGGCGCGACGCTGATCCGCCGGGCCGCCCGGATCGCCGACCGCGGCTCCGGCGGCGAGCTGCTGGCCGTGCACATCTCCCGCTCCGACGGCCTGGCGGCCGGCGGCTCACCGCAGTCGCTGATCGAGCAGCGGGCGCTGGTGGAGAGCCTGGGCGGGACCTTCCACACCGTCCTCGGCGACGAGCCGGCGGGCGGCCTGCTGGACTTCGCCCGCGGGGTCAACGCGACCCAGATCGTGCTGGGCATCAGCCGCCGCAGGCCCTGGCAGTACGTCTACGGGCCGGGCGTCGGCGCCACCGTCACCCGCGGTTCCGGCGACATCGACGTCCACATGGTCACCCACGAGCACGCGGCGGGCGGCCGCGGCCGGCTCCCGGTCCGGCGGGTCACCGACCTCGGCCGGACCCGGACGGTGGCGGGCTGGCTGATCGGCGTGGCCGGGCCGCCGCTGCTGGCCCTGCTGCTCACCCAGGTCCACGCCTTCGGGCTCTCCACCGACATGCTGCTGTTCCTGTCGCTGACCGTCTGCGCGGCGCTGGTCGGCGGGCTGTACCCGGCCGTCGCCTCCGCGTTGATCGGCTCCAGCGCGCTGAACTACTGGTTCACCCCGCCGCTGCACACCTTCACCATCTCCGAACCGCAGAACATCCTCGCGGTGGCGATCTTCACCGCCGTGGCCATCGCGGTCGCCTCCGTGGTCGACCTGGCCGCCCGCCGCACGCACCAGGCCGCCCGCAACCAGGCCGAGGCGCAGACCCTGAGCGCCCTGGCCGGCACCGTGCTGCGCGGCGCCCCCACCGGCGAGGCGCCGTTCACCGACGAGAGCCTGCTGACCGCCCTGCTGGACCAGGTCAGGGAGACCTTCCAGCAGGAGTCCGCCGCCCTGCTGGAGCGCCCGGACGAGCGAGCCCCCTGGCAGCTCACCGCCGCCAGCGGCATCGACCCGCCGGCCCGGCCCGAGCAGGCCGACGTCGACGTGCCCGTCGGCGACCACCTCGCACTGGCGCTGCGCGGCCGGGTGCTGCCCGCCGAGGACCGGCGGCTGCTCGGCGCCTTCGCCGCCCAGGCCGCCGTACTGCTGGACCGCCGCCGGCTGGCCGGTGAGGCCGCCGCCGCCCGCCGGGAGGCCGAGGGCAACCGGATCCGGACCGCGCTGCTCGCCGCCGTCTCGCACGACCTGCGGACGCCGCTGGCGGGCATCAAGGCCGCCGTCAGCTCGCTGCGCTCCGAGGACGTCGAGTGGGGCGAGGAGGACGAGGCCGAGCTGCTGGCCGGCATCGAGTCCGGCGCCGACCGGCTGGACCACCTGATCAACAACCTGCTCGACATGAGCCGGCTGCAGACCGGCACGGTCACCCCGCTGATCCAGCCGACCGACCTGGACGAGGTCGTCCCGTACGCGCTCGGCGGCGTCCCGCCGGAGGGCGTGCGGCTGGACGTGCCGGAGAGTCTGCCGATGATCCACGCCGACGCCGGGCTGCTGGAGCGCGCCCTCGCCAACCTGATCGAGAACGCGGTCAAGTACAGCCCCGACGGCCGACGGGTGCTGGTGAAGGCCGACGCGCTGCACCCGGCGGGGACGCGGGCCCGGGTCGAGCTGCGGATCGTCGACCGCGGACCGGGCGTACCGGAGGAGGCCCGGGAACGGATCTTCGCCCCGTTCCAGCGCTACGGCGACGCCCCGCGCGGCGCCGGCGTCGGTCTCGGCCTGGCCGTCGCCCGCGGCTTCGTCGAGGCGATGGGCGGTACGGTCACTGCCGAGGACACCCCGGGCGGCGGGCTCACCATGGTGGTCACCCTGCCTGCCGTCGACCTGCCCGACCACCGACCGATGCCGACCCGAAAGGCGGAGCCCGTATGACCCGGGTCCTCGTCGTGGACGACGAACCGCAGATCGTCCGCGCCCTGGTGATCAACCTGAAGGCCCGCAAGTACGAGGTGGACGCCGCGCACGACGGTGCGAGCGCGCTGGAGCTGGCCGCCGCCCGTCACCCCGACGTGGTCGTGCTGGACCTCGGCCTGCCCGACATGGACGGCGTGGACGTGATCCGGGGCCTGCGCGGCTGGACCAGGGTGCCGATCATCGTGCTCTCGGCCCGGCACGCCTCCGACGAGAAGGTGGAGGCGCTGGACGCCGGCGCCGACGACTACGTCACCAAGCCGTTCGGCATGGACGAGCTGCTGGCCCGGATGCGGGCCGCCGTCCGCCGCGCCGAGCCGGTGGCCGGGGAGGACGACGCCGTGGTCGCCACCGCGACCTTCACCGTCGACCTGGCCGCCAAGAAGGTCAACCGGGACGGTGTCGACATCCGGCTCACCCCGACCGAGTGGCACCTGGTGGAGGTCCTGGTCCGCAACTCCGGCCGGCTGGTCAGCCAGACCCAGCTGCTCCAGGAGGTCTGGGGGCCCGCCTACCACAAGGAGACCAACTACCTGCGGGTCTACCTCGCCCAGCTGCGCCGGAAGCTCGAGGTCGACCCCTCGCACCCGCGCCACTTCATCACCGAGCCGGGCATGGGCTACCGCTTCGAGGCGTGACCGGGCCCACCACGCTGACCAGGAGCCCTGCCGCCGGAGGCGGCAAAACCGGTACCCTTCCGGCATGAGTGGTGACAACAGCAGCGTGCAGCCGCAGAGCCGGTTCCGGCGGATGCTCAGCCGCCTGACCTCCTCCCCGGAGGAGCTGGAGGCGGAGGAGCTGCGGCAGGACACCGCGGAGTCCGGGTGCACTCCGATAGCGAGCTGCGGGGACCGTGAGGTGGTCACCGTGGCGGGCACCCTGCGCACCGTGACGCTCCGGCCCCGGGCCGGCGTACCCGCCCTGGAGGCGGAGCTCTTCGACGGCAGTGACGCGCTGGACGTGGTCTGGCTCGGCCGTCGCTCCATCGTCGGCATAGAGCCGGGCCGCCGGCTCATCGCCAGCGGCCGGATCAGCCATGCACGCGGCCGTCGCGTGCTCTTCAATCCTCGTTACGAGCTGCGTCCGGTCGGACACGGGAGCGAATCAGCGTGACCAACCTGCCCGGCGGCGATCCCGCCGCCCGTACCGCCGACTTCGCGAAGCCCGCGGACTTCGAGAAATACGTGGACCACACGCTGACCGAGACGGTCGTGGGGTCGGCGGCCGAGCAGTGGGAGGCCTCCGAGGCCGACCGCAAGGCAGCGGACGAGGCAGCCTCCAAGGAGGCGGCCGAGACCGTGATGAAGGCCTTCGGCGGCGTCCGCGGGATGATCGACATGACCCTTCCGGGTCTGGTCTTCATCCTCACCTTCAACATCACCCACCAGGTGAGCGCCGCGGCCTGGGCCGCGCTCGGGCTGAGCGCGCTCTTCGTGGTGGTCCGGCTGGTGCGCCGGGAGACCATCCAGCACGCCTTCAGCGGCGTGTTCGGCGTGGCGATCGGCGCCTGGATCGCGATGAAGACCGGCAAGGCGGAGGACTTCTACCTGCCCGGCCTGCTCTACAACGTCGGCTACTGCCTGGCGCTGGCCGTCTCGGCGCTGGTCCGCTGGCCGCTGGTCGGCCTGATGCTCGGACCGGTCACCGGCGAGATGTTCACCTGGCGGACGCAGAACCCCGGCCGGCTGGCCGCGTACACCAAGGCCACCTGGGCCTGGGTGATGATCATGGGCATCAAGCCGGTGATCCTCTTCCCGCTGTACTTCACCCACAACACCACCCTGCTCGGCTGGCTCAAGACGGCGCTGGGCATCCCGGCACTGGTGCTCGCCATGTACGTCACCTGGCGGATCCTGCTGAAGGCCCCCGCACCGATCAAGGCCGAGATCGAGGACTGACCGCACGACCGGCCGTACGGCTGAGGGGCGGTACCCGACCGGGTACCGCCCCTCAGCCGTACGCCGGGACCTACTGCGCGCCGGCCTCGGCGGACAGCAGGTCCTCCAGCTCCTCCTCGCGCTCCTGGGCGGCCACGAAGAGCAGCTCGTCGCCGCCCTCCAGGGTGTCGTCCTTGGCCGGCACCAGCACCCGGCCCTCGCGGATGATGCTGACCAGCGCGGTGTCCACCGGCCACTGGACGTCCCCGACCCGGGTGCCGACCAGCTCGGCGTCGCCCGCCAGGGTGAGCTCGACCAGGTTGGCGTTGCCCTGGCTGAAACGCATCAGCCGGACCAGGTCGCCGACGCTCACGGCCTCCTCGACCAGCGCCGACATCAGGCGCGGGGTGGAGACGGCGACGTCGACGCCCCAGGACTCGTTGAAGAGCCACTCGTTCTTCGGGTTGTTCACCCGGGCGACCACCCGCGGCACGCCGTACTCGGTCTTGGCCAGTAGCGACACGACCAGGTTGACCTTGTCGTCGCCGGTGGCGGCGATCACCACGTGGCAGCGCTGCAGGGCGGCCTCGTCCAGCGAGGTGATCTCGCAGGCGTCCGCCAGCAGCCACTCGGCCATCGGGACCCGCTCCACGGAGATGGAGTTCGGGTTCTTGTCGATCAGCAGGACCTCGTGGCCGTTCTCCAGCAGCTCGCCCGCGATCGAGCGGCCGACCGCGCCGGCTCCGGCAATGGCGACTCGCATCAGTGACCCTCCTCCTCGGGGCCCTGCGCGAACGCGGCCTCGACCGACGCCAGCTCGGAGCGGCGCAGCATGACGTGGACCAGGTCGCCCTCCTGGATCACCGTCGACGGCGTGGGCAGGGTGCCCTCGCCCAGCCGGGTCACGAACGCGACCCGGACGCCGGCGGCCTCCTCCAGCGAGCCGATCTTGTGCCCGACCCAGGCGGGGGAGAAGGCGACCTCGGCCATCTGCACGCTGCCGCTCGGGTCCTGCCAGAGCGGCTCGGCGCCGCTCGGCAGCAGCCGGCGGAGCATCTGGTCGGCCGTCCAGCGGACGGTGGCGACGGTGGGGATGCCCAGGCGCTGGTAGACCTCGGCGCGCCGGGGGTCGTAGATCCGGGCCGCGACGTGCTCGACGCCGAAGTTCTCCCGGGCCACCCGGGCGGCGATGATGTTGGAGTTGTCACCGCTGGAGACGGCGGCGAACGCGCCGGCCTCCTCGATGCCCGCCTCGCGCAGGGTGTCCTGGTCGAAGCCGACCCCGGTCACCCGCCGCCCGTTGAATCCGGCGCCCAGCCGGCGGAAGGCCGTCGGGTCCTGGTCGACCACGGCGACCGAGTGACCCTGTTTCTCGAGCGCTCTGGCGAGGGCCGAGCCCACGCGGCCGCAACCCATGATGACGATGTGCACGGGACGCTACCTCACCCTGTCCGTTGGGCTATTGACCTGCGCAAACACCGCTCATCATCCTTCCGCGCCCTGCTCTCGGGGGCGATCCGTCGGCTACGCACTTCCTGTGGCGTACCGGGTTACTGCCGGGGCAACTGGAGTGTTGCCCGCAACCTCATCATCCGACACGCTAGCCGGTCGGCCGAACGCAGGCTCGACCAAGGGGGCACCGGTCGTCGGCTCCGCTGTCGGCAGCCCCTACGATTCCTTGATGTGCCTATGCCTGCTGACCTACCGAAACGCATCCTGATCGGACGCGCGCTGCGCAGTGACAAGCTGGGAGAGACCCTGCTGTCCAAGCGCATCGCGCTTCCGGTGTTCGCGTCCGACGCCCTCTCCTCGGTCGCCTACGCCCCCGAGGAGATCCTGCTCACCCTGTCCCTTGCCGGGGCCTCGGCGATCCACTTCTCCTGGCAGATCGGCGTCGTCGTCGCGGTCGTGATGCTCGCGGTGGTCGCCTCGTACCGGCAGAACGTGCACGCGTACCCGAGCGGCGGCGGCGACTACGAGGTCGCCACCGTCAACCACGGCCCGAACTCCGGCCTGGTGGTGGCCAGCGCGCTGCTGGTCGACTACATCCTCACCGTGGCGGTCTCCACCACCTCCGGGGTGGCCAACGTGGTCTCCGCGGTGCCCTCGCTGCGCGGCCACGAGCTGGGGCTGTCGGTCGTCGTGGTGATCGTGCTGATGGGCATGAACCTGCGCGGCGTCCGGGAGTCCGGCAGCGCGTTCGCCGTGCCCACCTACGCCTTCATGGTCGGCGTGATCGGCATGGTGGTCTACGGCGCCGTCCGGTACTTCGGCTTCGGCCAGACGATGGACGCGGAGAGCGCCGGCTTCCACCTGCAGCCGACCCCGGGCAACGAGTCGCTGGCCGGCTTCGCGATGGTCTTCCTGCTGCTGAAGGCGTTCTCCTCGGGCTGTGCCGCACTCACCGGTGTGGAGGCGATCTCCAACGGCGTGCCGGCCTTCCGCAAGCCGAAGAGCAAGAACGCCGCCACCACGCTGCTGCTGATGGCCTCGATCGCCGTGGTGATGTTCATGGGCATCATCTGGCTCGCCCGGCTGACCGGTGTGCAGATGGCCGAGGAGCCCGCCACCCAGCTGGTCGGCGCCCCTGCCGACTACCACCAGAAGACGGCGCTGGCGCAGATCTCCGAGTCCGTCTTCTCGAACTTCACCCCGGGCTTCTACTTCGTCGCCGCGGTCACCGGCCTGATCCTGGTGCTGGCCGCCAACACGGCCTTCAACGGCTTCCCGGTGCTCGGCTCGATCCTGGCCCAGGACCGCTACCTGCCGCGCCAGCTGCACACCCGCGGTGACCGCCTGGCCTTCTCCAACGGCATCATCCTGCTGGCCGCCGCGGCGATCCTGTTCATCGTCGCGTTCGACGCGGACCCGACCCGGCTGATCCAGCTCTACATCGTCGGCGTCTTCGTGTCGTTCAACATGAGCCAGTCCGGCATGATCCGGCACTGGACCAGGCTGCTGCGCACCGAGACCGACCCGAAGAAGCGCGCCCACATGCAGCGCAGTCGGGCGATCAACACCTTCGGCCTGGTGATGACCATGGCCGTGCTGATCGTCGTGCTGGCCACCAAGATCAGCCACGCCTGGATCGCCATCGCCACCATGGTGGTGCTGTTCGTCATGATGAAGGCGA
Source organism: Kitasatospora sp. NBC_00374 (assembly GCF_041434935.1). NCBI lineage: Bacteria > Bacillati > Actinomycetota > Actinomycetes > Kitasatosporales > Streptomycetaceae > Kitasatospora > Kitasatospora sp. NBC_00374. Next base: position 3,105,318 of record NZ_CP107964.1, on the reverse strand, counting down.
TCCGCCGCCACTACGAGCGGGTCTCCGCCGAGCTGGTCGCCGCCGAGGAGCCGGACGACGTGGTGCTGCCCACCCGGGTGCACGCCATCGTGCTGGTCTCCAAGCTGCACAAGCCCGCGCTGCGCGCCCTCGCGTACGCCCGGCTGGCCCGCGCCGGCACGCTGGAGGCGGTGAGCGTCAACGTCGACCCGGTGGACACGGCCGCGCTCCGCAAGGAGTGGGACGAGCGCGGCATCGAGGTACCGCTCAAGGTGCTCGACTCGCCGTACCGCGAGATCACCGGCCCGGTCCTGGAGTACGTCAAGAACCTGCGCCGCTCCAGCCCCCGCGACGTGGTGTCGGTGTACATCCCGGAGTACGTGGTCGGCCACTGGTACGAGCACCTGCTGCACAACCAGAGCGCACTGCGGCTCAAGGGACGACTGCTGTTCAAGCCCGGGGTCATGGTGACTTCCGTACCCTGGCAGTTGGAGTCCTCCGAGCGGCGCAAGCCGCAGAAGGCATGGTCCGCTCCGGGCGCCGTCCGTCGCGGCGAGCCCCGGCACCGGCCCGCGCAGAGCTCCGACGACCAGCAGCGCCCGGGTACCGACCCGGGCAAGGACTCCGCCCCGCTCGCGTAAGAACGACCCGCACCGCTCGCGTTAGGACGCATGCCAGTGACCCGCAACACCCCGCCCCGCTCATCCGGCCGGCCGAGCCGGCCCGGCGCCAAGTCCGGCGCCAAGCCGGGGCAGGTGGCCCACCCGCGCTGGGGCGCCCGGCCCGCCCGGCCCGCCGCAACCGACCGCGACGGCTTCACGGCGCAGACCGCGCCGCTGGCGCCGGGCGAGTCCGAGCGGCCCGAGGACCGGCCCACGGTCGTGCCCAAGGCCGCGATCAAGGGCGGCCCGAAGTCCGCCTCGAAGGCGAAGCTCGAAGCCGGGAAGGCCGGTGCGGCAGGCAAGGGCGCGCCGGGCAAGGGCGCGGCCGGCAAGGGTGCCGCGGCCGGGGGCGGCGACCGTACGGCGGCGTCCCCGGCGCAGCAGGCGCCCAAGGCACGGCAGCCGCGCAAGCAGCCCGTCCGCCCGCCCAAGGCGCTGCGCACCGGCGAGCCCGTCCAGAAGGCACCGGCCGGTGACCCGCTGGTCGGCGAGCGGTACGAGGTCGAGGTCGGCGCGGTCGCGCACGGCGGCGGGCACTGCGTGGCCCGGCACGAGGGCCGGGTGATGTTCGTCCGGCACGCGCTGCCCGGCGAGCGGGTGATCGCCGAGGTCACCGACGGCACCACGAAGTCCCGCTTCCTGCGGGCCGACGCGGTGGAGATCCTGGAGCCCGCCAAGGAGCGGATCAGCCCGCCGTGCCCGTTCTCGGGCCCCGGCAAGTGCGGCGGCTGCGACTGGCAGCACGTCACCCCGGGCGGCCAGCGCAAGCTCAAGGGCCAGGTGCTCACCGAGCAGCTCGCCAAGCTCGCCGGGCTCACCCCGGCCGAGGCGGGCTGGGACGGCAGCGTCGAGCCGGTCGGCGGCAAGCTCCCGCCCGGCGAGGTACCCGCCTGGCGCACCCGGGTCCAGTACGCGGTCGACCCGGCCACCGGCTCGGTGGGCCTGCGCAAGCACCGGTCGCACGACATCCAGCCGGTCGACCGCTGCCTGATCGCGGCCGAGGGCGTCACCGAGCTGGGCATCGAGTCGCGCGAGTGGCCGGGCGTCGCCTCGGTCGACGTCATCGCCGCCACCGGCTCCTCCGACCGCCAGGTGGTGCTCGTTCCCGCTCCGGGCGCGCAGCTGCCGCTGGTCGAGCTGGACCGGCCGGTCTCGATCTCCCGGATCGACGAGCACGACAACTTCCACCGGGTGCACGGCCGCACCTTCGTGCGCGAGGTGGCCGCGGGCCGTACCTGGCGGGTCTCCAACGGCGGCTTCTGGCAGATCCACCCCGAGGCCCCGGACACCCTGGTCTCGGCGGTCCTGGACGGCCTCGACCCGCAGTGGGGCGAGAGCGCGCTCGACCTCTACTGCGGCGTCGGCCTGTTCGCCGGGGCACTGGCCGAGCGGGTCGGCGAGGACGGCGCGGTGCTCGGCATCGAGTCCTCCAAGCAGGCCGTCGTCGACGCCCGGCACAACCTGGCCGCGCTGGAGAACGTCCAGATCGAGTGCGACAAGGTCGAGACGCTGCTCCCGCGGACCGGGATCACCAACACCGACCTGATCGTCCTCGACCCGCCGCGCGCGGGGGCCGGCCGCGAGACCGTCGCGCACCTGGCCGGGCTGGAGGCCCGCCGGATCGCGTACGTCGCGTGCGACCCGGCGGCGCTCGCCCGGGACCTGGCGTACTTCCGCGAGGGCGGCTACCGGCCGGTCTCGCTGCGGGCCTTCGACCTGTTCCCGATGACCCACCACTTCGAGTGCGTGGCCATCCTGGAGCCGGTCGCGGGCTGACCGGCGGCAGGCGGCGGACTGCGGAGACCACGGACGGCGGGTGCGGGAGGCGACTGCGGCACCCGCCGTCCGGCGTCCGCGGGGGCGGGCGCTGCCGGGCCGGGCTCCCGGGATCAGCAGGCGGGCAATCCGGGGGCCGCGCCCGGGGCGGAGAAGTCCAACCGGATCGAGTCGGTGCTCGGCAGCAGGATCGCCACGCCGTCCTCGGGGCGCCAGTGCGCGGGCAGCAGCACGTACCGGCCGCCGGACTGGATCATCAGCCGGAGGCCGTCGTACCGGAAGGCGTACGCGGAGTCCGGGGCCTGGCAGCGGGTCTCCACGACTCCGGGCGCGGTGATGCCGAGACCGTGCTCGCTGTAGACCACCGCCTCGGGCAGGGCCGGCAGCTCCGCCACGAACTGGGCGGCGCGGGTGCGGCCCACGGCGGCCGCGTAGTCGTTGGCGGCCCAGAACAGGCTCACACCGACCAGGGTGACCACCACGGCCCACTCGGTGACGGACAACGGGCGGGCCGCGGGCAGGGGGCCGGGAGGTGGGGTCTGGGCGGTGGCCCGCCCGGGCGGGGCCGTGGCCGGCGCGGCGGGCGTCGGTGGGACGGTGTCAGGCGCGGCGGGCGCGGTGGGCGTCGGCTGCGGATCGGGTGTCGCCGGGGCCGTCGGCGGGGCGGGGACACCGCCGGTGGGCACCGACCGGTGCAGGTGGAGCGCGTAGGCGAGCAGGGTCACCCCGACGGCCAGGGCCGCCGGCGCGGCCACCAGGTGCGCGGTGAGGAAGGTCGTCGCGAAGACGCTCCAGAGCCCGGTCAGCGCCGTCGGCAGGGCGAGGGCCGCCAGGGTGGCCACGGTGAGCCGGACGGTCCGCGGGCCCGGGCGGGCCGCCAGCCGGGCGGTGAGCAGGCGATGGCCCGCCGGTGCGGCCAGCGCGACCGCCGCGAGGACGACCAGCGGCACGAACAGCGCGTCCAGGGAACGGCGCAGGTAGTCGACCGTACTCATGCCGAGCGGGCTCAGGTCCACGCCGAAGGACGCGAAGAACCAGTACGCGTGCTGGTGGCCGAAGTAGTACAGCAGGGCGGTCAGCGCACTGGTCGGTGCGACGACGGTGCCGAAGGCCCTGCCGATCTGGCCGATCCCGGGCGGCGGGGGCGGTCGTTCCTGCCCAGCCGTCGGGTCCGCCCCGCTCATGCGTGGGCCGTGCCCGACACGGCCGTCGCGGCCGTGCCGGCGGCCGGAGCGGAGGGCGACCCCGGGAGGGCCGGCGACGGGCTCCGGGGCGGGGACGGCGACCGGGGCGGGGAGGGGGACTGCGTCCTGGCCGTCGAGGGGGAGGGGCAACGGCGGCCGATCAGCAGCACCTGCTGGTCGCGCTGCAGGGGAGTGTTCTTCGCCGGGTCCGTCCGGACGAACCCGCACGGCCGCCCGCCCGAGCTCTCGTTCACCGGCTCGGTGTAGACGCGCTTGAGCTTCACGCACAGCGTCGGGGTGCCGTAGACCCGGGCGCACTCCGCGGTGAACCGCTCCTTGACGGCCGGCCACACGCTGTTCGGACCGTCCCCGAAGTCCTGGTCGGTGAACTCGATCGTCGGCATCCTGAGCTGTGACACCGGTGCCTTGCCGCTCTGCGCGGCGGTCGGTGCCCCGGGCGCGGCGCCGCCGGAGTGACCGCCGGCCCGGGTCTGGGTACACGCGACGGTAAGAAGCAGCAGTACCCCGACGGCCGTGCTCGCGGCTCTCGCCGACTCTCCCATTCCGCACCCCCGGTCTCGGACGGGCGTTCGCGGAGATGAGGATGGCACGTGTCGACTGTCTCTTCAACTCCCTTGTTGGAAAGGCGCGTTACCGGCATGCCCGGCGGCCCGGCCCCCCGCGGGTGGCCGGGTTCAGGTCGCGCTGCGGGGTTTCGCGCGGACGTGCATGCGCTCCCCCTGCCGCCCGAAGAGGCTGAGGACCTCGACCGGCCGCCCGTCGGCGCTGGTGAACCAGTGGGGCACCCGGGTGTCGAACTCGGCGGCCTCGCCGGCGCGCAGGACCAGATCGTGCTCGGCGAGGACGAGCCGCAGCCGCCCGTCCAGCACGTACAGCCACTCGTAGCCCTCGTGGGTGCGGAGGTCCGGTTCGGAGCCCCGGTCGGTGATCACCATCTTGTACGCCTGGAGCGGGCCCGGGCTTCGGGTCAGCGGGACGAACGTGCCGCCGTTCGGCAGGGTGTGCGGCGTCAGCCGTACCCGGGGATCGCCCACCTCGGGGGCGCCGACCAGGTCGTCCAGCGGCACCCGGTACGCACCGGCGAGCGGCAGCAGCAGCTCCAGACTGGGGCGGCGCTGCCCGGACTCCAGTCGGGAGAGCGTGCTCTTGGAGATGCCGGTCGCCTCGGAGAGCTCGGCCAGGGTGAGGCCGCGCTTGGCCCGCAGCCGCCTGAGCCGGGGGGCCACCTCCTCGAGGACCGTCCGGTAGGCCGGCGGGGAGTCGGGCGGGTTGTCGGGTGGAGTGCCGGGTGGAGTGCCGGGTGGGGTGTCCATGCGGGCATTCCATCTCGTTGTCCCGGAATCGGCAACAGAAGTTGCCCGGTCGGGCCGGACGGGCGGATGCTCCGCGGCATGAGCACACACAACGATTCCCGCCACGGACACGGGCCCAGGCACGGGAGTGCGCCCGCGCCCGCCCATGCGCACAAGCACGCGCACGCGCACCACCGCACCGACATCGACTGGGAGGTCATGGCCACTCAGCTGGAGACCGGCGGCGACGTGCAGCTCCCCGCCCTCCGCCTCGCGGCGGCCCGGCTCAAGGAACTGCTCGGCCCGGACCACCGGGTCCGCCGCATCCTCGACGTCGGCAGCGGGCCGGGCGTGATGACCTGCGTGCTCGCCGAGACCTTCGCCGGCGCGGAGGCGGTCGCCGTGGACGGCGCGCCCGGGCTGCTGGACCGTGCGCTGGCGCGCGCCGGGCGGCTCGGCCTGGGCGATCGGGTGGCCGTGCGGCACGCCGAGCTGCCCGAGGGCCTGGCCGGCACCGGCGCCGGCACCGGCGACGGCGAGGGCGACGGCGAGGGCGGGGAAGGCGGGGTCGGCACCGCGGACCTGGTCTGGAGCAGCAAGGCCGTGCACCATCTCGGCGACCAGCAGGGAGCGTTGAAGGCGCTCGCCGGTGCGCTGAGGCCCGGCGGACTGCTCGCCGTGGCGGAGGGCGGCCTGCCGATGCGCTTCCTGCCGCGCGACATCGGCATCGGCCGGCCGGGCCTCCAGGCCCGACTGGACGTCGCCCTGGAGACCTGGTTCGAGGAGATGCGTGCGGAGCTGCCCGGCAGCACCGCCGTCGTCGAGGACTGGCCCGAGCTGCTCCGCCGCGCCGGGCTCACCGGCGCGCGCACCTTCACCTCCCTCCTCGACCTGCCCGCACCCCTGGGCGGGCCGGCCCGCTCCTACCTGCACGCCCAGCTGACCCGGGTACGGGAGGCGGCGAGCGATGCCCTGGCCGAAGAGGACCTCAGGACGCTCGACGTCCTGCTCGACCCCGGGGCGCCGGAGGGCATCCTGCGGCGGCCGGACGCCTTCCTGCTCGCGGGCGTCACGGTCTACACGGCCGTCCGTCCGGCTCACTGACCGCGTACGAGCCCGACCCTGCCCACCCCACCCGCCCTGCCCAACCCGCCCCGCCCTGTTCGGTGTCGGGCGGTGACCGGAGAACGGAGTTCATGTTGAATCCCACCAGCGCGAGACAGGACCGGGCGGTGCACCCGAGTGCGGAGCGGACACCGTCGCTCCGATGGGTGCTCGCCGGCCTCTCGCTCTCCATGCTGCTGTCCTCGCTCGGCACCAGCATCGCCAACGTCGCCCTGCCGACGCTGGCCCAGGCGTTCGCCGCCTCATTTCAGGAGGTCCAGTGGATCGTCCTCGCCTACCTCCTGGCCATCACCACCCTGATCGTCAGCGTCGGACGGCTCGGTGACCTCACCGGCCGCCGACGGCTGCTGCTGGGCGGGATCCTCCTGTTCACCGTGGCCTCGGTGCTGTGCGGCCTCGCGCCCACGCTCTGGATGCTGGTCGCCGCCCGGGCTGCGCAGGGCCTCGGAGCGGCCGTCATGATGGCTCTGACCATGGCGTTCGTCGGTGAGACGGTGCCCAAGGCGAGGACCGGCAGTGCCATGGGCCTGCTCGGGACGATGTCCGCGGTCGGCACCGCCCTCGGCCCGTCGCTGGGCGGCGCGCTGATCTCCGGGCTCGGTTGGCGGGCCATCTTCCTCGTCAACGCGCCCCTGGGTCTCGTGACGTTCCTCCTCGCGCAGCGCCACCTGCCCGCCGACCGGCGGGCGGCCGAGGCCGACCGGCCCGGCTTCGACACCGTGGGCACGCTGCTGCTCGCCCTGACGCTCGGCGCCTACGCACTGGCCATGACCATGGGTCACGGCCGGTTCGGTGTGCTCAACGCGGCTCTGCTGGCGGCCGCGGCCTGCGGGGTGAGCCTCTTCGTGCGCGTCGAGTCGAGAGCGGTCTCACCGCTGGTCCGGCCGGCGATGTTCCGCGATCCGGCGCTGAGCGCGAGCCTCGCCACGAGCGCGCTGGTGTCGACGGTGATGATGGCCACGCTGGTGGTCGGCCCGTTCTACCTGTCTCGTACGCTCGGGCTCGGCGAGGCCCTGGTCGGGCTGGCGCTCTCGGCCGGCCCACTGGTCGCCGCAGTGACCGGGGTGCCGGCCGGCCGGATCGCGGATCGTTTCGGCGCGCCGCGCATGACGGTTGCCGGCCTCCTCGCGATCGCGGCCGGAGCCCTCCTGCTGTCCCTGCTCCCGTCGACGCTCGGCGTCTGCGGCTATCTCGGCCCGATCGTGGTCATCACCGCCGGCTACGCGGTGTTCCAGACGGCCAACAACACCTCCGTCATGGCCGAGGTCCGCCCGGACCGACGGGGCGTCGTCTCCGGCATGCTCAACCTGTCGCGCAACCTCGGGCTCATCACCGGCGCCTCCGTCATGGGCGCCGTGTTCGCGCTCGCCTCGGCGACGACGGACGTCACGGCGGCGACTCCCGGGGCGGTCGGCACCGGCATGCGGATCACCTTCGCGGTGGCGGCGGTCCTGATTCTCGGCGCGCTCGTCATCGTGGTCGCGAGCCGCGCTCGCGCGCGGCGCACGGCGGGCGAGTGACCGTCGGGCGGGCTGGGCACTCTCCTCTTGCAGCCACTTGCACGCCTCTTGACCGCCCGCACGCCGAGGGACCACGGGAGCCGCACGCCGAAGACCGACACTCTCCGCAGCCGGCAGCACCGCCGGCCGGGTACCGACGGCCGTACCGGAAACCCGGCGCCTCCCGGCACCGGACGGCGCGGACCGAGCGCCCCGTGCGCCCTTGCCGTGCTAGCACTATGGCGCTAGCTTGAACTATGGCCAAGAAGCAGCTGAACGTCCGGGTGGACGCGACCACCGCCGAGATGGCCCGTGAGCGGGCCGAGCAGCAGGGGATCAGCATGAACCAGTACATCGAGAAGCTCGTCCAGCAGGACATGGGCGAAGCCGGGCGGCTGTTCGTGGACACCGCCGCCCAGTTCATGAAGGAGTACGAGACGGCCTTCCTGGCCGAATTCGGCGAGCACGGCCCCGGCGACGCCCCCAGCGGGCGCCGTTGAACCTCGAGGTGGACCTCTCGTGGCTGCTCATGACCGCTGAGCAGTACACGCCCGGTGATCCCCAGGTCATCGACTACGGATCACTGCTGGCCGCGGTCGCCCGACACCAGGCCGAGATCTTCGACATCGCCGTCTATCCCGAGCCGCAGGACCGCGCCGCGGCCCTGATGCACCAGCTCATCCGGGTGCCCGCGCTGGAGCGCAGCAACGAGCTGTTCGCCACCGCGGTCGCGTACTCCTACCTGGTGGCCAGCGGTTGCAGTGTCGCCACCACCGCCCGCGAGGTCCGCAGTCTGGCCCGGGCGATCCGGGAGGGCAAGCTCGGCGTCACCGGGGTGGCCGAGCGGCTGTCGTCCTGGGTGGTCGACGAGGCCGAGGGGGAGGAGGTCGGCGGCGAGGACGAGGAGGAGGACTGAGTCCGAAGGCGGGGCGGCGGCCCGGCGGAGGCGCGGGCGGCGGGCCGGGCGGCGGGCCAGGACTGAGTAGGCTGGGGCCGCACCGCCCCGGACCACGAGGAACGACCACCTTGCTGCAGGACATCGAGCACTCCCTGGCCTGCCCGCACTGCGCGCAGCACCTCGTCCTGCACGGCCGCACCCTGCGGTGCGCCGCCGGGCACAGCTTCGACCAGGCCAGGCAGGGATACGTCAGCCTGCTGCCCGGGGACGCGCACACCGGCACCGGCGACACCGCCGAGATGGTCGCCGCCCGCGCCGGGTTCCTCGCCGCAGGGCACTACCGGCCCGTCGCCGACGCCCTCGCCGAAGCCGCCCGGACCGCCGTCGACGACCCGGGCCACGGCTCGTCGGACGCTCCCGGCCTGGTCGCCGACCTGGGCGCGGGCACCGGCTACTACCTGGCGCACGTCCTCGACCGCCTCGGCGGCGAGCGGGCGGGCGCCGCGCTGGACATCTCCAAGTACGCGCTGCGCCGCGCCGCCAGGGCCCACCCGCTCATCGGCGCCGTGGTCTGCGACGCCTGGAAGCCGCTCCCCCTGCTCGACGGCAGCGCCGACCTGGTGCTCAACGTCTTCGCCCCGCGCAACGGGCCGGAACTGCGCCGGGTGCTGCGCCCCGGCGGCCGGCTGCTGGTCGTCTCGCCGACCTCCCGTCACCTGCGCGAGCTGGTCGCGGGGCTCGGCCTGCTCTCGGTGGACGAGGACAAGGAGCGCCGGATCGACGAGAAGCTCGGCCCGTGGTTCGACCGGGCCGACCGGGTCGAGGTCGAGTTCCGGCTGCGGCTCGCGCACCCGGACGCGGCCGCCGTGGTCGGGATGGGGCCCAGCGCCTGGCACACCGACCGGGAGCGGCTGGCGGGAATGCTTGCCGAGCTGCCCGAGCCGGTCGAGGTGACCGGGTCGGTGCTGGTGTCGACCTATCGCTGAGCCGACCTTCTGCTGATCCGGCCTGTCGACGGACCGACCTGTTGCCGGGCCGGCCTGCTGCCGGGTCGGCTTACTCGTTGGGGTGAATGGCCACCGGAGGCACGTTTCTGCTGATCAGGCGGGGGCTAGGGTCCTCGGAGTGACCAGCGAAGCCGTCCGGTGCGCACCCCGTCAGACCCTCCGTCCGACCGTCGAGGAGCTCCGGCTCACCTCCTTCAAGTCCTACCGCCGGGCCACCCTGCCGCTCTCCGCACTGACCGTGCTGCACGGGCCCTCCGGGGTCGGAAAGTCCAACGCCCTGGACGCACTGGCGGTGCTCTCCCGGCTCGCCATCGGAGAGGAGATCCGGGCCTCCCTGGACGGCAACGGCGCGCTGACCGGCCCGCTGGCCGCGCCCGTCCGCGGCGGGATGCTCGGCTGCGTCCCGCACGGACGGAACGCGATCATCCTGGGCTGCACCGTCCGTTCCGTCGCCGGGCCGATCCGACTGGAGGTCGTGGTGCGCACCGACGGGCCGGTCCGGATCGCCCGGGAGTGGGTGACGCTGGCCGGGGAGACCCTGGTCGAGACCGGCGAGCAGGATGTGGCGCACGGCCGGATCAACGTCACCTGGCACAACGACACCCGGCAGGGCGACATCCGGGCGCCCTTCCCTAGCACCAGCCTGATCACCGCTCAGATCCCGCTCCGGGTGGCCGGCTCCTCACCCGGGGAGCAGAAGGTGGTGACCGCCGCCGAACACCTGCTGACAGCGCTGCGGGAGGTCTTCCAGCTGCACCCCGTACCGGCCGCCATGCGGGGCTGGGCCAGGCCCGATCCGCAGGCCCGGCTGCTCGGCAGCGCCGCCAACATCTCCGCCGTACTGGCCCGGCTCAAGCAGGACTGTACCCGGCGCTACGGCCGCCTGCTCAAGGCCGTCCAGGCGGCCGCCCCGCACCCGCTGCTCGGCCTGGACGTCGCGCTCCGGGGCAGCGAGTCGCAGCAGCGGCTGCTGGCCGTCTTCGACGAGGGCGTCCTCGGCCGGACCGGGGCCGACCAGGCCTCGGACGGCATGCTGCGGCTGCTCGCGTTCGCGGCGGTACTCCTCACCGGGGCGGGGGTGCTGGACGTCGACCCGGCGGCGGAGGTGCCCCCGGCGCACCGTCAGCTGACGGTCCTGGCGGAGGACCTCGGCGCCGGGCTGGGGGTCGAGCAGACGGCCTCGCTGCTGCGGCTGGCCCGGGAGGTCTGCGCCAAGGAGGACATCCGGCTGCTGGGCGCCCTGCAGGACCCGACGGCGGCCCGCGAGGTGGGCGGGGTCGAGCTGGTGGAGTGCCGACGGGACCCGGCGACCGGGCACAGCGTGCTGCTGCGGCCGGAGCCCCTGCGGGTACCGCCGCAGGGCGGGCCGGACCCACGGTAGCGCCGGTGCGGGTGGTCGTGCCGGTGCGGATGGTCGTGCCGGGCCGGTGGGGGCGCCGGTGCGGATGGTCGTGCCGGGCCGGTGCGGCGCCGGACCGGTGGCGGCCTGGTGTGCGGGCTCTTGCCGGGGCAGGCGGGCACGAGGGACGGGAGGTCAGGCCCCGGGGGAGTGGCGGTTTGCGGTAGACCTGGGCGGGTGACCGATCGACAGACGCCCGAGCCGGGCGGCGCACCGCACTCCCTGACGGATCTGCAGCAGAGGCTGACCGCCTTCGCGGCAGCCCGCAGCTGGCAGCCCTTCCACACCCCGAAGAACCTGGCCGCCGCGCTGAGCGTGGAGGCCGGGGAGCTGCTGGAGATCTTCCAGTGGCTGACCCCCGAGCAGGCGGCGTCCGTGATGGCGGAGCCCGAGGCGGCCCATCGGGTGGAGGACGAGGTGGCGGACGTGCTGGCCTACCTCCTCCAGTTCTGTGCGGCAGTGGGTGTGGATCCGTTGACCGCTCTGGCGGCGAAGATCGAGCGGAACGAGCTGCGCTTTCCGGTCCCGGGTGCGCAGGGTGGCAGCGGTGACGCTTCCGGTGCGGGCACTGCTCGTGGTGTGGGTGGTGCAGCTGACGTCCATGAGGTTCGAGAGGTTCGTGAGGCGCACGATCCGGAGGTCACGGACGGTTGATCAGCTGACGGATCCGACTCCTTCACTCGTGTGGGTGACATGAGTTGTCCACAGGCCGCAGTTGTCCACAGGAAACGGAAGGGGTCCTGCCGGACGCCCGTGCGGACCGCAGGCTTGCGTCGTGATCCGCCGCCCCCATGGCGGCGGTCCGACGCGAGCGAAGGGAGCGGCGGGCATGGACGCGCTGCGACTGATCAAGACCGCCCGGCACGCCCTGGCCGAGGCGAGGACGGTTCCGGACGCACTGCTGGAGGCATGGCAGGCCGGTCTGCTGACCGAGGCCGTGGGGGCGCGGATCGCCGAGCGCGAGGCCGGCGAGGTGGCCGCGCTCGGCCAGCTCCTCTGCGATGCCGGCGGCCACGCGGCGAGCTGCGTCGAGCCACAGCCGGAGATCGACCCGGATCGGGCCGTCGACGGCTCCGACGACTGGCCAGCCGACTGGTCCGGCGGCGGCCGGGCCGATCGGCTGGGTGAGCTCGGCGAGTTGGAGCCCGTGCTGCTGGGTCTCGGCAGCCTGCTGCACGAGGTGGCGGAGACGCTGGTGGTGCTCGCCTGTGGGGCCGAGGCCGAGAGCGTCTACTGGCGCTGCATCGACGGCGTCGATGCCGGGGCCGAATGCAAGGACCTGCTGGCGGAGCTGCTGAGGACGGTCCGCCGCGAGGCGGGAGCCCCGCCGCCGACGGGGCCGGACGAGACCGACCCGGACTCCGGCGGCCCGGAGGACGCCTGGGACGGCGTCGATGCGGTCCCCGAGGAGTCCGGGCCCGAGCGCGATCAGCGCGGCGTCAGTGCGCAGCGGGCCGAGTGGGCGCGGTGCGCGCAGGGGGCGGCCGGGCGGCCGGGCGGCGGTGCTGTGTCCGGCCCGGGCGGCGACCGGCGGGCGGGACGGGCGCTGCCGATACTGGTCGTCCCGCTGGGGCCGCCCGGCGTCGGCGGCTACCGGCCGGAGTCGGCGGTCCCGGTCGAGCCTTCGGTGGTTCGGGCCGCCATGGCCGCCCGCGCCCCGGAGGACTGCAGGTCGGCGTCGAGCCCGGCCAGATCGGTGCTGATGGATGCGAGCAGCTCCTGCATCTGCTCCAGCAGGCTCTGCGGCGCCGCGGGTACGGCGGGTACGGCCGGGGCAGCGGGTGTCGGCGGCGCGGTGGGCGCCTCGGACCAGGGCTCGGACATGAGGGGGCCCCTCCAGCTCGGTAGTGCGGTGTGAGGCGACGGATGTCGGCCGCCGGTCCAACGAGCCCCGATCGCGACCGGTCACCGGGGACCACCCGTTGAGGTCCAACCCTCGTCCGCTGTCAGTCCCAGGGGTGATCCGGGTTTGCGGGCCGCCGCCCGGCTCGGCTAGTGAGCCGGCCTCGGCACGGCCGCCCCCGCCCCCGCCCCCGCCCCCGCTGTCCGGGGCGCCGCGGGAGGAACGCGCCGGGCCTCCGGCGCCTGGGTCGGGGACGCAGGCGCCGGAGGCCCGGCGGTGAAGAACGAGAGGAGATCAGTTGTGCGCGTGCAGCTCGGCGTTCAGCCCGCCCCAGGAGCCGGACCGGGCGATGACCTCGACCGCGCCGCTCTGCGAGTTCCGGCGGAACAGCAGGTTGTCCTGGCCGGACAGCTCGACCGCCTTGGCGATCTTGCCGTCCGGGGTGGTCACCCGGGTGCCGGCGGTGACGTACAGGCCGGCCTCGACCACGCAGTCGCTGCCCAGCGAGATCCCGATGCCGGCGTTGGCGCCGAGCAGGCAGCGCTCGCCCACCGAGACGACCTGCTTGCCGCCGCCCGAGAGCGTGCCCATGATCGAGGCGCCGCCGCCGATGTCGCTGTGGTCGCCGACCACGACACCGGCGCTGATCCGGCCCTCCACCATCGAGGTACCGAGGGTGCCGGCGTTGAAGTTGACGAAGCCCTCGTGCATCACGGTGGTGCCCTCGGCCAGGTGGGCACCGAGGCGCACCCGGTCGGCGTGGGCGATCCGGACACCGCCCGGAGCGACGTAGTCCGTCATCCGCGGGAACTTGTCGATGCCGTACACGGCGAGCTGGCCGCCCTGCGCGCGGACGGCGAGCCGGGCCTGCTCGACGAGGTCCACCGGCACCGGGCCGATGCTGGTCCAGGCGACGTTGGCCAGCAGGCCGAAGATGCCGTCCAGGTTCTGGCCGTGCGGCTTGACGAGCCGGTGGCTGAGCAGGTGGAGCCGGAGGTAGGCGTCGTGCGCGTCGAGCGGCTTCTCGTCCAGCGAGGCGATCGTGGTGCGCACCGCGACGACCTCGACGCCCCGGCGCGCGTCGCTGCGCAGGGCCTCGGAGGCGCCCGGGCCGAGCGCGGCCTCCGCCTGCTCGGCGGTCAGCCGTACGGTGCCGGCGGGGCCGGGCTGGTCGGCCAGCTCCGGCGCGGGGTACCAGGTGTCGAGGATGGTGCCGTCCGCGGCGAGGGTGGCCAGACCGGCGGCGACGGCGCCGCGTGCGAGGGAGGAGGTTTCAGCAGTCACACCGTGCACGTTAGCCAATCCCGGTCCCGGTTGCCGAACACGCCCACCGTGCGGACGGCGTGCCGGGCCATGAGAGGGCCGCGCACGCCAAAACCCGGTGACCGCCGACCCGGCGCTCCGCGATACTCGGACAGGTGTTCATCTCGATCTCCACCACAGGCACGGCCCAGCGGTCTGCCACTGACCTGGGATTTCTGCTCCACAAGCACCCCGACAAGGTGCAGCGGTTCTCGACTTCCCACGGCGTGGCCCACGTCCTCTACCCGGAAGCGACCGAGGCGGCGTGCACGGCTGTGCTGCTGCTCGACGTCGACCCGGTCGCCCTGGTCCGCCAGGGCCGGGGCAAGGGGCGCGGCGGCTCCCCCGACCTCGCACTCGCCCAGTACGTCAACGACCGGCCCTACGCCGCGTCCTCGCTGCTCGCGGTGGCGCTGCGGACGGTGTTCCGGTCCGCGATGAAGGGCGTCTGCGAGCAGCGGCCCGGTCTCGCCGACCAGCCGCTGCCGCTGCGGATCTCGCTTCCCGCAGTCCCGGCAAACGGCTTCGGCACGGGCGCCACCGGCGCGGCAGACAGCGGCGCGGGTGGCAACGGCGCGGGTGGCGGCGGCGCGGCGATGGTGGCCCGGCTGTTCGAACCGCTCGGCTGGCAGACCGAGGTGGCGGAGATCCCGCTCGACGAGACCTTCCCCGAGTGGGGCGCGTCCCGATACGTCCGGGTCGAGCTCTCCGGCACCCTGCGCCTGTCCGACGCGCTTCAGCAGCTGTACGTGCTGCTCCCGGTCATGGACGGAAGCAAGCACTACTGGGTGGCGCCGGACGAGGTCGACAAGCTGCTCGCCGCCGGCGAGGGCTGGCTGGGTGACCACCCCGAGCTGGGGCTGATCACCCGCCGGTACCTGGCTCGCCGCTGGTCGCTCACCCGCCTCGCGCTGGAGCGGCTCGCCCTGGCCCGGCTGGCCGAGGCCGAGGACCAGGAGGCCGAGGAGGTGGACAACGCAGTCGACGACCTTCCGCAGGACCAGGACGACGCCCAGCAGGCCCAGGCCCAGGCCCAGAACGAGGACCAGAAGCAGGAGGACGAGCAGCAGGACAAGCCCGTCCCCCTCGCCGTCCGGCGCCGCGAGGCGATCGTCGCCGCGCTGCACGAGACGGGTGCCGCCCGGGTGCTCGACCTCGGCTGCGGTCAGGGCGAGCTGGTCGGCGCGCTGCTGAAGGACGCCCGCTTCACCGAGGTGCTCGGGGTGGACGTGTCCTCCCGCGCGCTCGCCGCCGCCGCCCGTAAGCTGCGGTTGGACCGGATGACCGAACGTCAGGCGGCCCGGGTCAAGCTGGTCCAGGGTGCCCTGACGTACACCGACGCCCGGCTCAAGGGCTACGACGCGGCCGTGCTCTCCGAGGTCATCGAGCACCTCGACCTGCCCCGGCTGCCCGCCCTGGAGTACGCGGTGTTCGGTGCGGCCCGTCCGGCCGCCGTCGTCGTCACCACCCCCAACGTCGAGTACAACGTCCGCTGGGAGAGCCTCCCGGCCGGCCACGTCCGGCACGCGGACCACCGCTTCGAGTGGACCCGCGCGGAGTTCGCCGCCTGGGCCGACGAGGTGGCCCGGAAGTACGGCTACACCGTCACCGTCCGCCCGGTCGGCCCGTCGGACGACGAGGTCGGTGCGCCGACCCAGCTCGCCCTCTTCCGCATCGGCACCCCGGGCCCGACCAGCACTGCACAGGGCACCACCGCAGAGACCGCACAGAGCACCACCGCACAGACCGCGACCGCACAGACCGCCACCGCACAGACCGCCACCGCTCAGGACGCTTCTCAGGAAGGGAGCGCGACCCGATGACCACCGACGCACCACAGCCCGCCGAGGCCGCGCAGCCCCTCCCGCGGCCCGTCGCCGAGCCGGCCGAGCCGACCGAGCCGGCCGACTCGGTCGAGGCCGCGCAGCCCGTCCGCCGGCTGCCCGTCACCGACGTCTCCCTGGTGGTGCTGATCGGCACCACCGGCGCGGGCAAGTCCAGCTTCGCCCGCAAGCACTTCCGCCCGACCCAGGTCGTCTCGTCCGACTTCTGCCGCGGGCTGGTGGCCGACGACGAGAACGACCAGTCGGCCTCCGCCGACGCCTTCGCGGTGCTCCACTACATCGTCGGCAAGCGCCTCGCCGCCGGCCGGCTCACCGTCGTCGACGCGACCAACGTCCAGCCGGAGGCGCGCAAGCAGCTCGTCGCGCTCGCCCGCGAGCACGACGTGCTGCCGATCGCCATCGTGCTGGACATCCCGCCGGGCGTCTGCGCCGAGCGCAACCGGCACCGGCCGGACCGCCAGCTGCCGGCGCACGTCATCCCGCGTCAGCAGCGCGAGCTGCGCCGTTCGCTCAAGGGCCTGGAGCGCGAGGGCTTCCGCAAGGTGCACATCCTGCGCGGCGAGGCCGAGGTGCAGGGCGCCGAGATCGTGCCCGAGAAGCGCTTCAACGACCTGCGCCACCTCACCGGCCCGTTCGACATCGTCGGTGACATCCACGGCTGCCGCTCCGAGCTGGAGACCCTGCTCACCCGACTCGGTTACACGCTCACCCGGGACGAGCTGGGCCGCCCGGTCGACGCCGCGCACCCCGAGGGCCGTACCGCGGTCTTCGTCGGCGACCTGGTCGACCGCGGCCCGGACACGCCGGGTGTGCTGCGTCTGGTGATGGGCATGGTCGCCGCCGGGCACGCGATCTGTGTGCCCGGCAACCACGAGAACAAGCTCGGCCGGCAGATGGCCGGCCGCAAGGTCACCGTCTCGCACGGCCTGCAGGAGTCGCTGGACCAGCTCGCCGCCGAGCCGGAGGAGTTCCGCGTCCAGGTCCGCGCCTTCATGCGGGACCTGGTCAGCCACTACCTCCTCGACGGCGGCGACCTGGTGGTCTGCCACGCCGGTCTGCCGGAGAAGTACCACGGCCGCAACTCCGGCCGGGTCCGCTCGCACGCGCTGTACGGCGACACCACCGGCGAGACCGACGAGTACGGCCTGCCGGTCCGCTACCCGTGGGCGGAGGAGTACCGGGGCAAGGCGCTGGTGGTCTACGGGCACACGCCGGTCCCGACCGCGAGCTTCGTCAACAACACCATCTGCCTGGACACCGGCTGCGTCTTCGGCGGCAGCCTCACCGCGCTGCGCTACCCCGAGCGCGAACTGGTCAGCGTGCCCGCCGAGCAGGAGTGGTACGCCCCCGTCCGTCCGATGCACACCGATGCGCCGGGCTCCCGCGAGGGCCGTCCGCTGGACCTCGCCGACGTGGCGGGCCGCCGGATCGTCGAGACCACCCACCACGGCCGGGTCTCGATCCGGGAGGAGAACGCGGCGGCGGCGCTGGAGGTGATGAGCCGCTTCGCGCTGGACCCGCGGCTGCTCAGCTACCTCCCGCCGACCATGGCACCCTGCGCGACCTCGCGCCGGGACGGCTACCTGGAACACCCCGAGGAGGCCTTCCACGCCTACGCGCACGACGGCGTACAGCACGTGGTCTGCGAGGAGAAGCACATGGGCTCCCGCGCCGTGGTGCTGGTCGCCC
This sequence comes from Kitasatospora sp. NBC_00374, assembly GCF_041434935.1. Classification (NCBI taxonomy): domain Bacteria; kingdom Bacillati; phylum Actinomycetota; class Actinomycetes; order Kitasatosporales; family Streptomycetaceae; genus Kitasatospora; species Kitasatospora sp. NBC_00374. Next base: position 3,087,798 of record NZ_CP107964.1, on the reverse strand, counting down.
GGGACGACACGGCACTCGAGAAGCGCTTCGACCTGGCCGGACCCGGCGCGATCTGGACCAGGACGGGCCGGGCGTTCCTCGGGGACGAGGAGCTGACCGCCGCGGTCCTCGACCGGGTCCGCGCCGCCGCCGAGCGTGCCGGTCTGTTCGAGGAGCTCGGCACCGGCTGGCTGCTGCTCGACGCCGAGCTGATGCCCTGGTCGCTCAAGGCCGCAGAGTTGCTGCGCCGGCAGTACGCGGCGGTCGGCGCGGCCGCCGGCGCGGCGCTGCCGCAGGTGCTCGCCGCGCTGGAGCGGGCCGCCGGCCGCGGTCTGGACGTCGCCGAGCTGACGGCCCAGCAGCGGCAGCGCGCGGCGGACGCCGAGGCGTTCACCGCCGCCTACCGCCGATACTGCTGGCCGACCGAGGGTCTGTCCGGCATCCGGCTGGCGCCGTTCCAGCTGCTGGCGGCCGAGGGCGCCAACCTCGCGGTGCGCCCGCACGACCAGCACCTCGGCTGGATCGACCGGCTGGCGGCCGCCGACGATCCGGCCGCGCCGATCCTGCAGCGCACCGGCCGGTTGATGGTGGACACCTCGGACCAGGCCTCGGTCGCCGCGGGCATCGCCTGGTGGGAACGGCTCACCGAGGCGGGCGGCGAGGGCATGGTGGTCAAGCCGTTGGCCTCGCTGGTCCGCGGCGGTGCCGACGGACGGCTGGTCCAGCCCGGGGTGAAGGTCCGCGGCCGGGAGTACCTGCGGATCATCTACGGCCCGGACTACACCCAGTACCTGGACCAGCTGCGCCAGCGCTTCCTGGGGCACAAGCGCTCGCTCGCCCTGCGCGAGTACGCCCTGGGCCTGGAGGCACTGGACCGGTTGGCGGCCGGCGAGCCGCTGTGGCGGGTGCACGAGCCGGTCTTCGCGGTGCTGGCGCTGGAGTCCGAGCCGGTCGACCCCCGGCTGTAGGTGCTCCGGTGGGTGCAGGCCCCACGGTGTTCGCGGGATGTCCCGCGCGCCGTGGGGCCTCCGTCACCCCAGCGATGCATATAAATTCCGGTAGTCGTATACACTTCCCGTCTCGGTTCGCCGAGTCGCCCGATCCACCAGATGACCCAGGAGCCCGGCATGGCCTTCAACCTCCGGAACCGGCACTTGCTCAAGGAGCTCGACCTCACGCCCCAGGAGTTCCGGCACCTGGTGGACCTCGCGGCGCAGCTCAAGGCGGCCAAGTACACCGGGACCGAGCAGCCGCGGCTGCGCGGCAAGAACATCGCGCTGATCTTCGAGAAGACCTCGACCCGCACCCGCTGCGCCTTCGAGGTGGCCGCCCACGACCAGGGTGCCTCCACCACGTACCTGGATCCGGCGGGTTCGCAGCTCGGCCACAAGGAGTCGATCAAGGATTCGGCCCGGGTGCTCGGCCGGATGTTCGACGGGATCGAGTACCGGGGCTACGGTCAGGAGATCGTCGAGGAGCTGGCCGCCCACGCGGGGGTGCCGGTCTGGAACGGGCTCACCGACGAGTGGCACCCGACCCAGATGCTGGCCGACGTGCTCACCATCCAGGAGCACTCCACCAAGCCGCTGGCCGACGTCACCCTGGTCTATCTGGGCGACGCCCGCTTCAACACCGGCAACTCGCTGCTGGTCACCGGCGCCCTGCTCGGCATGGACATCCGGATCGTCGCACCGCAGCAGCTCTGGCCGACCGAGGAGGTCCGGAAGGCGGCCGAGGAGCTGGCCGGCCGCACCGGCGCCCGGATCACCCTCACCGAGGACGTCGCCACCGGGGTGGCCGGGGCCGACTTCCTCTACACCGACGTCTGGGTGTCGATGGGGGAGCCCAAGGAGGTCTGGGCGGACCGGGTCGAGCTGCTGAGGCCGTACCAGGTCTCGATGGACACCGTGCGGGCCACCGGCAACCCGGCGGTGCGCTTCCTGCACTGCCTGCCGGCCTTCCACGACCTGGGCACCGAGGTCGGCCGGCAGCTCCACGAGGCCACCGGGATGACCGAGCTGGAGGTGACCGACGAGCTGTTCGAGTCGCACCACTCGGTGGTCTTCGACCAGGCGGAGAACCGTCTGCACACCATCAAGGCGGTCCTGGTCGCCACCCTCGGCTGAGCGCCACCACCCCCCCCGCCATCGCCCCCCCGGCTGCCCGGCCCACCGAGCGCCCGGCCCACCGACCGCGCCCTCCGACCGTCCGCCCCGCCGGCCCGCGCTCTCAGAAGTCGACGTTGACGCAGGCCGCCCGGTCCCCGGCGGCGTGCGGCCCGGCGGCGTCCCCCGCGTGCAGCACCAGCGAGTGGGCCTCGTCCGTCCGGAAGCCCCAGGTCACCATGGTCTGCGCGTGGCCCGCACCGGACGCGTCGGTGCGGACGGCCAGCCTCAGCTCGTTGCGTGCGTCGGCGAAGGCGGGGTCCGTGGGCGGCTGCACCGGGGCGGGCCGGTCCTGGTAGTGCGGGCCGGAGGAGGCCGGGTCGGCCCCGCACCGGCCGGTGTGCACGTGGGCCGGGAAGGTGTGGTCGGGCGCGACACCGGCCAGCTCCACGGCGACGGTGGTGCCCAGGGCGCCGCGCACCACCGTGACGCGGACGTGCGCGCCGTACGGCACCAGGTCCTGGGCGTGGCTGATCGCGGTCGGCGGGACGAACGCCGAGGCGGGGGCGAACCGGCCGTCCACCACCGTGGGCGGTGGAGCGGCGGCGGGCACCAGGGCGATCGGCGCCAGGGCGGCGGCCAGACCGGAGAGCGGGACGGGCATCGGGGCCGGTCCTTCCGGACGAGGAGCTGGACACCGCTCACCGTGGCCGCCGAAAGGGGCCGCCCGCACGCAGACCTGCCGTCGGGTCACCCGTACGAGGAGCGCCGGCGCGGGTTCAGGCCCCGGGGACGGCCGCGCCGATGCCGCGGATCTCGCAGCGGGGTCCGCTGGCCCGCATCAGCCGCAGGTCGGCCGTGACCAGCGGGGCGCCCAGCTGCTCGGCGACGGCCACGTAGGCGGCGTCGTCGGGGGTCAGGTTGTCCTTGAGCTCCCAGATCCGGCCGAGCAGCGGGGCCACCTCGACCTTGCGGATCGGCAGTCCCGGCAGTTCGGCCGCCAGCTCGGCCACCCGGGCGGCCTCGATCTGCCGGGCCAGGTAGAGCCCGCGCAGGGACTGCATCACCTCGATCACCACGTGCTCCGGCGCCGCCCACTCGCCGTCCGCGGCCAGCTCGGCCCGCGCGGCGTCGCCGCGCTCGCCCTCGTCGGCCAGTGCCAGGACCAGCGCCGAGGCGTCGACAACTATCACCGGTGGGGCTCCCTGCTCATGGGATCTTCGGACCGGTCCACGGTAGCGCCGCCGCCGTCGGTCCGGCCGGGGCGCGGGCAGCTCCGGTTGCGGTTGCGGTACCCGCTCGGCAGGTGAAGTTTGGAGAGGATGCCCGGGCATGCCTGCCGTCGTCCGGTGAACGGGCATGCACTATGGTTTATCTCGACGTCGAGATAACTCCGCGCTATGATTTATCTTGACATCAAGATACTTGCCGAGAGGCGCACGCCTTCCATCGTGGCGAGGCGGAGCCTAACTAAGGCTTACCTTACCACTGGGTGGACCTAGAAGGAGTCAGTCGTGTCCGCGAACAGCTTCGACGCCCGCAGCTCGCTGCAGGTGGGCGACGAGTCGTACGAGATCTTCAAGCTCTCCGCCGTCGAGGGTTCCGAGCGGCTGCCCTACAGCCTCAAGGTCCTGCTGGAGAACCTCCTCCGCACCGAGGACGGCGCGAACATCACCGCCGACCACATCCGCGCCCTCGGCGGCTGGGACCCGACCGCCGAGCCGAGTGAGGAGATCCAGTTCACGCCGGCCCGCGTGATCATGCAGGACTTCACCGGTGTGCCGTGCGTCGTCGACCTCGCCACCATGCGTGAGGCGGTCAAGGAGCTGGGCGGCGACCCCTCCAAGATCAACCCGCTGGCCCCGGCCGAGCTGGTCATCGACCACTCCGTCATCGCCGACAAGTTCGGCACCCCGGACTCCTTCGTCCAGAACGTCGAGATCGAGTACGGCCGCAACAAGGAGCGCTACCAGTTCCTGCGCTGGGGCCAGACCGCGTTCGACGAGTTCAAGGTCGTCCCGCCCGGCACCGGCATCGTGCACCAGGTCAACATCGAGCACCTGGCCCGCACGATCATGGTCCGGGGCGGTCAGGCCTACCCCGACACCTGCGTCGGCACCGACTCGCACACCACCATGGTCAACGGCCTGGGCGTGCTGGGCTGGGGCGTCGGCGGCATCGAGGCCGAGGCCGCGATGCTCGGCCAGCCGGTCTCCATGCTGATCCCGCGCGTGGTCGGCTTCAAGCTGAACGGCCAGCTCCCGGCCGGCACCACCGCCACCGACCTGGTGCTCACCATCACCGAGATGCTGCGCAAGCACGGTGTGGTCGGCAAGTTCGTCGAGTTCTACGGCGAGGGCGTCACCGCCATCCCGCTGGCGAACCGCGCCACCATCGGCAACATGTCGCCGGAGTTCGGCTCGACCTGTGCGATCTTCCCGATCGACGCCGAGACGATCAGCTACCTGAAGCTCACCGGCCGCGACGAGCAGCAGCTCGCCCTGGTCGAGGCGTACGCCAAGGAGCAGGGCCTGTGGCACGACCCGTCGGTCGAGCCGGTCTTCTCCGAGTACCTGGAGCTGGACGTCTCCACCGTCGTCCCGTCGATCTCCGGCCCGAAGCGCCCGCAGGACCGGGTGATCCTGGCCGAGGCCGCGCAGAGGTTCGCCGAGGCGCTGCCGACGTACTCGGCCGAGGCCTCCAAGCCGACCACCGTCACCGCCCCTGACGGCACCTCGTACGCGATCGACAACGGCGCGGTCGTGATCGCCTCGATCACCTCCTGCACCAACACCTCCAACCCCTCCGTCATGCTGGGCGCCGCCCTGCTGGCGAAGAAGGCCGTGGAGAAGGGCCTGACCGTCAAGCCGTGGGTCAAGACCACCCTGGCCCCCGGGTCCAAGGTCGTCATGGACTACTACGAGAAGGCCGGCCTGCTCCCGTACATGGAGAAGCTGGGCTTCAACCTGGTCGGCTACGGCTGCGTCACCTGCATCGGCAACTCGGGCCCGCTGCCCGAGGAGGTCTCGGCCGCGGTCAACGAGTCGGACCTGGCGGTCGTCTCGGTGCTCTCCGGCAACCGCAACTTCGAGGGCCGGATCAACCCGGACGTCAAGATGAACTACCTGGCCTCCCCGCCGCTGGTGGTCGCCTACGCCCTCGCCGGCAACATGAACGTCGACATCACCCGGGACGCGCTCGGCCAGGACGCGGACGGCAACGACGTCTTCCTCGCCGACATCTGGCCCTCCGAGAAGGAGGTCGCCGACACCGTCGCCGGCTCCATCGACGAGGCCATGTTCGACAAGGGCTACCAGGACGTCTTCGCCGGCGACCACCGCTGGCAGTCGCTCCCCGTGCCGACCGGCAACACCTTCGAGTGGGACGCCGAGTCGACCTACGTCCGCAAGCCCCCCTACTTCGAGGGCATGGCGAAGACCCCGAGCCCGGTGAACGACATCGCCGGCGCCCGCGTCCTCGCCAAGCTGGGCGACTCGGTCACCACCGACCACATCTCCCCGGCCGGCAACATCAAGCCGGGCACCCCGGCGGCGCAGTACCTCACCGAGCACGGTGTGGAGAAGCGGGACTTCAACTCCTACGGCTCGCGCCGTGGCAACCACGAGGTCATGATCCGCGGCACCTTCGCCAACATCCGCCTGCGCAACCAGATCGCGCCGGGCACCGAGGGCGGCTACACCCGCGACTTCACCCAGGCCGACGCGCCGGTGTCGTTCATCTACGACGCCTCGCAGAACTACCAGGCCGCCGGCATCCCGCTGGTCGTCCTGGCCGGCAAGGAGTACGGCTCCGGCTCGTCCCGCGACTGGGCGGCCAAGGGCACCGCGCTGCTCGGCGTCAAGGCCGTCATCGCCGAGTCCTACGAGCGCATCCACCGCTCGAACCTGATCGGCATGGGCGTGCTGCCGCTGCAGTTCCCGGCCGGTCAGACCGCCGAGACCCTCGGCCTTACCGGCGAGGAGACCTTCTCCTTCACCGGTGTCACCGAGCTGAACGAGGGCCGCACCCCCAAGACCGTCAAGGTCAAGGCGGTCGGCGAGGCCGGCACCAGCATCGAGTTCGACGCCGTGGTGCGCATCGACACCCCCGGCGAGGCGGACTACTACCGCAACGGCGGCATCCTGCAGTACGTGCTGCGCAGCCTGATCAACGGCTGACCGGCACCCCGCACGGCGACCGGGCCGCACCCCTCCCCAGGGGTGCGGCCCGGTCCGCGTTCGGCGCCCCCTCTTGTGCGCGGTGCCCCGGGTGGACTAAACCTCTGTCTCAGCTTGGTCCAGACCATTTGACGCTGATTCAGAGAAAGCCACGGGTCTTCTCGTATGCGCATGCTCAGTCGTACCGCAGCCGCTCTCGCCGCCGTCACGGTGGCCGCAGCCCTCTCCGCCCCCGCCGCCCAGGCCCACGGCCGCGCCCCGCGCCTGGAGGGGCAGCGGGTCGGCTACTTCACCCAGTGGGGCATCTACGGCGGGTTCTCCGCCAGGAAGGTGCAGACCTCCGGGCAGGCCGGCAGGCTCACCGTCATCAACTACGCCTTCGGCAACGTCTCCGCCGAGGGCACCTGCTTCGAGGCCAACGCCGCCGGCGTCGGCGACGCCTGGGCCGACTACCAGCGGCCGGTGGGCGCCGAGGAGTCGGTGGACGGGCTGGCCGACGCCGCCGAGCAGCCGCTGAAGGGCAACTTCAACCAGCTGCGCAAGCTCAAGGCCGCCAACCCGCAGCTCCGGGCGGTGATCTCGCTGGGCGGCTGGTCGTGGTCCAGGAACTTCTCGGACGCGGCCCTGACCGACGCCTCGCGGAAGAAGTTCGTCTCCTCCTGCCTCGACCTCTACCTCAAGGGCGACCTGCCGCAGCTCGGGTCGGCCGAGGGCGGCAGGGGCGCGGCCGCGGGGGTCTTCGACGGCATCGACGTCGACTGGGAGTATCCGGGCGGCGGCGGCGACCCGGGGAACGTCGTGCGCCCCGAGGACGGCCGCAACTACACCCTGCTGATGCAGGAGTTCCGCCGCCAGCTGGACGCACTCGGCGCGAAGAGCCGCACCCACTACCTGCTGACCGCCGCCGTGCCCGCCAACGAGGCCAGGGCGGACAGGCTGGAGGTCGCCAAGGTCGCCAGGTCGGTCGACTGGCTCAACCTGATGACCTACGACCTGCACGGCTCCTGGGAGACCCTCGGGCCGACCGACCACAACGCCAACCTCTACTCCGACCGGAGCGACCCGGCCGCCGAGAACCGCGGCTACAGCGCCGACCGGGTGGTCCGGCACTACCTGGACAAGGGCCTGCCGCCGGCGAAGGCGGTGCTCGGCGTGCCGTTCTACGGCTACGGCTGGACGGGCGTGCCGGCCGGTGCCGAGCACGGCCTCTACCAGCCGGCCACGGGCCTGGCGCGGGGCGGGAGTCTCCCGTACAACCGGATCAAGGACCTGCCGGGCACCGTCCACAACGACTGGCTGCACGGTGCCACCTGGAAGTACGACGGCACGGACTTCTGGTCGTACGACACCCCGGAACTGCTGACCCGCAAGGCCCGGTACTCCCGTTGGAACGGTCTGGGTGGTGTGATGGTCTGGGCACTGGACAACGACGACGCCCAGGGCTCGCTGGTCGCGGCACTGGACAAGGGGCTCGGCCGGACCGGCCGCTGACCGCTCGGCCCGCCCCGTACGCGCGGCTTCGAACATCACGGTTCTGGTTCAGTGATGCTCGAAGCTGCGCGTTTCTATGTTCAAACGCGCATGATCGCGCTACATTTTCGGTCATCGACGGGGCGCGAGTGCAATATGCAGGCTCCCTGCACATTGCACATGCTGCACCGCCGACAACGCTTTGACCGTCACAACGGGCATCGGGCGGTTGGACTATTGCCGCCAGATGAACAGTGGACTATACCTTTGCGCATCAAAGAAACCGCCTCTGACCGGCATCTTCGCCGCTAGGCGAGCCTGACCGAACAGGAATTGACCGTCCGTCAGACCTGTCTGCATCTTCTCTGGACACCGAGGGGTTAGGGCACCATGGGCTCTGCAACCGAGTACAACCGTCGTGACATCTTCAAGCGGGCCGCCGGCATCGCCGTGCTCGCGGCCGGCGGCGGCTCGCTGCTCGCCGCCTGCGCCGGTGGCACCGGCAGCAGTGACAAGGGCTCCAAGGGGGCGGGCGGCTTCAACCTCAGCGACGCCAAGAACCCGTTCGGCGTCAAGGACGGTGAGGGCCTGGAGGTCTTCATCTTCGACGGCGGTTACGGCAACGAGTACGCCAAGGCCTTCGAGGCGATCTACTCGAAGAGCTACCCGGGCGCGAAGGTCAACCACCAGGCCGACAAGGACGTCACCGGCAAGCTGCAGCCGCGCTTCAACGCCGGCAGCCCGCCGGACGTCATCGACGACTCCGGCGCCAAGCAGATCAAGCTGGACGTGCTGGCCGACTCCAACCAGCTGACCGAGCTGACCCCGCTGCTGGACTCGCCGTACATCGACGACCCGACGAAGAAGATCCGCGACGTGCTGATGCCGGGCACCGTCGAGTCCGGAACCCTCAAGGGCAAGGTCTACAACCTGTCCTACGTCTACACCGTGTGGGGCTTCTGGTACTCCGCCAAGCTCTTCAAGGACAAGGGCTGGACGGCGCCGAAGACCTGGGCCGAGTTCATCGAGCTCTGCGGCAAGATCAAGGCCGCGGGCATCGCCCCGGTGGCGCACCAGGGCAAGTACCCGTACTACATCAACGTCGTCATGATGGACATGATCGCCAAGCAGGGCGGCCTGGACCTCATGAAGCGGATCGACAGCCTGGACGCCACCGCGTGGGACGACCCGGCCGTCAAGACCGTGGTCGAGGCGTTCTACCAGATCGTCTCCAAGGACTACCTGCTCCCCGGCACCAACGGCATGACCCACACCGAGTCGCAGACCGCGTGGAACCAGGGCAAGGCGGCCTTCATCCCCTCCGGCTCCTGGCTGGAGAACGAGCAGCTCTCCTCCACCCCGGCCGACTTCGACATGGCCTTCCTGCCGATGCCGTCGCTGCCCGGTGACAAGCTGCCCTTCGAGGCGATCCGGGCCGGCGCGGGCGAGCCCTTCATCGTCCCGGCCAAGGCCAAGAACGTCGCGGGCGGCCTGGAGTTCCTGCGGATGATGCTGACCAAGGAGGCCTCGGGCAAGTTCGCCCAGACCGCCAACAGCCTCACCTGCCTCAAGGACGGCGTCGGCCCGGAGGTCAAGCTGAAGCCGGGCACCGCGTCCACCGTCGTGGCACTCAAGGCGGCCGGCGCGAACACCTTCAACTTCCAGTACCCCAACACCGCGAGCAAGTTCGACGAGGACCTGCAGAACGCCTCCGGCGAGCTGATGGCGGCGCGCATCGATCCCGCCGAGTGGATCAAGCGGGCCAAGGAGTCGGCCACCAAGAACAAGACCGCCTGACCAGCGGAGTCACCGTACGCACCGGGGGCCCCGAACCGCCCCCGGTGCGTCACGCCTGAGGACAGGAGAAGTGACGATGCGTCACGGCAAGTACCCCTTCATCGTGGGGTTCCTCTTTCTTCCGATCGTGCTGTACGTCGGCCTGGTGCTCTGGCCGTACGCGCAGACCTTCGGATACTCCCTGACCGACTGGTCGGGGCAGAGCCAGGAGATGAACTTCGTCGGCCTGGACAACTACGCGAAACTCCTCGATGACGAGGTCTTCCTCGGCGCGATCTGGCACAACCTGCTGCTGCTCCTCCTGCTGCCGGTGATCACGATCCTGATCGCGCTGTTCTTCGCCTTCATGCTCAACGTCGGCGGACGCAGCGGCACCGGTGGTGTGCAGGGCGTCCGCGGTGCCTCCTTCTACAAGGTGGTCTTCTTCTTCCCGCAGGTGCTCTCGATCGCCATCCTCGCGGTGCTGTGGGGCGCGGTCTACCGCACCGACGGCGCTGGCCTGGCCAACGGCGTCCTGATCAAGCTCGGACTGGCCGACGCGGCGCACCCCGTGCAGTGGCTGTCCGACCCCGACATGGTCATGTGGTGCGTGCTGGCGGTGCTGGTCTGGTCCGGCGTCGGCTTCTACCTGGTGCTGTTCTCCGCGGCCATGCAGGGCATTCCGAAGGACATCTACGAGGCCGCCCTGCTGGACGGCGCGAAGCGCGGCCAGACCTTCCTGAAGATCACCCTGCCGCTGCTCTGGGAGACCGTCCAGACGGCCTGGGTGTACCTCGCGATCGTCGCGATGGACGCCTTCGCCCTGGTCTCCAGCATCAGCCCCGGCGCCTACTTCGGCGGCGGCCCTGACCACCACAGCGAGTTGATCTCCACCTACCTGATGCGCAGCTTCCTGCGCAACGGCGAGGCCGGCTACGCCTGCGCCATGGGTGTGGTGATCTTCTTCTTCACGCTGATCCTGTCCGTCGTCTCGCTCTGGGCCACCAAGCGCGACCGGATCGAGTACTGAGCGGGGCCATGGACATGAGCACTAGCATCGACAAGACCTCGACCGTCCCCGCCCAGCGCGCGGGCAGGCCCCCGAAGGCCGACCGGACGACGCGCTTCGCCGAGGGCGGGGGCGTGCTGAACGCCTTCTCGCACGGCTTCCTCGCCGTCTGGGCCCTGCTGATCATCTTCCCGCTGGTCTGGGTCGTTCTCGGCTCCTTCAAGACCGACGCGCAGATCAACAGCAGCGCCTGGAGCTGGCCGGCGTCCTGGGGCTTCAAGGCGTTCTCCACCGCCTGGTCCAAGGGCATCGGCGGGTTCTTCGTCAACACCCTGATCGTGCTGGCCGGTTCGCTCACCCTGACCATGCTGCTCGGCGGCATGGCGGCCTACGTCCTGGCCCGGTACGAGTTCAAGGGCAGCAAGGCGATCTACTACCTGTTCGTGGCCGGCTCGATGTTCCCGGTCTACCTGGCTCTGGTGCCGCTGTTCTTCATGGTCCGCAACCTCGGTGAGATCTCGCCGATCCTCGGCCTGAACAGCTACCTCGGCCTGATCCTGGTGTACACGGCGTACTCGCTGCCGTTCACCGTGTTCTTCCTGTACTCGTTCTTCCGCACCCTGCCGACCGCCGTGCACGAGGCGGCGATGCTGGACGGCTGCTCGCACTCCCGGGCGTTCTTCCAGATCATGGTGCCGATGGCCAAGCCCGGCCTGATCAGCGTCGGCATCTTCAACGTGCTCGGCCAGTGGAACCAGTACATCCTGCCGGTCACCCTGATGCAGCCCACCCAGGCGGGTGAGGCGGACCACTCGGTGCTCGCCCAGGGCCTGGTCAACCTGGCCCTGCAGTCGGGCTACAAGTCCGACGCACCTGCCCTGTTCGCCGGTATGACGATCGCCATGCTGCCGGTGCTGGTGGTGTACCTCTCCTTCCAGCGGCAGGTCCAGGCCGGTCTGACCTCGGCCACCCTGAAGTAGCGGGACCGCACACCCGAAACGGCCGCCCGGGAAGCCCGGGCGGCCGTTGCCGCGTCGGCACGTCGGAGCACGAGCCGGTGCACCGGCGCGTCAGCCGCGGTCGCACTCCTGCGCGCGCAGCGCCCGGGCCAGGTTGTCCCGGCACTCCAGCACCAGGCGGCGCAGCGCCGGGGCCGCGTCCGGGTGTCCGTCAAGCCAGGCGTCGGTCGCGTCCAGGGTCCGCTGCTCGGTCTGCAGCCGGGGGAAGAAACCGCCGACGATCCGCATCGCGATCTCGATGCTGCGCTGCTCCCAGACGGACTCCAGCAGCTCGAAGTACGGCGCGATGTAGCCGGCCGTCAGCTCACGCCGGCCGGGCTGGGCGAAGCCCGCGATCTGGGCCTCCACCAGGGCGTTCGGCAGCTCGTCGGAGTCCACCACCGCGGACCACGCGGCGGCCTTGGCCCCCGGGGTGGGCAGCGCGGCCAGGCACTTGACCGCCCGCTGCTTGCCGCTGGCGGTGTTGTCCCGCTCCAGCTCGGCGCCGATCTCCTCGGCGGTGGCCCGGCCGGCCGCGGCCAGGGTGAGCCAGAACTCCCAGCGCAGCTCCTGGTCGATCGCCAGGCCGTCGATCCGGCCGGTGCCGCCCAGCAGGCCGGCCAGCAGCTGGAGGTGTTCGGCGCCGTCGGCGGTCGAGGCCAGGAAGCGGGCCCAGGAGAGCTGGTGGTCGCTGCCGGGCCCGGCCGCGCGCAGCTCGCGCAGCGCGCACTCGGCGAGCAGCCGGCCGCCCTCGGCCCGCCAGTCGGGGGCGGCGTACAGGTCGAGGGCGGACTTGGCCTGCTGGTGCAGCGACTGCAGGACGCCGATGTCCGACTCCTGTCCGGCGAAGCGCAGCACCAGGTCGAGGTAGTCGCGGGCGGGCATCAGCGCGTCCCGGGTGAGGTTCCACGCGGCGGACCAGGCCAGCGCGCGGGCGAGCGGGTCGGTGAGCGAGCCCAGGCCGGTGCGCAGGGTCGCCAGCGACACCTCGTCGAAGCGGATCTTGCAGTAGGTCAGGTCCTCGTCGTTGACCAGGACCAGGGCCGGCCGCGGCCGGCCGGCGGCCTCGGGGACGGTGGTGCGGGCACCGGCCACGTCCAGCTCGATCCGCTCGGTGCGGACCAGCGCGCCGGTCTCGTCGTGGTCGTACAGGCCGACGGTCACCCGGTGCGGGCGCAGCGTGTCGCCGTCCTGGAGCACGGCCAGCTCGGTGATCCGGCCGTCGGCGTCGCAGACCACCTGCGGGGTGAGCGAGTTGACGCCGGAGGTCTGCAGCCAGGCGGCGGTCCAGGCCTTGAGGTCGCGTCCGCTGGTCTCCTCCAGCGCGCCCAGCAGGTCGGTCAGGACGGTGTTGCCGAAGGCGTGCCGCCGGAAGTAGCGGCGCGCGCCCTCGAAGAAGGCGTCCCGGCCGACGTACGCCACCAGCTGCTTGAGCACCGCGGCGCCCTTGGCGTAGGTGATCCCGTCGAAGTTCAGCTTGGCGTCCTCCAGGTCCCGGATGTCCGCCGTGATGGGGTGCGTGGTCGGGTACTGGTCCTGCTGGTACGCCCAGGCCTTGCGGCGGTTGGCGAAGGTGATCCAGGCGGACCGGTAACGGGTGCCCGCGCCGATCAGCCCGTAGGAGCCCATGAAGTCGGCGAAGGACTCCTTCAGCCAGAGGTCGTCCCACCACTTCATGGTGACCAGGTCGCCGAACCACATGTGGGCCATCTCGTGCAGCACCACGTTGGCCCGGCCCTCGTACGCGGCCTCGGTGACCTTCGAGCGGAAGACGAACTCCTCGCGGAAGGTGACGCAGCCCGGGTTCTCCATCGCGCCGATGTTGTACTCCGGCACGAAGCACTGGTCGTACTTGCCGAACGGGTACGGGTAGTCGAACTCCTCGTGGAAGAAGTCCAGGCCCTGCTTGGTGACGGTGAGGATCTCGTCCGCGTCGAAGAAGCGGGCCAGCGACTTGCGGCAGGTCGCGGCGAGCGGGATCTCCAGCGTGCTGCCGTCGGGCAGTTCGCGGCTGTAGTGGTCGCGCACCACGTGGTACGGGCCGGCCACCACGGCGGTCAGGTAGGTGGAGATCGGCCTGGTGGGGGCGAACCGCCAGGTCCGGGCGCCGCCCTCGCTCTCCACGCTCTCGTGCACCGCGTTGGCGTACACGTCCCAGGCGGCCGGCGCGGTGACCGTGAAGACGAACGGCGCCTTGAGGTCGGGCTGCTCGAAGTTGGCGAACACCCGCCGGGAGTCGGCCGGCTCGAAGTGGGTGTACAGGTACGTCTCGCCGTCGACCGGGTCGACGAACCGGTGCAGACCCTCACCGGTCCGGCTGTACGCGCAGTCCGCCTCGACCACCAGCACGTTGTGTGCGGCGAGCCCGTCGAGCGCGACCCGGTGCCCGTCGAAGACCTTCGCCGGGTCCAGCTCCCGGCCGTTCAGGGTGACCGTGCGGACACTCGGCGCCAGTAGATCCGCGAAGCTGCTCGCCCCCGGCTCGGCGGCGTCGAAGACGATGGTCGTGGTGGATCGGAAGGTCGCCGCTGCGGGGTCCGGAGCGGAGGTCAGATCGAGGTGGACGCGGTAGCTCTCCACCTCGATCAGTCCGGCTCGCTTCTGGGCTTCGTCGCGGCTCAGGTTCTTGCCCGGCACGGTGGTACTCCTGTCCGTATCAAGCCTTCGTGAGGCTGGGGTGCCGGCGAATCCTTTCATGCCCGACGCCCCGTACCATTGCACAGCGCGAGCAGGAATCAGCCGCCGGTCGAGGACGTTGTGCTGCTAGGTCAGACCGACCCGCATCCGTTGACTGAAGGGCACTGTCCGTGACGACTGCAGACTCCCGCAAGATCGCCGACTTCTGGTTCGACCCGATCTGCCCCTGGGCCTGGATGACCTCCCGCTGGATGCTCGAGGTCGAGCAGCTGCGCCCGGTGGACACCAAGTGGCACGTGATGAGCCTGTCCGTGCTCAACGAGAACCGCGACGACCTGCCGGACAGGTACAAGGAGCTGCTGGGCAAGGGCTGGGGCCCGGTCCGCGTCCTGATCGCGGCGGCGCAGCAGCACGGCGACAAGGTGCTCGGCCCGCTCTACACCGAGCTCGGCACCCGCTTCCACAACCAGGGCCTGCCGAACAACCGGGAGACCATCGAGGCCGCGCTGACCGCTGCCGGTCTGCCGGTCGAGCTGGCCGACGCCGCCGACACCGACACCTACGACGAGGCCCTGCGCGCCTCCCACCAGGAGGGCATCTCGCTGGTCGGCGAGGACGTCGGCACCCCGGTGATCGCGGTGGACGGCCCGGACGGCGGCCGGGTTGCCTTCTTCGGCCCGGTGGTCACCCCGACCCCGCGCGGTGAGCACGCCGCCCGCCTGTGGGACGGCACCGTCCTGGTGGCCTCCACCCCCGGCTTCTACGAGATCAAGCGCACCCGGACGGCGGGCCCGTCCTTCGAGTGACGGCTCCGCCCGGCGGACGGAAGGGCCCGGTACGCACCGCGCGTACCGGGCCCTTCCGTCGGTCACCGCCGCCGGGACGTCAGGCGGCGCTCCTTCGCCGGAGCCGGCCGACCGCGGCCAGCGCCACGGTGAGCCCGAGCGTGAAGTAGAGCTGGACCCGGTTGCCGCTGTCCAGGGTCATCAGGGCCAGGGTGGCGACGATGCCCGCCAGCGCCAGCCAGGTGAGGTAGGGGAACGCCCACATCCGCACGGTCAGCTGCTCGGGCGCCTCGCGCTCCAGCCGCCGGCGCATCCGCAGCTGGGCGACGGCGATGAAGGCCCAGACGACCAGCACCGCGGCGCCGACCATGTTGAGCAGCCAGCTGAACACGGTGGTCGGCCACCAGTAGCTGAGCAGCACGGCGAGGAAACCGAACGCCGAGGAGGCCAGCACCGCGAGCCGCGGCACGCCGCCGCTCACCCGGGACAGTGCCTTCGGGCCCTGGCCGCGGCGGACCAGCGAGTACGCCATCCGGGAGGAGCCGTAGATGTTGGCGTTCATCGCGGACAGCAGCGCGATCAGCACCACCACGTTCATCAGCTGGCCGGAGCCGGTGATGCCGATCCGGTCCAGCACCGCGACGTACGGGCCGGGCTTGATGACCGACGGGTCGTTCCACGGGACCAGGGTGACGATGACGGCCATGGAGCCGACGTAGAACAGGGCGATCCGCCACATCGCGGTCCGGACGGCGGTGGCCACGCTGCGCCGCGGGTCCTCGGACTCGGCCGCCGCGATGGTCACCGTCTCCAGGCCGCCGTACGCGAACACCGAGGCCAGCAGGCCGGTGATCAGGCCGGTGGTGCCGTGCGGGAAGAACCCGCCGCTGCCGGTCAGGTTGGCGGTGCCGGGGGAGGAAGTCCCGGGCAGCACACCGGTGATGGCCAGCACGCCGATCACCAGGAAGGCCGCGATGGCGGTCACCTTCACGGCCGCGAACCAGAACTCGAACTCGCCGAAGTTCTTCACCGCGGCCAGGTTGGTCGCGCAGAAGAAGCTCATGAAGATCGCGACCCAGATCCAGGACGGCACTCCGGGCAGCCAGCCGCTCATGATCCCGGCGGCGCCGATCGCCTCCGCGCCGACGCCGACGCACAGCAGGGTCCAGAACAGCCAGCCCACGGTGAGTCCGGCCCAGGGGCCGATCTCCCGCTCGGCGTGCACCGAGAAGGAGCCGCTGGCGGGGTGGGCCGCGGACATCTCGCCGAGCATCCGCATCACCAGCATCACCAGCAGCCCGGAGAGGGCGAAGGCCAGCACGATGGAGGGTCCGGCGGCGGCGATGCCCGCGCCCGAGCCGACGAAGAGACCGGCACCGATCACGCCGCCGAGCGCGATCATCGAGAGGTGGCGCTGCTTGAGGCCGTGCGAGAGCTGCCCCTCGGCCGAGGCCGGGGCGGGGGAGGTTGGCGAGGCGGGGGAGGCGACAGGATCGTCGGACCGCTCCAGGGTGGGCGGCTGCGTGGGGGTCGACATCGGGTCGGATCCAGACTGTTCGGATAGCGGAGACTTCGGACCACTATTCGGTATGGCGGACGGACCGGCCAAGGTGTGCGGCGAAACGGCCGCCATCCGGACGTTATTGTGACCGAAAGTAAGCGCACAATTGCGCAGATGTGTCCGAATCAGGCCGGACCCGACAAGTGCGGCCCTGACGGTTTGTCGGTTGCCGACGCCCGTCCAACCCCTTCCCAGCGCGTAGGTTCACAACTGTTCACCTGACCCGACGTGCCCGAACGGAAGATCCAGCCCATGGCCAGCGCCACCTCCGCACCGTCCGCCGCCGTCCTCGCCGACCTCCTGCCGGGTGCGACGACCCGACTCGGCACCCAGGCCCGCGAACTGGCCCTGGTGGCCGGCGGCGCCGCGTTCACCGGGCTCGCCGCGCAGCTCTCGGTCACCGTCCCCGGCTCCCCGGTGCCGGTCACCGGCCAGACCTTCGCCGCGCTGCTGGTCGGCACCGCGCTGGGCACCCGCCGCGGCATCGCCTCGCTCGGCCTCTACCTGCTCGCCGGCATGGCCGGCCTGCCGTGGTTCGCCCAGGGCAGCTCGGGTTGGGCCATGCCCAGCCTCGGCTACGTGATCGGCTTCGTCCTCGCCGCCGGCCTCACCGGCGCCCTGGCCCGCCGGGGCGCGGACCGCAGCCCGCTGCGGACCGCCGTCGCAATGGTCCTCGGCAACCTGGCGATCTACGCCGTCGGCGTCCCCTACCTCGCCCTCGCCCTGCACGTCCCGCTCGCCCGCGCCGCCGAACTGGGCCTCTACCCCTACCTGGTGGGCGACGCGCTCAAGGCCGCACTGGCCGTCGGCGCCCTTCCGCTCACCTGGAAGATCCTGGGCCGCCGCGGTTGATCGGGGCGTGCGGCCGGGTCGGCTGCCGACCCGGCCGCCGCCGCGTGCCACACTCATACCCATGCGCGTGTACCTGGGCTCCGACCATGCCGGATACGAACTGAAGAACCACCTTGTCGAGTGGCTCAAGGGGGCCGGCCATGAGCCGGTCGACTGCGGGCCGCACATCTACGACGCGGAGGACGACTACCCGCCGTTCTGTCTGCGCGCCGCCGAGCGCACCGCCGCCGACCCCGAGGCCCTGGGCGTCGTGATCGGCGGCTCCGGCAACGGCGAGGCGATCGCCGCGAACAAGGTCAAGGGCGTCCGTGCGGCGCTGGCCTGGAGCGAGCAGACCGCCGCCCTCGGCCGGGAGCACAACAACGCCAACGTGATCAGCGTCGGCGGCCGGATGCACACCGTCGACGAGGCCACCAAGTTCGTCGAGATCTTCCTCAACACCCCCTACAGCGGCGAGGCCCGGCACACCCGCCGGATCGAGATGCTGAGCGAGTACGAGACCACCGGCGAGCTCCCCCCGATCCCGGCCCACCACCCCCAGGGCTGATCCCGCACCACCCGACCCGCTCCACCCCACCCTCGACCACTGCCGCACGGGCCGTCAGAACCCGTGCGGCAGCCAGGGTGCCAGATCCGAGGCGAACGCCCGCGAGGCGTCCGCCAGCGCACCTTCGCGCAGCTCGGCCACCCGGCCGGCCGCCCCCAGCGCCGCGAGCGTCACCCCACCGAGATAGGCCGAGCCCAGCGCCCGCACATCCAGCGCCAGTTCGGCCGGCCGGTCGGTGCGCTCACAGCTCGTCCCCTTGCCCGGGCCGTCGCTCCGCAGCCGCCGGCGTCCGGTGTTCCACGGACAGAACTCGTCCGTCACCTCCAGCACCACGTCCACCGGCGTCGCGTAGCCGCGCTGCGCGAGCGCCGCGTCGACGTCGACCAGCCGGACGAAGAGCGAGTCCTCCAGCCGGGGCTCCAGCCGGCGCGGGTCGGAGGCGAGGTACAGCAGCGGGTCGTCGACCGGCCGGTTCCCGGCGGTCACCCGCTCCGTCAGGTCGAGCCCCAGCAGGTAGGACCAGAGCGCGGCGTACACCTGCGGGGACACCGCGTCGACGTCCCGCACCCTGACCGAGCCGGCCGCGTTGTTGTTGACCCAGGCGTCCTTGACCGCGTACCGCGCGTACCCCAGCAGCCGGCCGCTGCCGCGCTCCTCGGCGAGCACGCACTGCAGCGCGGAGTGCCCGGCACGTGAGCCGGGGGCGTCCAGCAGCGGAAGGCGCTCCCACCCGGGCCGCCGCTCCAGCATCCCCGGGCGCCGGGGCACCAGGCTCGCGTACAACTCCTCGCAGGCGGGGCCGGCTCCGGCCGGATCGGCCAGCCGCAGCCGGAGCTCCGGGGCTTCGGCCTCCACCGGGACGGGCACGGCGACCCGGCCGCGCGGCGCGGTCACCGCCATCCGCCAGCTGCCGACGCCGTAGCCGTACCGCCCGTAGATGGCCGGTTCGGAGGCGGTCAGCACGGCGATCGCCTCACCCCTGGCCCGGACGTCGTCGAGCTGGCGCCGCATCAGCGCGGTGAGCGCCCCCCGCCGGCGGTGGGTCGGCAGCACCCCGACCATGGTGACGCCCGCCGTCGGCAGCACCGCGCCGCCGGGCACCGACATCCGGAAGCTGAAGGCGCCGGCGCCGCCGACGATCTCGTCTCCCTCACAGACGGCCAGCGAACGGTCGATCTCGGTCAGCTCCTGCCAGAGGGCCCGCTCCTCCGGCTGCTCCTGCTCACCTCCGAAGGCGATCTCCAGCTTGCCGTACCAGCCGTCCCACTCCTCGGCGGTCAGCAGGCGGACGGTCAGGGACGAGGACGCGGATGTGTCGGCTGTCATAGGCCCACAGCTACCAGCTCGTCCGTACGAGCGCGACCGACTTTTGCGACATGTCCGGTCGAATGCGGTCACCCCCGCAGCCGTGCGCACCGGCGGCGCGCACGCTCCCCCCACCTGCGCGAAGCACCTCCGCAGTGGCCCGGACGGCGGCCGAAACGTACCGGGCCGCGGCCGG
Organism: Kitasatospora sp. NBC_00374; assembly: GCF_041434935.1. Classification (NCBI taxonomy): domain Bacteria; kingdom Bacillati; phylum Actinomycetota; class Actinomycetes; order Kitasatosporales; family Streptomycetaceae; genus Kitasatospora; species Kitasatospora sp. NBC_00374. The sequence continues at coordinate 3,068,400 of NZ_CP107964.1, read as the reverse complement.
ACCGCGCCCGCCGGCACCGTCCACCCCGTCGACGCCGGGCGCGGGCGGTGGATAAGGTCGGACCTCATGGCTGGCAGGAAGCCGGGCGCACCGCCCCAGACGACTGCGACGGGCCCGGCCGCGACGGCAGCCGCGGAGCCCGCCGCGGCCCTCCTGCGCGCCAGACTCCTGCGGGCCCGGCGCCGGGTGCGGCGCGCCGGCGTCGACTACTTCCGCGGCGACGGCGCCGACTGGCTCGCCTTCGCGGCCTTCCTGCTCGCCATCCCGCTGCTGGTGCTGCTGAACATCTGGATCCCCGCCTGGGCGCCGCCGACCGCCCTGGTGCTGCCGATCCTGGCCGGCGCGATGCTGCTGCGCCCTGGCACCCTGGTGCTGCTCTACGGCGCCGCCGCGCTCGGCCTGTCCACCGAGTCCCTGATCCACACCGGCGAACGGGTCGCCAGCAACCACCCCGAGCAGTACGTCTACGGGGTCACCCCCGGCGCCGCCCTGGTGGTCGGCGCGGTCGGCGTGGCCGGGCTGCTGGTCGCCCAGTTCCGCAGCCGGGTCGGCGTGCCCTGGCGCGGCGGCGGCTCGATGCTGTTCGACCTGCGCGAGCGGATCCGGGTCCAGGGCCGGGTCCCCAAGCTGCCCGAGGGCTGGCACGTCGACCTGGCGCTGCGCCCGGCCGGTGGCCAGTCCTTCTCCGGGGACTTCGTGGTGGCCGCCCGGACCGGGCCCGGCCGCCGGGTGCTGGAGGCCGTCCTGGCGGACGTCTCCGGCAAGGGGATGGACGCCGGCTCGCGCGCCCTGCTGCTCTCCGGAGCGTTCGGCGGCCTGCTCGGCTCGCTGCCGGCGCACGACTTCCTGCCCGCCGCCAACGGCTACCTGCTCCGCCAGGACTGGGACGAGGGCTTCGCCACCGCCGTCCACCTGGTGCTCGACCTGGACACCGGGGAGTACGAGCTGCTCTCGGCCGGGCACCTGCCGGGCATGCAGCGGCTGGCCGGCGCCGGCCGCTGGGAGGTTCAGGAGGCCGAGGGCCCGCTGCTCGGGGTCTACGACGGCGCCAAGTTCGACGGCGTCCGCGGGCGGCTCGGGCACGGCGACGTCCTGCTGCTGTGCACCGACGGCATGGTCGAGGTACCGGGCCGGGACCTGACCGAGGGCATGGACCGGCTGATGGGCGAGGCGGACCGGCTGGTGGCCGGTGCCCAACTCGGCGGCAGCCGGGGCGCGGCGGGCCGACTGATCGAGACGGTCGCCAAGGACGTCAACGACGACCGCGCGGTCCTGCTGCTCTGGCGGCAGTGACCGCGGGGCGGCCGGGCGCGCCGAAGTCGGCCGGGCGGCCGCACCGCGCCGAAGCCGCCAGGGCGGCCCCGAAGTCGGCCGGGCGGCCCCGAGTCGGTGGGCGTCGCGCCGGTGCCGAGCTGTCAAATCGCGAGTGGTGATCTTCGGCCATTCCTGACACTCCGCCGCCCCCGGGCACGACGCCCCGGCCCGCCCGCAGGTCTGCGGTGCTCGGCCGCGTCCGGCGGCCCCCGCCGACGCTTCGCGGACGCTCGGCCCGGGCCCTGCCGATGCTCCGTCAGAAGCCCTCCGCTAGGGTCTCGGACGGCGGAAATTCGTCCCACATGGCGGGATCTTCCTCGCAGGCTTCCGGCAAGTCCTTTACGGAGTCCGCACGAGCGACCACACTGAGTCCGGGTGGGCTGGTCGAGACTCGGGGGATTGGGGGCGAATCGTGCGTCAGGCGGCTATCGTCGGGCGGCTGCGGGTGCCCTCGTGGCGCTCCGGTCGCGGCGGGACGACCCGTCCGCCAGGGACCGTCCGGTTCCACCCCGCACCCCGCCACGAAATGAGGAAGTGAATCCGGGTGGCCTTCTCCGTCTCCGCGCTGGTGCTGTTCGGCATCATCGTTGTCATCTTCATCCGTAACAAGCAGCTGAAGACCAGCCACGCGATCATCGCGGCGCTGTTCGGCTTCATGGTGAGCCAGTCGACGGCTGCCAAGCCGATCCAGGACTTCCTCACCCAGCTCGCCTCGACGATCTCCTCCGTCGCGGGCTGACCACGCCGGGTCCGTCGGTCGGGGCCGGGCGGCCGGTGCGCCGTCCGGCGCTCTGTCCTGCCCTCGCGCAGGACCGGGGGCGGGCGGGCGGGCCGCCCCGGGCTAGCCGCGCTGCGGTCTGGCGCGACGCCAACGGTCGAGCAGCCTCGGGCGCCGGCTCACGACCGCTGTCTCGGCGGGCTCGGCGCCGCCGCCCGCCCGCGCCGCCGGCTGCTCGGCGGACTCGGCCACCAGCAGGATGAACAGCCTTGCCCAGCAGAGCCGTTCACCCCGCGGCCAGTCCAGCGCGCGCAGTGCGGCCGAGGCCCGGTCGGAGACGACGCCGTTCACCCGGACCTCGGCGACGTCCTCGCCCGCCCGGCCGCCGAGGAACAGCTTCACACCGTTCACCTGCGGCCCGGTCAACTCCTGGCGCAGCGCGTCCGCCAGCACCGGCAGCGGCTGATGGTCCGCGAGCCAGTCCGCCAACTGACGTGACCCGAAGCCGAACACCGCGGCCGGACCCTGCACCGCCTGCCAGCCGGGCAGTTCGGCCGAGCGGTAGTGGTCGCCGTACTCGCCCCGGCGGTCCAGCAGTTCGACCACGGCGGTGGCCGTGGTGGTGGCCCACATCCGGACGGCGTTGTCGAGCTGTTCCTCCTCGGTCCGGCCGAGCCCGGCCGCGCAGTCCCAGACCACCGGGCCGTCGGCGCGGCCCAGATGCAGGACATAGCCGAGGTCGACATGGCCCGTCCCGCCGTCACCGGGGTGCTCCCGTACCGCCACGGCCGTGGTGCCCGGCCCTCGCAGCAGCTCGCCGTCGACCGTGAACCCCTGTCCGAAGCGCGCCATTTCGCGGATCACGCTGCGCTGTATGACGTCCAGTCGGTGCTCCGGGCGCACAGGCCGGCTCCTTGCTCAACGGTGGGGGACTCGAACGCGTGTGAGGCTATCGGCCGCCACCCGGTCGCGGGAAACCAGCGGACAACTGGCGCCGTCTCAGGTACCGCCGGGGCGCGTGGAGCGGGCGCGTCGGCCGCCGTACGGGGGCGGGCGGGCCGGTCGGATGGGGTCGGGAGGCGCGGGGGCGCGGGAGGCACAAGAGGGGCGCGCGGGAGGGGCGCGGGAGGCGCGGGAGGGGAGCGGGCCTCCGGGGGCGACGGGCGACGGCCCGGGGGCCGTACCGGTGGTGAAATCCGTGACGGCGGGCACCGGGACGGGTGACGGGAGTCACCTTCGATTCCACGTCGACCACCTGACGGTGATATAGCCGTCGCGTGGCGTGAAATTCGGCACTCCCTGTGCGTGTGCGCATTCCCGGAGTGAGCGAATCGGCTGCGGTCGGCCTCAAGGTCACAGCGGAGCGTGACTTTCGGCCCAAGTGATCTTATGTCCGTTTCGTTCCTTACGCTCCGTCACTTGCTCCGTACACGCTTCATGGGTTTTGCTTCGTGACCTGCCCGGCAAACGCCGGGCGGGGCCACCGGGCGGAACGCCGAGTCCTGCCGCTGCCCGGGGCCGACGCACACCATCCGTGCACGGCAGGAGCGGGGGACCCAAGGTAAGTGCCGTTCCGGATTCTCCGGGCCGGCTTGGGGTGAAGCCGTGTCTTTTTCACGGCCGGGCGATCTCCCGTCCGAACCCGACAGCTCACCTCGTAGGCGTCGGAGAGGAACCGCTCAATGTCCGCTAAGGGCAAGCACCGTCGTCCCCGTCTGTCCCGTCTGACCCGAATTGCCGTCGCCACCGGTGTCGTCACCGCTGCCGTCGCGCTCCCGGCGACCGCCGCCCAGGCCCACGGCACCTCCGCCGACGCCCACGGCGCCGTCTCCGCCCCGGCCCCGGCCGCCGCGCCGGCCGCCCCGGCCGCCGCCCAGACCCCCGCCGACCACAGCTACGAGGTCGTCCACGGCGACAGCCTGTCCAAGATCGCCGACGCCCAGCACGTCGACGGCGGCTGGCAGAAGCTGTACCAGGACAACCGTCAGGTCGTCGGCGACAACCCGAACCTGATCTTCCCGGGCCAGAAGCTGAACGTCGCCGGCCACGCCGCGGCCCAGGCTGCCCCGGCCGCCCCGCAGGCCGACACCTCGAAGGCCTCCCGCTCCGAGCACCGCGCCCCGGTCACCCCGGCCCCCAAGGCCGAGACCGCCAAGCCGGCTGCCGCCAAGCCCGAGGCCCCGAAGCCCGCCGCCGCCAAGCCGGCCGCGCCGAAGACCCAGGCCCCCGCGGCCCCGGCCGCCTCGGCCCCCGCCGCCACCTCGGGCTACGTCGCCCCGGTCAGCGGCCCGATCGGCACCCCGTACCACCAGGCCGGCTCGGCCTGGTCCAGCGGCTACCACACCGGCGTCGACTTCGTCGTCGGCACCGGCACCTCGGTGAAGGCCATCGCGGCCGGCACCGTGGTCTCCGCCGGCAACGGTGGCGCCTACGGCAACGAGATCGTCATCAAGCACGCCGACGGCAAGTACTCCCAGTACGCCCACCTGTCCTCGATCGGCGTCCAGGTCGGCCAGACCGTGACCGCCGGCCAGCAGATCGGCCTCTCCGGTGCCACCGGCAACGTGTCCGGCCCGCACCTGCACTTCGAGATCCGCACCGGCCCGGCCTACGGCTCCGACATCGACCCGGTGGCCTACCTGGCCGCCCACGGCGTCAAGGTCTGATCCCCGGACCACCCAGCCGTACCCGCCGGAGGCCCGGCCCGGGACACCCCGTCCCCGGCCGGGCCTCCGGCATGCCCAGGTCTGGACGCTGGCCCGGTGCGATCTGACCGATGGTGGCGACCAAGTCGGCCGCGGGCGAGCCAACTTCTGCGCTGGAGATCGTCCTTGCTTGTGCTGGCGAGGGGGGAGGCTTCGGTGTCAGCCCGATATCCAGCGCCCGCGATGTTGCCGGACGAAGCGCACGTCGATCCGGTGCCGTGGGTGGGTCCGCAGGGCGGCCAGCTCCTGATGCGTCAGCCCGTCGATGACCCGGAGGTCATCGGTCAGGTAGCGGGCTCCGTTGTCGAAGAGCACGTGGCAGTTGGGACAGAGGCAGAGCACGTTCTCAGTGACGTCAGGTCCACGGTGCGGTCGGCCGAGGGCCTGAATGTGAGCGCCTTCGCTGTAGGTGGATCCCCCCGGGATCTCCAGCGTGAGGGCGCAGAGCTGGCACTGTCCGCCGTGCCACTGCTTCACCTGCTGGATGACCACGCTGTTGCGGACGGACCGCTGGACCGTGAAGGTTCGGGTGCGCGCCGGCTGATGGGGGAGGTCGCCATGGAACGGCACCACATCCTCGGCGACCTCAGCCTCCTCGGCTGCGACCATCCGGAACTGGCAGATTCGGAAGCCGTCAACACCCATCTTGATGCTGTGCGACTCCACGCGGAACAGGCCGTCGTAGCGAAAGCCTGCAGGAGGGGAGTATGCGGGGTCTCCGCTAGCTCCGCGGATCACCCGAACAAGGAGTCCCTCAAGCTGGCTGCGAACCAGGCCAGCGTTACCGGAATCGGTGAGCACCTGGTCACGGGTCTGCCGCCCGGTCGTGCTGTCGCGGCCACCGTGACCGGTGTAGATGATGACGTTGCCGTGATCCTCGTCGTCCACATACCCGCCGGATACCACGATCGAGTCCGCACCCTCGCGCGGGTTGCCGTGGATACCGGCCATCCGCGGGGCGTGCACGCCAGCTTCGCTGAGTTCAGTCCGGCGAGGGAAGTGTGAGCCGACCGGGTGCCCGTCAATGTGACCAAAGACCTTTGCCATCCACACAGTCTCGCAAGGATGTACGACGCGGCGGGTGTGTTCGGAGGACCCCACGGGTCCGCTGCGCTCGGTTGCGTGGTCGCCGAGCGCGAGAGGCGCGGAGCGGGCACGCCGTCCCCGGCGGGCTGTCCAACGGAAGCGGCCCCCAGCTCGGCGATTGACTCGCTGAACTGGGGGCCGAACCTGTGGAGCGGGCGACGAGAATCGAACTCGCGTGACCAGTTTGGAAGACTGGGGCTCTACCATTGAGCTACGCCCGCGTGCGTGCAGTTGACGGTGTGTCCGACTGTACGCGACCTCTCGGCCGGGGTGCGGCTGCGAGGACGGGGTTAGCGTACCTGGTCCGGGTGGTGAAGTGCACGTCGCCTTCGGTGCGGCGGGGGGTTGATAATGCGCCGGGCGGCGTCGGGCTGCCGTGTACTCTTCCTCTCGGCACCACGGGGTGTGGCGCAGTTTGGTAGCGCGTCCGCTTTGGGAGCGGAAGGCCGTCGGTTCGAATCCGGTCACCCCGACAGTGTGCGGCAGGGTCTCGTCCATCGGACGGGGCCCTGTTGTCGTCTCCGCGCCGTGCTGCGGGCGGGCTGTGGGGCGGGCCGCGGGCGGGCTGCGGCGGGTCGGGTTCTCCGGTTCCGCGAGGGGCTTCGGCAGCGCCCTGGCGTCTGCCTTTCGCGGTACCGGTAGGATGGGCTGCTGGTGGTAGTCCCTGTGGCATGCCTGCAGGTCAACCGCCCGAGGGCGAGGAGTCACGCTCACCGTCCACCCCAATACGGGAGATGCAGCTCCAACCGCCCATCGCCCGTCTCGCCCGTTCGTACGGCCCAAGGCCTGATCGAGTCCGGGCGGAGACAACCAGCCCGCAAGCCCCTAGGAGACCTAACCGTGAAGAGCGCCGTCGAGACTCTGAACCCGACCCGGGTTCGACTCACCGTCGAGGTGCCCTTCGAGGAGCTCAAGCCCAGCCTCGACGCGGCGTACAAGAAGATCAACCAGCAGGTCACCGTCCCGGGCTTCCGTAAGGGCAAGATTCCGGCGAAGGTGATCGACCAGCGCTTCGGCCGTGCCGCGGTGCTCGAGGAGGCCGTGAACGACGCGCTGCCGCGCTTCTACACGCAGGCCGTGGACGAGGGCAAGATCGAGGTTCTCGGTCAGCCCGACATCACCGACATCGAGGGTGTCGAGCGCCTCGCGGACGGCGGTGACCTCAAGTTCACCGCCGAGGTCGACGTCCGTCCGGAGATCGCTCTCCCGGACTTCACCTCGATCAGCGTGGTCGTCGACCCGGTCGTCGTCTCCGACGAGGACATCGAGAAGTCGCTGGAGCAGCTGCGCGAGCGCTTCTCCTCGGTCAAGGACGTCGAGCGCGCCGCCGGCGCCGAGGACGTCGTGGTCGTGGACCTCGAGGCCAAGGTGGACGGCGAGGTGCCGGAGGACGGCACCGCGACCGGCGTGAGCTACGAGATCGGCTCCGGCCGCCTGCTGGAGGGCATCGACGAGGCCGTCATCGGCCTGTCCGCCGGTGAGACCAAGACCTTCACCACCACCCTCAAGGGTGGCACCCAGGCCGGCAACGACTCGGAGGTCACCGTCACCGTGACCGCCGTCCAGGAGAAGGAGCTCCCGGAGCTGGACGACGAGTTCGCCCAGCTGGCGAGCGAGTTCGACACCCTGGAGGACCTGCGTGCCGACTCCCGCAAGCGCCTGGAGCGCATGAAGGAGTTCGACCAGGCCACCCAGGCCCAGGAGAAGGTCCTGGACGAGCTGCTCGGGCTCGTCGAGATGGACTACCCGGAGAAGCTCCTCAAGGACGAGGTCGAGACCCGTCGCCACAACCTGGAGCACCACCAGCTGGAGCCCATGGGCCTGAACCTGGAGACCTACCTGGCCACCCAGGACAAGACCCTCGAGGACTTCCTGGCGGAGACCGAGGAGCAGGCGAAGAAGGGCATCAAGACCCAGTTCGTGCTGGACGAGATCGTGGCGAAGGAGGAGCTCGGGGTCAACCAGGAGGAGCTCACCGAGCACCTGATCCGTCGCGCCGCCGGTTCGGGTCTCACCCCGGACCAGTTCGCCCAGCAGGTCGTCCAGGGCAACCAGGTTCCGCTGCTGGTCGGCGAGGTCGCCCGCGGCAAGGCGCTGGCCCTGGTGGTCGAGGCCGCAGAGGTCAAGGACACCAACGGCGAGGTCGTCTCGTTCGAGGACGACGAGGAGACCGAGGAGTCGGCCGAGCAGGCCGGTACCGAGGCTGCCGCCGAGTCGACCGAGGCCTGAGCCCCGGCTTCGACAGCGTGACACCTGAGTGACAGGTGACAGTGGGCCCGGACGCCGCGAGGTGTCCGGGCCCACTGTCGTCGGCCCGCCCGCGACCCCCCGCCGTTCGCTGTCCGTTCGCACCACTCGACCCTGCGCTCACAGCGAACAGTTCTGCGTGGGGGATTCTGCGGCCCCGCCCGGGCGTTAGGGTCCATAGACAGCGACACACAAGCAGATCGACTGAGCAGGTGGCTAAGTGACGTTCCCGCAGATGCAGATGCCTGGCCTGATGGCGCCGCACGCCGCCGCTGGTGACGTGCTCGGCGGCCTGGGCGACCAGGTCTACAACCGGCTGCTCAACGAGCGGATCATCTTCCTCGGCCAGCAGGTCGACGACGACATCGCCAACAAGATCACGGCCCAGCTTCTGCTGCTGGCGGCCGACCCCGACAAGGACATCTACCTCTACATCAACTCCCCGGGCGGCTCGATCACGGCCGGCATGGCGATCTACGACACCATGCAGTACATCAAGAACGACGTGGTCACGATCGCGATGGGCATGGCGGCCTCGATGGGCCAGTTCCTGCTGACGGCCGGCGCCAAGGGCAAGCGGTTCTCGCTGCCCAACGCCAACATCCTGATGCACCAGCCCTCGGCCGGTCTCGGCGGCTCCGCCACCGACATCCGGATCCAGGCCGAGCAGCTGCTGCGCACCAAGAAGCGGATGTCCGAGCTGATCGCGCACCACAGCGGCCAGTCCTTCGACCGGGTCACCGCGGACTCCGACCGGGACCGCTGGTTCACCCCGGAGGAGGCCAAGGAGTACGGCCTGATCGACCAGATCATGCACAGCGCCGCGGACGTTCCCGGCGGCGGCGGCACGGGCGCCTGAGCGCCGCCCGTAAGAGACCCCCAGACCGCACGCTTCGTCGGAGGACGGACCAACCCATGAACACCACCCCCAACATGCCGCGCGGTGAGTACTACGGCGCCCGCGCCGAGGGCCGTTACATCGTCCCGCGCTTCGTCGAGCGCACCTCGCAGGGCATCCGCGAGTACGACCCGTACGCCAAGCTGTTCGAGGAGCGGATCATCTTCCTCGGCTCCCAGGTGGACGACGTCTCGGCCAACGACATCATGGCCCAGCTGCTCTGCCTGGAGTCGATGGACCCGGACCGCGAGATCCAGATGTACATCAACTCGCCCGGCGGCTCGTTCACGGCCCTGACGGCCATCTACGACACCATGCAGTACGTCAAGCCGGACATCACCACCGTCTGCATGGGCCAGGCGGCCTCGGCCGCCGCCGTGCTGCTGGCGGCCGGCACCCCCGGCAAGCGGATGGCGCTGCCGAACGCCCGGATCCTGATCCACCAGCCCTACACCGAGACCGGCCGCGGCCAGGTCTCGGACCTGGAGATCCAGGCCAAGGAGATCTTCCGGATGCGTGAGCAGCTGGAGGAGATGCTGGCCAAGCACTCCAAGAAGCCGGTCGAGCAGGTCCGCGACGACATCGAGCGCGACAAGATCCTCACCGCCGAGGAGGCGCTGGAGTACGGGCTGATCGACCAGATCATCTCGACCCGCAAGACCTCGCTGACCGACTGAGGTCCGGCGACCCGGCGGCTCCCGGGGCGGGACGCAGGCGCATCCTCTGCCGAGGTGTGACTTTGCGCCCCGCCCCGAGCCGTTCCGGGCGGGCCCCGGGCCCGGCACAATGGCAGAGCGGGCCCATGCCCGCAGGACGGCATCTGTTCGGTATCAATTCGCCCAGGGCGTAGGGCAGAGCTGCCGAAGACGACGGAATTACCGGCGCGGCAGAGTACCGTCGGATAGCGAGACCGACCGCCGACGGCGCAGCCGGTCCACAGCACCAGGCCCCGGAACCCCCGCGGGGCCCCTGGCGAAGGGGAAGCACCTCGTGGCACGCATCGGAGACGGCGGCGACCTGCTCAAGTGCTCGTTCTGCGGCAAATCGCAGAAGCAGGTGAAGAAGCTGATCGCCGGGCCAGGTGTGTACATCTGCGACGAGTGCATCGACCTGTGCAACGAGATCATCGAGGAGGAGCTCGCCGAGAGCTCCGAGGTGCGCTTCGAGGAGTTGCCGAAGCCCCGCGAGATCTACGAGTTCCTGGATCAGTACGTGGTCGGCCAGGAGATGGCCAAGAAGGCGCTGTCGGTCGCGGTCTACAACCACTACAAGCGCGTCCAGGCCGGTGAGAACGGCCGCTCCGGCGGCAACGGCCGCGAGGACGCGATCGAGCTGGCCAAGTCCAACATCCTGCTGCTCGGCCCGACCGGCTCGGGCAAGACGCTGCTGGCGCAGACCCTGGCCCGGATGCTGAACGTGCCGTTCGCGATCGCGGACGCCACGGCGCTGACCGAGGCCGGCTACGTCGGCGAGGACGTCGAGAACATCCTGCTCAAGCTGATCCAGGCGGCGGACTACGACGTCAAGAAGGCCGAGACCGGGATCATCTACATCGACGAGATCGACAAGGTCGCCCGCAAGAGCGAGAACCCGTCGATCACCCGTGATGTCTCCGGTGAGGGTGTCCAGCAGGCGCTGCTGAAGATCCTGGAGGGCACCACCGCCTCGGTGCCGCCGCAGGGTGGTCGCAAGCACCCGCACCAGGAGTTCATCCAGATCGACACCACCAACGTGCTGTTCATCGTGGGCGGTGCGTTCGCCGGGCTGGAGCGGATCATCGAGGGCCGGGCCGGTGCCAAGGGCATCGGCTTCGGCGCCAACATCCGCTCCAAGCGGGAGCAGGACGCCAGCGACCACTTCCGTCAGGTGATGCCGGAGGACCTGGTCAAGTTCGGCATGATCCCCGAGTTCATCGGCCGGCTGCCCGTGATCACCAGCGTGCACAACCTGGACCGCGAGGCGCTGCTGCAGATCCTCACCGAGCCGAAGAACGCGCTGGTGAAGCAGTACCGCAAGCTCTTCGAACTCGACGGCGTGGAGCTGGAGTTCACCCGGGACGCGCTGGAGGCCATCGCCGACCAGGCGATCCTGCGGGGCACCGGCGCCCGAGGGCTTCGGGCCATCATGGAGGAGGTGCTGATGTCCGTGATGTACGAGGTGCCCTCGCGTCAGGACGTCGCCCGGGTGGTCGTCACCGGGGACGTGGTCTCCAAGCACGCCATCCCGACCCTCGTCCCGCGCGACATGATCAAGCGCGAGCGGCGCGAGAAGAGCGCCTGACCCCCGTCTCGGAGAAGCGGCCCCGCACCGGAAGGTGCGGGGCCGCTTCGTCGTCGGTCCGAGCCGTCGCAGGCGGTGGTCAGCGCGGGACCTCGGCCGCCTGACGCAGCTCGCGCGCGTCCGCGGCGGCCGCGGCGAGGTCGGGGGTGCTGGTGGAGCCGGCCTCGCCGGCCAGGACGGCGACCACCGAGCTGCCGTCGGCCCAGACGCAGAGGCTGTCGGTCTCCTCCTCGGCCTTCATGACCTCGCAGGAGAGGTTGCCGCCGAGCGGGCCGGGGTCGAAGGAGGAGCGGCCGCTGAAGGTGGTGCCCTGGCCGCGGGCCTGCTTCTCGAAGCTGCCGAAGAAGTCGTCGACCTGGGAGGAGGGGGCGAGCACGTTGCCCCAGCCGCCGAAGACGACCACGACCTTGCCGTCGTCCGAGCCGGCGCCGGTGTAGAGCGCGCTGACGGCGGTCGGGGTCCAGGCGTCCTTGCCCTGGCCGAAGTCGGACTGCAGGGCGGTCTGCATCTGCTCGGCCAGCGGGTTGGTGTCGTCGCGCTTCATGCCCTTGAAGGAGTCGGGCATGACGACCTTGTGGGTGCCGGTCTTTGACGTCACGTCGTAGACCGCGTACCCGAGCACGCCGGCGCCGAGCAGCACGGCGCCGCCGACGCAGCCGAGCACGATCCACAGCGTCTTGCGGGACTTCTTCTGCTGCTCGCCCGGGTAGCCGGGGTAGCCCGGGTACGGCGCGCCGCCCTGCGGGGGCACCGCGCCCCAGGGCTGCTGCGGCGCGGCGCCGTACGGCTGCTGCGGGTCCCCGTACGGCTGCGGCGGCGTGGCGCCGTAGGGCTGCGGGGCCGGCGGCGGGGTGCCGTACGGCTGGGCCGGCGGTGGGGCGCCGTAGGGATTCTGCTCGGACACCAGGACTCGCTTCCGGTCGTGGGAGGGGCGGGATCGCGGGGCGGGGCCGTGCCGGCCCTCCCGGGAGTTACTTGGCGACGACCACGGCGTCGCGGATCAGCCGGGACCGGTCGGCGGCCTGCGAGGCCGAGAGACTGGTCGAGGCGCCGGTCAGCGAGATGCTGGTGAAGGTCACGGTGCCGAAGGTGGAGTGGTTGACCCAGATGCACATCGGGGTCTCGATGGAGCTGGTGGAGGTGCCGTTGGAGGCCACACCGCACTGCATCTTGCCGCCGGGGTCCTGGGCGTCCCGGGCGTCGACCTCGGTGAGCGGGGTCTTCCAGGTCATCTTCATCGCGGCGGCGGTGGTGGTCATCATGGTGCCGGGGTCGTCGATCGTGCCCCAGCTCCCGCCCACGCTGACCAGGTCGGTGGCGGTCTTCTGGTAGACCGCCGACAGCGAACCGTCGATCTTGGTGAGGCTGTTGGCGCCGCCGGCCGGGGCGTCCTGGGCCGACTTCTTGGTGTAGCCGCCGGGCAGGGTGGCCGGGGCGCTGAGCTTGTACTTGCCCGCGGCCGAGGAGCCCGAACCGCCGCTGCCGCCGCTGCCGCCACTCCCGCCGGGGCTGTCCTTGCCGCCCATGTTCGCCACCGCGAGTCCGCCGGCCACCAGGACCACGGCGCCGATCACCAGGCCCACCACCAGCCCGGCGTTGCTCTTGCGAGGCGGGGGCGGCGGGTACCCGCCGCCGTACTGGGCCTGCGGGTAGCCGGGCTGCGGCGCGCCGTACTGCGGGGGAGGGGCCTGCTGGGGGTAGCCGTAACCGGGGTGCGGGGCCGGGGCACCGTACTGCGGCTGCCCGTAGCCGGGCTGGGGTGCGCCGTACTGCGGGGGCTGTCCGTACGGCGGCTGGGGTTGTTGCGGCTGCCCCTGCGGATACTGCTGACCCTGGCCGTACATCGGCGTCGATCTCCCCCACCGCTCCCGGAGCGGCCTCGCTGCGGCGTGCTGTTCGTGGGCACGCACACGGAATTTGGCGTACGAGTATTCGGGCACGCTACCGTACGCCGCCTCCGCCCGGCCGGGTGGTCCGCCCGGCGCGGTTCGTAACCGGGGCCCCCTCTTACGTAAACTGTGTGTCGTGACCGACACGACGAACCAGCGCCCCGAGAGCCCCAAGGGGTTCAACGCAGTCCCCGGGGACGACGCAGCCACCCTTCCGACGACCTACGCCCCGGCGGAGGTAGAGGGCGAGCTGTACGAGCGCTGGGTGGAGCGCGGTTACTTCACCGCCGACGCCAAGAGCGACAAGCCCGCGTACACCATCGTCATCCCGCCGCCGAACGTCACCGGCTCGCTCCACCTGGGCCACGCCTTCCAGCACACGCTGATGGACGCGCTGACCCGCCGCAAGCGGATGCAGGGCTACGAGGCCCTGTGGCTGCCCGGCATGGACCACGCCGGTATCGCCACCCAGAACAAGGTGGAGCAGCAGCTGGCCTCCTCCGGTCTGTCCCGCCACGACCTGGGCCGGGAGGCCTTCGTCGAGAAGGTGTGGCAGTGGAAGGAGGAGTACGGCGGCAAGATCCTCGGCCAGATGCGCCGGCTCGGCGACGGCGTGGACTGGTCGCGTGAGCGGTTCACCATGGACGAGGGCCTCTCGCAGGCCGTCCAGACCATCTTCAAGAAGCTCTTCGACGACGGGCTGATCTACCGCGCCGAGCGCATCATCAACTGGTGCCCGCGCTGCCTGACCGCGCTCTCCGACATCGAGGTGGAGCACGAGGAGGTCCCCGGCGAGCTGGTCTCGATCCGCTACGGCGACGGGGACGAGTCCATCGTGGTCGCCACCACCCGGGCCGAGACCATGCTGGGCGACACCGCGGTGGCCGTCCACCCGGAGGACGAGCGCTACCGGCACCTGGTCGGCACCACCATCTCGCTGCCGCTGACGGACCGCCGGATCCCGGTCGTCGCGGACGAGCACGTCGACCCCGAGTTCGGCACCGGCGCGGTCAAGGTGACGCCGGCCCACGACCCGAACGACTTCGCGATCGGCCAGCGCCACGGCCTGGAGAACCTCACGGTGATGGACGAGCGCGGTCTGATCACCGTGCACGGCCCGTTCCTCGGCCTGGACCGCTTCGAGGCGCGTTCCGCCGTGGTCGGCGCGCTGCGCGCCGAGGGGCGCATCGTCTCCGAGAAGCGCCCCTACATGCACGCGGTCGGCCACTGCTCGCGCTGCCAGACGGTGGTCGAGCCGCGGCTGTCCCTGCAGTGGTGGGTCAAGGTCGCCCCGCTGGCCGCCGAGGCCGGCGCCGCCGCCCGGGACGGCCGGGTGCAGATCCACCCGAAGGAGCTGGAGGGCCGCTACTTCAGCTGGGTCGACAACATGCACGACTGGTGCATCTCGCGCCAGCTCTGGTGGGGTCACCGGATCCCGGTCTGGTACGGCCCGAACGGCGAGGTCGTCTGCGTCGGACCGGACGAGCAGCCGCCGACGGGCGAGGGCTGGACCCAGGACACCGACGTGCTGGACACCTGGTTCTCCAGCGCGCTGTGGCCGTTCTCGACGCTCGGCTGGCCGGAGCAGACCCCGGACCTGGAGAAGTTCTACGCCACCGACGTCCTGCTCACCGGCCACGACATCATCTTCTTCTGGGTCGCCCGGATGATGATGTTCGGCCTGTACGCGATGGACGGCCAGGCGCCGTTCCACACCATCGCGCTGACCGGTCTGGTCCGCGACCAGTTCGGCAAGAAGATGTCGAAGTCCTTCGGCAACGCGGTGGACCCGCTGGACTGGATGGACAGCTACGGCGCCGACGCCGTCCGCTTCACCCTGGCCCGCGGCGCCAACCCCGGCGCGGACGTGCCGATCGGCGAGGACTGGGTCCAGGGCTCGCGCAACTTCTGCAACAAGATCTGGAACGCCACCCGCTTCGCGCTGATGAACGGCGCCACCGTCGAGGGCCCGCTGCCCGCGCCGGAGCAGCTGACGGCGGCCGACCGCTGGATCCTGTCGCGGCTGAACGCGACCGTCGCCGAGGCCGACGGCCTGTACGACGACTACCAGTTCGCCAAGCTCTCGGACTCGCTGTTCCACTTCGCCTGGGACGAGGTGTTCGACTGGTACGTCGAGCTCTCCAAGACCACCCTGGCCGCGGGCGGCGCCCAGGCCGACGCCTCGCGCCGGGTGCTGGGTGAGGTCCTGGACGTCACGCTGCGACTGCTGCACCCGATCGTCCCGTTCGTCACGGACACCCTGTGGACCACGCTCACCGGCGCGGAGTCGGTGGTGGTCGCCGAGTGGCCGAAGGACAGTGGCTTCCGGGACGCCGACGCCGAGGCCGAGATCGCCACGCTGCAGCAGGTGGTGACGGAGGTCCGCCGGTTCCGTTCGGACCAGGGCCTGAAGCCCGGCCAGCGCGTCCCGGCCCAGCTGGAGCTGGCCGGCACCGCCCTCGTCCCGCACGAGGCGGCGATCCGTTCGCTGCTGCGGCTGACCCAGCCGGAGGCCGGCTTCGCCGCCACCGCCTCGCTGCCGGTCGCGGGCGCCACGGTCGCGCTGGACCTCTCCGGCACCATCGACATCCCGGCGGAGCGCAAGCGCCTCGCCAAGGACCTCGCGGTCGCCGAGAAGGAGAAGGCACAGACCACCGCCAAGCTCGGCAACGAGGGCTTCCTCGCCAAGGCGCCGGACGACGTGGTCGCCAAGATCCGGAGCCGTCAGGAGGCCGCCGAGGCCGACATCGCCCGGATCACCGCGCAGCTGGCGGCACTCCCGCAGGGCTGACCCGCCACCGGCCCGAGGGCCCGCCGACCCGTACCGGGGCGGCGGGCCCTCGGCGTTCGCGGCTTCGCCGGAACCGGCCCTTTACCGGCAGATCCGCCTGCTTTCCGGTCCGATTCGGGCCGTTGGCGCCGACGTCTGCAACAGGTCTGTCCCGAGCTGCGCCCGGTGGCCGCCGGTCGGCCCGGTGGGCGCTGACGGCCCGTAGGGTGAGGGGGGTCGGGGTGTGTGCGAAGAGTCGGAACTGCGGAAGGGCGGACATGGGATGACCAGTAGTCGGCAGGGGCGTGGCCGGGACATCGGCATCGACCTCGGTACCGCCAATACCCTGGTCTACCTCCAGGGACGCGGGATCGTCCTCAACGAGCCCTCGGTGGTCGCGATGGACCGCCGCAGCGGGGAGGTGCTGAGCGTCGGCGCGGACGCCAAGCGGACGCTCGGCCGCACTCCCGGGTCCATCGTGGCGAGCCGCCCGCTGCAGGACGGCGTGATCGCCGACTTCGAGGGCACCCAGCACCTGTTGCGGCACTTCCTGCGCAAGGTGACCGGTCGCCGGCGCCTGTTCGGGCCTCGGCCGCGGGTGGTGGTGTGCGTGCCCAGCGGCATCACCGGGGTCGAACGGCGGGCCGTGGTGGAGGCGTTGGCCGGCGCCGGGGCGAAGTCGGTGCACCTGATCGAGGAGCCGATGGCGGCCGCGATCGGTGCCGGACTGCCGGTGCACGAGCCGACCGGCTCGATGGTGGTGGACATCGGCGGCGGCACCACCGAGGTCGCGGTGCTGTCGATGGGCGGGATCGTGGCGGCCCGCTCGCTGCGGGTCGCCGGTGACCGGATGGACCAGGCGATCACCCGCCAGGTCCGCAAGGAGCACTCGTTGCTGATCGGCGAGCGCACCGCGGAGGAGATCAAGCTGGTGCTCGGCACGGCCGACCCGATCAGCGGCGGCGAACTCCCGGACGGCGCCGAGGTGCACGGCCGGGACTCGGTCGGCGGGCTGCCGCGCACGGCGGCGGTGACGATGGACCAGATCCGTGACGCGCTGGACGAGCCCGTCGCCGAGATCATCACGGCCGTTCGGCAGACCCTGGACCGGGTGCCGCCGGAGCTGGCCGGCGACGTGCTGCGCAACGGGGTCGTCCTGACCGGCGGCGGTGCGCTGCTGCGCGGACTGGACCAGCGGATCGCGCGGGAGACCGGGCTGCCGGTCCGGGTGGCCGACAACCCGCTGGACTGCGTGGCCGTCGGCTCGGGCCGGTGCGTCGAGGAGATCGGCCTGCTCAAGCGGGCGTTCGCGGCCTGAGGCCGCGGGCCTCGGAGCACACCGGTGCGAGGGGTCTGTGGAACGTGGTGGACGGGGCGTTGTCGATGGTGCCGGACATGGACAGGGGCCTCCGGGCGGGCCGAGTCTGCGGATTGTCGGCGAATGGACGGACTCGGCAGCCCTTCCCGACAAATGTCGTGCCACCGGGGGGCGATGGTCATCTCAAACCAGGTCCGAAGTCCGTCGGGCGGGACCTTCGCGGGCTCTGCCGCGATCTGGTCGGTGACCTCGCGGCCGGGCCGTCCCCGGCGTGTCGGCCGACTTTCCGGGCTTCGTGAAGCGCCGTGGAATTGCGGCGGATTCGCCCGGCCGGCCTGCGCTTCTGTTCTTCCCGGGTGCGTGATCTCGACGCCCATTCAAGGCAATTGGCGTTCTTCACGGAACTGGGCGGAAAGACCCGGAGGATGCGGGACCAAAGCCCCGGTGAATGTCGGGCCGCTGAACGCGCGCGAGTTCACCGAACTTCCCAGTTCGGATGTGTACGGTGTTGCCCACGTTCCCATTCGGGCGGTGCGACTGGCGGGAGGGCGCGAGCATGGTGGTGACCACGGAGTTGGCCGACGAACTGCCTGCCGAGGCGGTGGAGGCGGTCAAGGCCCGGGCGGCGGTCCTGCTGCTGGCCTTCCGGCACGGCAATCAGCTCGCCTTCGACTCGGAGCTGGACCGGCTGCTGGCCGAGCACGCCGAGCGGGAGGTCACCACGCTGCTGGTGTGGATCGCGGCCGAGGCGGTCCGCAAGGCGTACGCCCCCGAGGTGGGCGACCGGGTGCTGCGCGGGCTGGTCCGGCGGGCCCCGGCCGACACCTCCGCGGTGGTGATCGACGAGGAGTCGGTGGACGCGGCGCTGCTGCTGGAGTCGGTGGCCGACGGTGACGTGGGCACCGTCCGCGCGCTGGTGGCGAGCACCCCGGACACGACGTACCTGCTGGGCGGGCTGCTCCAGGCGGTCGCGATGATGCTGCCGCTGCTGCCGGAGGGGGAGGCCGAGGAGATCGTGGCCGAACTGCGCCGCAGGCACAGCGGCCGGACGGCGTCTCAGGTGCCGGAGGCCAGGTACTCCTGTTCGAGCTGACAATCTGTCAGCGCGTGTCGCAATGACATGCACGCCACTAGGCAACCGGCCAGTAACCGCCCTACCGTCGACTTCCGAAGCTTCGACGGAGGAGCTGGCATGCATCGACGCCCCCACGCGCTCAGGCTCCCGGCCGCCGGTCTCACGGTGGCCCTGCTCGCCGCCGCCACCCTGGCGGCCGCCCCGACTCCCACCCCCGCTCCGGCCGTGGCGGCCGCCTCCGACTACTGCGGCGGCCGCTGCCTCGACATCCTCCCGCCCGGCGAGAACGGCAACGCCACCCTCGCCGACATCCTGGCCCACAAGGTGTTCGGCACCCGGCCCGCCCACACCGACGACCAGCTCGGCCCGTACGCCAACCTCGCCGCCGCCTACCCCGGGCTGACCGAGGCCGGTCTGCGCGGCTTCTTCAACGACGCCTCCTTCGGGGTCCCCGCCGACCAGGTGGCGAGCACCACCCGCCCCCGCCCGGACGTCGCCATCGTCCGCGACAGGGCCACCGGCGTCCCGCACATCACCGGCACCACCCGGTACGGCACCGAGTTCGGCGCGGGCTACGCGGCCGCGCAGGACCGGCTCTGGGTGATGGACCTGTTCCGGCACGTGGGCCGCGGGCAGCTCTCCGGCTTCGCGGGCGGCGCGGCCGCCAACCGCGAGCTGGAGCAGAGCTTCTGGCAGGCCGCCCCGTACACCGAGGCCGAGCTGCAGAGCCAGATCGACGCCATCGCCGGCCAGGGCGACCGGGCCCGCCAGGCGCTGGACGACGCCAGGGCGTACCTGGACGGCGTCAACCAGTACGTCAACGAGTCCTACCAGGGCCGGTACTTCCCCGGGGAGTACGACCTGACCGGCCACATCGACCCGATCACCAACGCCGGCGGCATCGAGCCGTTCAGGCTCACCGACCTGGTCGCCCTCGCCTCGGTGGTCGGCGCGCTGTTCGGCTCCGGCGGCGGCGGTGAACTCTCCTCCGCGCAGGTCAAGCTGGCCGCCGAGGCCCGGTACGGCAAGCCGGCCGGCGACGCGGTCTGGAAGTCGCTGCGCGAGGCCGACGACCCCGAGGCGGCACTGACCGTGCACAACGGTGAGCAGTTCCCGTACGCGCTGCCGCCGGACGACCCGCAGGGACTGGCACTGCCCGACCCCGGCTCGGTGGTGCCGGAGCGGATGATCTACGACGCCACCGGGTCGGCCGGCCAGGCCGTCACCGCCGCCCAGGGCGTGCTGCCCGGCAATCTGCTCACCGCCAGGCACGGCATGTCCAACGCGCTGGTGGTCTCCGGCAGCCACACCGACGACGGCCACCCGGTCGCCGTCTTCGGCCCGCAGACCGGCTACTTCGCCCCGCAGCTGCTGATGCTGGAGGAGCTCCAGGGCCCGGGCATCAGCGCCCGCGGCGCGGCCTTCGCGGGGCTCAGTTTCTACGTCCAGCTCGGCCGCGGCCAGGACTACGCGTGGAGCGCCACCTCCGCCGGCCAGGACATCACCGACAGCTACGCCGTGCCGCTGTGCACCACCGACGGCTCGCCCGCCACCACCGCCTCCGACTCCTACCTCTGGCACGGCGCGTGTCTGCCGCTGGAACGGCTGGAGCGCAAGAACGCCTGGGGCCCGACCACCGCGGACCCCACCGCCGCGGGCTCCTACACCCTGGTGATGCACCGC
The DNA here is from genome assembly GCF_041434935.1 of Kitasatospora sp. NBC_00374. Taxonomy (NCBI): domain Bacteria; kingdom Bacillati; phylum Actinomycetota; class Actinomycetes; order Kitasatosporales; family Streptomycetaceae; genus Kitasatospora; species Kitasatospora sp. NBC_00374. The sequence goes on along the minus strand of NZ_CP107964.1, from coordinate 3,048,417 downwards.
TCGCGGTACGGCCTGGTCACGGCCCGCGGCACGGTCGGCGGCCGGCCGGTGGCATTCACCGCCCTGCGGTCGACCTACCGGCACGAGGCCGACTCCATCATCGGCTTCCAGATGCTCAACGACCCCGGCGCGGTGCACGACGCCGCGGGCTTCCAGCAGGCCGCGCAGAACATCAACTACGCCTTCAACTGGTTCTACGCGGACGCCGCCCACACCGCCTACTACAACTCCGGCAGCAACCCCGTCCGGGCCCCCGGGGTCGACCCAGGCCTCCCGGTGAAGGCCGAACCGGCCTACGAGTGGCGGGACTTCGACCCGGTCGCCAACACCGCCCGGTACACCCCGCCGACCGAGCACCCGCACTCCGTCGACCAGGACTACTACATCTCCTGGAACAACAAGCAGGCCAGGTCCTTCGCCGCGGCCGGGTTCGGCAACGGCTCGGTGCACCGCGGCAATCTGCTGGACGACCGGGTCAGGGCGCTGGTGGCGAGCGGGACGAAGGTCACCCGGGTCTCGCTCGTCCAGGCGATGGAGAGCGCGGCCACCGCGGACCTCCGGGCCGAGGACGTGCTGCCCGAACTGCTCCGGGTGATCCGCGCCGCACCCGTCACCGACCCGGCCACCGCGACGGCCGTGCAGAAGCTGGAGGCCTGGCTGGCCGCCGGCGGGCAGCGCCGGGAGACCTCGGCCGGCAGCCACGTCTACGCGGGCGCCGACGCGATCCGCACCATGGACGCCTGGTGGCCGCTGCTCGCCGAGGGTGTCTTCCGGCCCGGCCTCGGCGACCCGCTGTTCGCCGCGCTCACCGGGGCGTTGCAGATCAACGAGTCACCCTCGGGCGGCCAGACCGGCCCGACCAGTGGCACCTCCAGCGCCAACGAGTCCATCCCGCACAAGGGTTCGGCCTTCCAGTACGGCTGGTGGAGCTACCTGGACAAGGACCTGCGCGGCGTCCTGGGCGACCCGGTGGCCGGGCCGCTCGCCCGACCGTTCTGCGGCGGCGGCGATCCGGCGGCCTGCCGGACGGTGCTGCTGGACACCCTCAAGCGCGCCGCCGCGCAGACCCCGGCGCAGGTCTACCCGGGCGACGGGGACTGCGCGGTGGGTGACCAGTGGTGCGCGGACACCATCATCCAGCGGCCGCTGGGCGGGGTGACGGACGCCAAGACCACCTGGCAGAACCGGCCGACCTACCAGCAGGTCGTCCAGTTCCGCTCGCACCGCTGACGGACGGTCCGGGGCTGCCTGGCCCATGCAGGTGGCGCCGTTGTCGAAGTTCTGCCAGTAGCCGGTGAGGATGTGCTTCGGCAGCCCGGGGCGCGGGGTGGCGGCGCCGGTGGGCGAGGGGGACGGCGACGGGCTGGTGCCGGTGCTGCTCGCCGAGGGGCTCGGCTGCGGGTCGCCGGGCCCGACCAGGGACACGTCGTCGGCGAGGTGGGAGCCCTGCGCGTACCAGCCGTGCAGGTAGACCGTGTGGGCCGGGCGGCGTGCCGCCCGGTGCGTCGATAGCGACCCCCGGATCGCCGGGCGGGCATGGGATCGAAGGCGGCGCGCCCGATCGGCGCCTGCCATCGGCAATAAACCGACAAATCCCTCTTCCTAGTGAAGGTGGCGACCATCACCTCCCCCTCGCCCGAAGGGCTCCGGGCGCCCGTGGTCCGCACCCGCCGTCCGGCTCCCTACACTGGGCGCGTGAGTGACAACGCCGGGCAGAACCCGTACACCATCCGACCCTCCGGCGCGGACTCCGCGGACAACGCCAGCGAGCTGCGCGCCATCGAGGCAGAACTGTCCCGGCGGTGGCCGGAGAACAAGCTGGAGCCCTCGCTCGACCGGATCAGCGCGGTGATGGACATCCTCGGCCAGCCCCAGCGCGCCTTCCCCTCGATCCACATCACCGGCACCAACGGCAAGACCTCCACCGCCCGCATGGTGGAGCGCCTGCTCAACACCTTCGAGCTGCGCACGGGCCGCTACACCAGCCCGCACGTCGAGTCGGTCACCGAGCGGATCAGCCTGGACTCCACCCCGATCAGCATCGAGCGCTTCGTCGAGACCTACCGCGAGATCGAGCCGTACGTGCGGATGGTCGACGAGCAGCAGCCGGTCGCGCTCTCCTTCTTCGAGGTGCTCACCGCCATGGCGTACGCGGCCTTCGCCGACGCCCCGGTGGACGTGGCCATCGTCGAGGTCGGCATGGGCGGCAGTTGGGACGCCACCAACGTGATCGACGCGGCCGTCTCGGTGATCACTCCGGTCGGCCTCGACCACACCGACCGCCTGGGCAACACCACCGGCGAGATCGCCACCGAGAAGGCCGGGATCATCAAGCCGGGGGCCCTGGCCGTGGTCGCCCAGCAGCCGCTGGACGCCGCGCAGGCCATCCTCAAGCGCGCGGTCGAGGTGGACGCCACCGTCGCCCGCGAGGGCATGGAGTTCGGCGTGGTGCACCGCGAGGTCGCGGTCGGCGGCCAGCTGGTCACCCTGCGCGGCCTCGGCGGCTACGAGTACGAGGACATCTTCCTCCCGCTGCACGGCGCCCACCAGGCGCACAACGCCTCGCTGGCGCTGGCCGCGGTCGAGGCCTTCTTCGGCGTCGGCGGCGCCCGCGGCGGCAACCTGGACGTGGACAAGGTCCGCGAGGGCTTCTCCGGGGTCAGCTCCCCGGGCCGCCTGGAGGTGGTCCGCCGCAGCCCCACGGTGATCCTGGACGCCGCGCACAACCCGCACGGCGCCGAGGCCACGGTCGCCGCGATCAACGAGGCCTTCGGCTTCTCCAGGCTGGTCGGCGTGGTCGGCACCAGCGGGGACAAGGACGTCTCGGGCCTGCTGGAGGCCTTCGAGCCGATCCTGTCCGAGGTCGTGGTCACCCAGAACACCACCCACCGGGCGACCCCGGTCGACCAGCTCGCGGCGAAGGCCGTGGAGATCTTCGGCGAGGACCGGGTCCAGGTCGAGCCCCGGCTGGACGACGCCATCGAGGCGGCGATCACCCTGGCCGAGGAGGACGGCGACCTCACCGGCACCGGGGTGCTCGTCACCGGCTCGGTGATCACGGTGGGCGAGGCCCGCCTGCTGCTGGGAAGGAAGTAACCATGCGCACCCTCTGCTCCTCGACCCTGATCGGCGAGGCCCTGCTGATCATGTTCGCGGGCCTGGTGGCGATGCAGCTGTCGGACGTGTCGACCACCGCGATCTGGACCGTCAGCGGCATCGCCATGCTGCTGTGCGTCCTGCTCTGCGGCGCGATCACCCGTCCCGGCGCGGTCGCGGTCGGCTGGGCGCTCCAGCTCGGCCTGATCGCCAGCGGCCTGGTCCTGCCGACCATGTACGGGCTCGGCGTGGTCTTCGCCGGCCTGTGGTGGTGTTCGGTGCACTACGGCCGCAAGATCGACGAGATCAAGGCAGCCCGGGCCGCCGCCACCGCCTGAGCACGGCCCGCACACACACCGGCCACGGCGTGCGGCCGGTACCCCCCGGCCGCACGTCCGTGCTGCTCACGCAAGGTAATCTCTGCGGTGGCCGCACACACCTGCCGAACCCATTCCCCAGGAGCCGCACCGTGTCCCAGCGCACTCTCGTCCTGCTCAAGCCCGACGCCGTCAAGCGCGGCCTGGCCGGCGAGATCATCAGCCGCATCGAGCGCAAGGCCAACTGGCGGCTGGCCGCCGTCGAGCTGCGGACCTTCGACCGGGCGACGCTGGAGCAGCACTACGCCGAGCACGTCGGCCGCCCGTTCTACGAGCCGCTGCTGGAGTTCATGACCTCCGGCCCGTCCATCGCGCTGATCGTCGAGGGCGAGAACGTCGTCCCGGGCATCCGCGCGCTGGCCGGTGCGACCGACCCGCTGCAGGCCGGCGCCGGCACCATCCGCGGCGACTACGCGACGATCACCCGCGAGAACCTGATCCACGCCTCGGACTCCCCGGAGTCGGCCGAGCGCGAGATCAAGATCTTCTTCCCCGCCCACGCCTGACCGGGGGTCCCCGACCCCTCACCGCCGCCCACCTGCGGAGAGGGGTCGCGGCGCGGCCCGGCCACCGGCCGGCCCGACCGGGCAAAACTCACCTTTTCATCGTCAAATACGGAACTGGGAAGCCCGACACGGCGTCCCAATCCTGCGAGAAGCCGACCCGTCCCCGGAGAATGGGCAGCGTGCCGTAGCCCGCCGACCGCTTCGACCGGCGTGGCTACGATGGACACAACTCATGGGCCCGGTACGGCTGCTCAGCTGATGTCAGCCCTGCCGCGGGCGCGGCGCGGTCGGCCCGCTCCCCGCCATCCATTCCGAACCCGGGAAGGCACTCCACACCCCATGGCCAACAACCTGTCGTTCATCGGCCGTGACATGGCGATCGACCTCGGCACTGCCAACACGCTGGTGTACGTCAGGGGCAAGGGGATCGTCCTCAACGAGCCCTCCGTGGTGGCGGTCAACACCAACACCGGCGGCATCCTCGCGGTCGGTGCCGAGGCGAAGAAGATGATCGGGCGCACCCCCGGCAACATCGTCGCCATCCGCCCGCTCAAGGACGGCGTGATCGCCGACTTCGAGATCACCGAGCGGATGCTGCGCTACTTCATCCTCAAGATCCACCGCCGCCGCTACCTGGCCCGCCCCCGGGTCGTCGTCTGCGTGCCCTCCGGCATCACCGGGGTGGAGCGCCGCGCCGTCATCGAGGCCAGCTCGCAGGCCGGCGCGCGCCAGGTGCACATCATCGAGGAGCCCATGGCCGCCGCGATCGGCGCCGGCCTGCCGGTGCACGAGCCGACCGGCAACATGGTCGTCGACATCGGCGGCGGCACCACCGAGGTCGCGGTCATCTCGCTCGGCGGAATCGTCACTGCGCAGTCCCTGCGGGTGGCCGGCGACGAGCTCGACAACGCGATCGTCCAGCACATCAAGAAGGAGTACAGCCTCCTGCTGGGCGAGCGCAGCGCCGAGCAGATCAAGATGTCCATCGGCTCCGCGTTCGCGCTGGAGGGTGAGAAGGACGAGCATGCCGAGATCCGCGGCCGCGACCTGGTCAGCGGCCTGCCGAAGACCGTGGTGATCTCCGCCGCCGAGGTCCGCGAGGCCATCGACGAGCCGGTCAACTCGATCATCGACGCGGTGAAGACCACGCTCGACCAGTGCCCGCCCGAGCTGGCCGGCGACGTGATGGACCGCGGCATCGTGCTCACCGGCGGCGGCGCCCTGCTCCGCGGCCTGGACGAGCGCCTGCGCCGGGAGACCGGCATGCCGATCCACATCGCCGAGAACCCGCTGGACTCCGTCGCACTCGGCTCCGGCAAGTGCGTGGAGGAGTTCGAGGCCCTGCAGCAGGTCCTCGACGCCCAGCCGCGGCGCTGACCGCCGCGACCACGGGCCCGGTCGCTCGTTCCCATCACAGACAGTTCGTCAACTGAATGTTCCCCGCCCGCCGACCGCGGCCGGGGCCGGTACCGAAGGGGCAGTTCCAGCACCGTGAGGGACACACGAGAGAGCCGACTACTGCTCATCCTGCTGGTGGCTGTCGCCTTCGCACTGATCACCGTTGACATCAAGGGCGGCGAGAGCTCCCCCCTCAACGGTGCCCGGCGGGCCGCCGCGGGCGTCCTCGGACCGGTCGAACGCGGTGCGGCGGGAGTCGTCGACCCGGTGGCCGGCTACGTGCGCGCAGTCCGGGACGCCGGCACCCACCAGGAACGGCTCGACCTGATCACCCGGGAGAACACCGAGCTGCGCCAGCGGCTCGCCTCCTCCGACACCGCGGCCGGCCGGACCAAGCAGCTCGACGACATGCTCCGTACGGCCGGCTCCGGCGGCTACACCATCAAGGCCGCCCAGGTGATCGCGATCGGCGCCGCCCAGGGCTTCTCCTGGACGATCACCATCGACGCGGGCAGCGACGACGGGCTGACCCGCGACATGACGGTGATCAACAGCCAGGGCCTGGTCGGCCGGATCACCACCGTCGCCCCCACCACCGCCACCGTGCTGCTCGCCTCCGACCCCGGCTTCAGCGCCGGCACCCGGATCGAGGGCAGCGACGAGATCGGCTTCGCGGCCGGCCAGGGCACCAGCCCGATGAAGGTCCAACTGCTCAACGGCAAGGCCCAGGTCAAGCCCGGCGACCGACTGGTCACCTTCGGCTCGCACAGCGGCCGGCCGTTCGTCCCCGGTGTCCCGGTCGGCAAGGTGGTCGAGGTCCAGGCGACGCCCGGCCAGCTCACCAAGACCGTGCTGGTCGAGCCCTTCGTCCAGTTCACCCGCCTCGACCTGGTCGGCGTGGTGGTCGCACCGCCGCGCACCGACCCGCGGGACGCCGTCCTGCCGCCCGCGCCCACCGCGTCCGTCGCCGCCGCGCCCGCCGCGCCGACCCAGGCGGGCGTCGTCGTACCGTCCACCACACCCGGGGGGAACTGACCATGCGTCCGGACCGGATCGTGCTGCCCGCCGTCCTGCTGCTGCTCGCCCTGGTCGTCCAGGTCAGCGTGCTGGGCCGGCTCCAACTCCCCGGGGCCACCCCCGACCTGCTGCTGCTCGTCGTGGTCGGCCTGGCCCTGGTCTACGGACCGACCGGCGGCTGCCTGGTCGGCTTCGCCGGCGGCCTGCTCGCCGACCTCGCCCCGCCCTCCGACCACGCCATCGGCCGCTACGCCCTAGTGCTCTGCCTGATGGGCTACGCCGCCGGCCTGCTCCGCCCCGAGGGCGGCCGGCAGCGCTCGGCGCTCAGCGCCCTGCTGGTGGTGGCCGGCGCCGCCGTGGTCTCCACCCTGCTGTACGCGACGGTCGGCGCCCTGGTCGGCGACACCGCCGCCCGGCACGTCGGCCTCACCGGGCTGGTCTTCAGCGCGCTGCTGTACGACGTGCTGCTGGCCCCGTTCGTCGTCCCCGCCGTGATGCTGGTGGCCCGCCGCTACGACCACGGGCCGTCCAGCGTCGCCGTCGGTACCGGCGACGGCTCCGGCCTCGGCTCGCTGGCCCGCTACCGGACCACCCGCGAGGCCTCGCCGATGCCCGTGAACAGCAAGAAGAAGCGTCCGCTGAACCTCGCCAAGCGCCCTTGAGCAGCACGGTGATAGGAGTCACTGCCCCGTGAGCAACATCCCGGAGACCGGCCGCACCCAACGGGTGACGATCCGGCTAGTGGTGCTGCAGATCCTGGTCCTCTCGCTGCTCGCCACCCTCGGCGGCCGGCTCTGGTACCTGCAGATCCGCACCGGCGACGAGTACGCGGCCAAGGCCCAGGGCAACCACATCCGCGAGGTGGTCGAACCCGCCATCCGCGGCGAGATCCTGGACGCCGCCGGCCGGGTGCTGGCCGGCAACGAGACCAAGCTGGTCGTCTCGGTCAGCCGCACCTCGCTGCTGCAGCAGAAGGACCACGGCAAGGGCGTGCTGACCCGGCTGGCGGACGTGCTCGGGCTGCCCGCCAAGGACGTCCAGGACAAGGTCCGGCTCTGCGACGCCAAGACGCCGCAGCCCTGCTGGAACGGATCGCCCTACCAGCCGATCCCGGTCACCCAGCAGGCCACCACCCAGCAGGCCATGCAGATAATGGAACGCCGCGAGGACTTCCCCGGCGTGACCGCCCAGCCCACCGCCGTGCGCCGGTACACCGGGGCCGAGGGCGCCAACGCCTCCCAGGTGCTCGGCTACCTCTCGCCGGTCACCGACGAGGAGGTCACCAAGACCGCCGACAAGGCCGGCCGGGACCGCCGACTGCCCTCCGACCAGATCGGCCGGGCCGGCCTGGAGTCCGTCTACGACGACGCCCTGCGCGGCACCACCGGCGTCGACAAGCTGGAGGTCGACAACCTCGGCCGGGTCATCGGCAGCGCCGGCCGCACCCCCGCCCAGCCCGGCGACAACCTGGTCACCAGCATCGACGCCCGGGTCCAGAAGGTGGTCGAGGACCAGCTCGCCCAGGCGATGGTCGACGCCCGAAAGGTGTACGACAAGGAGACCAAGAAGAACTACGAGGCCGACTCCGGCGCCGCCCTCGTGATGGACGTCCACACCGGGCGGATCATCGCGATGGCCAGCGCGCCGACCTTCGACCCCAACCTCTGGGTCGGCGGCATCTCGGCCAAGGACTACGACAGCCTGACCAGCAAGGGTTCCAACTACCCGCTGATCAACCGGGCCATACAGGGTCAGTCCGCCCCCGGCTCCACCTTCAAGGTGATCTCCACCACCGCGGCCGTCCAGGCCGGCTACTCGCTCGACGGTCACTACCCCTGCCCGAAGAGCCTGACCATCGGTGGACGCGAGTTCAAGAACTTCGAGAGCGAGAGCTTCGGCGACATCTCGCTGGAGAAGGCCCTGGAGGTCTCCTGCGACACCGTCTTCTACGGCCTGGCCTACGACCAGTGGATGAAGGACGGCGGCATCAAGCCGAAGAACCCGGCCGACTGGTTCTTCAAGACCGCCCACCAGTTCGGCCTCGGTGCCAAGACCGGCATCGACCTGCCCGGCGAGGTGCCCGGCCGGGTGCCGGACCGTCAGTGGAAGCAGTCCTTCTTCGACGCCAACAAGGACGCCTGGTGTGCCCAGGCGGCCAAGGGCGGCCACGAGTACGCCGACGAGATCGCCCGCGAGAACTGCGTCGACGGCAACCAGATGCGCGCCGGTGACAGCGTCAACTTCGCCATCGGCCAGGGCGACACCCTGGTCACCCCCGTGCAGATGGCCCGGATCTACTCGGCCCTCGCCAACGGCGGCACGCTCTACCGGCCGACCGTCGGCAAGGCGGTCGTCAGCCCCGACGGCACCCTGGTCCGCGACATCGCCCCGCACGAGGACGGCAAGCTGCCGGCCGACGGCAAGCTGATGAGCTACATCAACCAGGCCACCGCCGGCGTCGTCACCGGCGGCACCGCCGCCTGGAAGTTCACCGGCGCCGGCTGGCCGCAGGGCAAGATCGAACTGCACGCCAAGACCGGCACCGCCGAGGTCGCCGGCAAGCAGACCACCTCCTGGCTGACCACCTACAGCGCCGACTACGCGGTCGTGATGACGATAAGCCAGGGCGGCACCGGCTCCGGCGGTTCCGGTGACTCGGTGCGACGGATCTACCAGGCGCTCTACGGCGTGGACGACAAGGGCAACGTCGACAACGCGAAGGCCATACTGCCCAAGCCGCAGGCCGAGCTGCCCAAGTTCAACCCGGACGGCACCGCCATCATCAAGCCCGCCTCGTTCACGGCCGGCTCCGGCTTCCCCGCCGGCTCCGCGTTCCTCGACCCGGCCCCGCCGACCGGCGGCGCCGCGTCCCCGTACCCGATGGCGCTCGCCGCCCTCGAACCCACCCGCACCGGGGGAAGGAGCCGGGCATGACCTCCTACGGCTCGTACCGGCAGGTCCGGCTCAGCCCCCAGCGCGGCTCGATCTCCCGGGCGCTCGCCAAGGACGCCCCGCTGCGCCGGGTCGACTGGATCATGATCCTGGCCGCGCTCGCCCTCTCCCTGGGCAGCTCGCTGCTGGTCTGGTCGGCCACCCGCGGCCGCGACGCGCTGACCCACGGCGACCCGCAGTACTTCCTCTACCGGCACCTCACCAACCTGGTGATCGGGCTGGTGCTGTGCGGCGTGGTCGTGGTGATAGGGACGAGGCGGCTGCGCACCGCCGTCCCGTTTGTCTACATCGCCGTGCTGCTGATGCTGCTGGCGGTGCTCAGCCCGCTCGGCTCCACCATCAACGGCGCGCACTCCTGGATCCAGTTCGGCGGCGGTTTCTCCATCCAGCCGGCCGAGTTCGCCAAGCTCGCCATCGTGCTCGGCATGGCCGTGGTGCTGTCCGCCCGGGTGGACGCGGGTGAGCGGGAGTTCCCGCCCAGCCGCAGCGTCATCCACGCCCTGGTGGTGGCCGCCGTCCCGATGGGCGTCGTCATGCTGATGCCCGACCTCGGCTCGGTGATGGTCATGGCCGTCACCGTGATGGGCATCCTGCTCGCCTCCGGCGCCGCCAACCGCTGGGTGCTCGGCCTGATCTCGGTCGGCGCCGGCGGCGCGATCGCGATCTGGAAGCTCGGCGTGCTGAGCAAGTACCAGATCGACCGCTTCGCCGCCTTCGCCGACCCCACCCTCGACCCCGGCGGCGTCGGCTACAACACCGCCCAGGCCCGGATCGCGATCGGCTCCGGCGGGCTCAGCGGCATGGGCCTGTTCCACGGCACCCAGACCACCGGCCAGTTCGTCCCCGAACAGCAGACCGACTTCGTGTTCAGCGTCGCCGGCGAGGAGCTCGGCTTCGTCGGCGGCACCGTCCTGATCGGTCTGCTCGGCGTGATCCTCTGGCGGGCCTGCCGGATCGCCCGCCAGGCCACCGACCTGTACGGCACCGTCGTCGCGGCCGGCGTGGTCATCTGGTTCGCCTTCCAGGCCTTCGAGAACATCGGGATGAACCTCGGCATCATGCCGGTGGCCGGTATCCCCCTGCCGTTCGTCTCCTACGGCGGATCTTCGATGTTCGCCGTCTGGATCGCCGTCGGACTGCTGCAGTCCGTCCGCTCGCAACGGCCGATAGGGATCTGAACTCCCGCGGCCCGGTGCCCGCGGCCCCCACCGGGGCCGCGGGCGTCAAAATTTGGAAGGTCCCGATTCGGCTACCCTTGAGAGTCGTCCTGTTCCCGTAGCCAAAGGCTCACCGCATGCCAGTCGAATCGGTCTTCCCACGCCTGGAGGCCCTCCTCCCGCACGTCCAGAAGCCGATCCAGTACGTCGGCGGCGAGCTCAACTCGACCGTGAAGGACTGGGACGCCTGCGACGTCCGCTGGGCACTCATGTACCCCGACGCCTACGAGGTCGGCCTGCCCAACCAGGGCGTCATGATCCTCTACGAGGTGCTGAACGAGCGCGAGGGTGTGCTCGCGGAGCGCACCTACAGCGTCTGGCCGGACCTGGAGGCACTGATGCGTGAGCACCGGGTGCCGCAGTTCACGGTCGACGCGCACCGCCCGGTGAAGGCCTTCGACGTGTTCGGCCTGTCGTTCTCCACCGAGCTCGGCTACACCAACATGCTCACGGCACTGGACCTCGCGGGCATCCCGATGGAGTCCAAGGACCGCACCGTCGACGACCCGATCGTGCTGGCCGGCGGCCACGCCGCGTTCAACCCCGAGCCGATCGCGGACTTCATCGACTGCGCGGTGATCGGCGACGGCGAGCAGGCCGTGCTCGACATGACCGAGATCATCCGCGGCTGGAAGGCCGAGGGCCGCCCCGGCGGACGCGACGAGGTGCTGCTGCGGCTGGCCCGCACCGGCGCCGTCTACGTGCCGCGGTTCTACGACGTGGAGTACCTGGCGGACGGCCGGATCGGCCGCGTGGTGCCCAACCGGGCGGGCGTGCCGTGGCGGGTCTCCAAGCACACCGTGATGGACCTCGACGAGTGGCCCTACCCCAAGCAGCCGCTGGTCCCGCTCGCCGAGACGGTGCACGAGCGGATGTCCGTCGAGATCTTCCGCGGCTGCACCCGCGGCTGCCGTTTCTGCCAGGCCGGCATGATCACGCGCCCCGTGCGGGAGCGAAGCATCACCGGCATCGGCGAGATGGTCGAACGCGGCCTCAAGGCGACCGGCTTCGAGGAGGTCGGCCTGCTCTCGCTGTCCTCCGCGGACCACACCGAGATCGGCGACATCGCCAAGGGCCTGGCCGACCGGTACACCGAGGACAAGATCGGCCTCTCGCTGCCGTCCACCCGCGTCGACGCCTTCAACATCGACCTCGCCAACGAGCTCTCCCGCAACGGCCGCCGCTCCGGTCTCACCTTCGCCCCCGAGGGCGGCAGTGAGCGGATCCGCAAGGTGATCAACAAGATGGTGTCCGAGGAGGACCTCATCAACACCGTCGCGACCGCCTACGGCAACGGCTGGCGCCAGGTGAAGCTGTACTTCATGTGCGGCCTGCCGACCGAGACCGACGACGACGTGCTGCAGATCGGCGCGATGGCCAAGAACGTCATCCAGAAGGGCCGCGAGGTCACCGGCCAGAACGACATCCGCTGCACCGTCTCCATCGGCGGCTTCGTCCCCAAGCCGCACACCCCCTTCCAGTGGGCCCCGCAGCTGAGCGCCGAGGACACCGACGCGAGGCTCGGCAAGCTCCGCGACTCCATCCGCAGCGACCGCAAGTACGGCAAGAACATCGGCTTCCGCTACCACGACGGCAAGCCCGGCATCATCGAGGGCCTGCTCTCCCGCGGCGACCGCCGGATCGGCGCCGTCATCCGCGCCGTCTACGAGGACGGCGGCCGCTTCGACGGCTGGCGCGAGCACTTCTCCTACGACCGCTGGATGGCCTGCGCCGACAAGGGCCTGGCCGGCACCGGCGTGGACGTCGACTGGTACACCACGCGTGAGCGCACCTACGAGGAGGTGCTGCCCTGGGACCACCTGGACAGCGGCCTCGACAAGGACTGGCTCTGGGAGGACTGGCAGGACGCCCTGGAGGAGGTCGAGGTCGAGGACTGCCGCTGGACCCCGTGCTTCGACTGTGGGGTGTGCCCTCAGATGGATACGAGCATCCAGATCGGCCCCACGGGCAAGAAGCTGCTGCCGCTGACGGTCGTCAAGTAACCCCGCTCCCACGGAACCCGCCCCGGACGCCACGCGTCCGCGGGCGGGTTCCGCGTCTCCCGGCCCGCACGGCCGGCGACGGCCGCCCGGGGGTGCACTACGCTCTCGGCTTCGAGACGATCACCGGGCGCAGTGCCGGCGGGACCCGCCGGCCCGGCCGAGGGGCCGTCGGTGGGGGAGCGGATGGACGAGCGACAGCACTCCGGGGGATACCTGACCTGGGTGGCGCGGGTGGTGGCACTGGTCGTGGTGCTTCCGCTGAGGTTCGCCTGGGAGGGCCTCACCGCCGCCGGCCGGGCGTCCCGGCAGGCACTCGGGTGGGCGGCGGACCGGCTGCTGGCCCGGCCGGCCCGGTTCCTGTACCGGTACCTGGTGGCCCCGCTGGGGCGGGTGCTGCGCCGGGTCTGGATCCGGCTGGTGGTGCTGCCGCTCGGGTGGGTCCACCACCGCGTCCTGGTGCCACTGGCCCGGGGGCTCCGGTGGCTGTGGTCCGCGGCCGTGCGGGGCGTGGTCCGGTCGGCCGGAGCACTGACGGCGCTGCTCGTCCTCGTGTCCCGCCGGATCCTGGGCCCCTGCGTCCAGGCGCTGCTCGCGGCCGGGGCGGGCGTCGTGGCACTCTGCGGCCGGCTCCACCGGCACCTGGTGGCCGCGCCCGCGCGGGTCGTCGGCCGCCTGCTGCGGGCGATCGGCCGGGGCGCGGCCAGGGCGGCGCACCTGCTGCTGGCGGCGCCGCTGGTGCTGATCGGCCGCCGCCTGCTGGTGCCGTTCGGCCGGGGGCTGCTCGCCGCCCTGCTGGGTGTGGGGACGGCCTGTGAGTGGCTGGTCCGGTACGGGCTGGTCCTTCCGGCCGGGACGCTCCACCGGTACCTGCTGGTGCCGCTCGGCAAGGCGCTGGCGTCGGCCGTCCGGGCCGCGACCGCCGCCGCCGGCCGGCTGGCCCGGGGGCTGGCCGCCGCCTGCCGCTGGAGCGCCCGGCACCTGCTGGTGGTCCCCCTGGCTGCGCTGTACCGGTACGTGCTGGTGCCGCTCGCCCGGGCGCTGGAGTGGGCGGCCGGCGCCCTCGGAACGCTGGTCGGGACCGTCCTCGGCCGCCTGGTCGTTGTCCCGCTGGTGTGGCTCTGGCGGACGCTGCTCGGGCCACTGCTGGGCACGCTCCGGCAGGCCGTGGTGTGGGCCTGGCGGCTGGCCGGACGCATCTGGCGGTTCCTGGTGGTCCGGCCGTGCCGCTGGCTGCGGCACGAGGTCTGGTGGCCCGCCAAGGCCGAACTCCGACGGACGGGCCGGGAGGTCCGCCGGGCGAGCCGCGAGTTCCGCCGGGCGCTGCTCGGGTGAGCGGCGCGCGAACGCCGCTCCCGGGCCGCGTACCCTTGTCCTGACAGAAGTCCGGCCGACGCCGACAAGGCGGTGGGCCGGACTGGCTTACTGACTAAGGACTGAGCGACCCTGGCACGCCGCACGCCCGACGGTCCGCCGCCCGCTCCGACGGTGCAGCGCATCCGTCTCCGCTACACCAAGCGAGGCCGTCTGCGCTTCACCAGCCACCGGGACTTCCAACGGGCCTTCGAGCGCGCGCTGCGCCGCTCGGCCGTCCCGATGGCGTACTCCGCGGGCTTCACCCCGCACCCGAAGGTCTCGTACGCCAACGCCGCCCCGACCGGGGTGGCCAGCGAGGCCGAGTACCTGGAGATCGGTCTGGCCGAGACCCGCGACCCGGAGCAGCTGCGTGCGCAGCTGGACGAGTCGCTGCCGCCCGGCCTGGACGTGATCGACGCGGTCGAGGTGCGCACGCCCAACTTCGTGGAACGCCTGGAGGCCTCCGAGTGGCAGCTGAAACTCGACGGGGTGCCGCAGCAGGAGGCCGACCGCGCGGTCGCCGCGTTCCTGGCCGCGGAGGCCGTCGAGGTGCAGCGCCAGACCAAGAACGGCATGCGGGTATTCGACGCGCGTGCCGCGGTCGCCACGCTCGAGGTTGTAGCGGCGCAGGTCGGGAATGGTAACGACACCGGTACGGACGGTACCGGTGATGTTCGGACCGGCGGTCCCTGTGCGATACTGCGGCTGGTAGTACGACACGCCACACCCGCCGTACGACCCGACGACGTTTTGTCCGGTCTCCGTGTGACGGCCGACCTGGCGCCGCCGGTCCCCGCTGAGGTGACCAGGCTGGCGCAGGGGCCGCTCGACGAGGAGTCCGGCACGGTGACCGACCCGCTGGCGCTCGACCGCGCAGCGGCCACGGCCGGCCAGTAGAGGCCGCCTGGCTGCGCGCATCCGCGTCCGCCGAGTGGGCGGGAGCCCCGGTCCGGACTTGTTCCGGAGCCGCGGCTCCACGGGCCCCGCGGCTCCCCAGGGGAGCGAGCGCCGTCGACCACGAAGGCCAGCCCTTGCGGCCTGCCGACCCGGATGGTCGGCCGGCCCGAGGATCCTTCCTCCGGCCCGCAACCGGCCCGGAGGAACCCGCCTGGCAGCCAACCAGGCCGGGTCCGGAAGTGGCCCGGACAACTGAGAACACTGGCCCAGACCAGAAGACTTTCGACACCCCGCACCGTGCGGGGCGCCGAGCGAGACTACGAGCCCCTGTGCGGCCTCGCGTCCGCACGGCGGCGCCGTGGGAGTCGGTCCGCGATCATCGCGACCGACCGGAACCCCGGTGGCCCGCCGTGCTCGGATACGGAGCCCGGGGGCCTGACGGGAGATCCACCCGCATGCTCGAGAACACCGAACCGCAGTCGTCTGCGGCACCGGCCGACCATGATGCCGACGGCGTTTCCGCCGCTCCGCCGCGCCGTCGCCGCCGGGCGGTCTCCCGCCCGGCCGGTGCGCCGCAGGGCGCTGCCGCCGAGAGCGCCGAGACCGTAGTGCCCGCCGAGGCCCCGGTCGCCGAGGCCCCGGCCGCCACCGAGCCGGCCGCCGTCGAGCCGCCGGCCGAGAAGCCGGTCCGTGCCCGCCGTACCCGTAAGCGCGTCGAGTCGCCGGCCGGTGCGCCGGAGGCCGCCGTCGAGGCGCCTGCCGCCGAGCCGGTGGCGGAGCCGGTCGTCGAGACCCCCGCTGCCGAGACCCCCGCCGCCGAGCCGGCCGCCGAGAAGCCGGTCCGGGCCCGCCGCACCCGCAAGCGTGCCGAGTCGCCGGCCGGTGCGCCGGCCGCCGAGCCGGTGGCCGAGGCCGTCGTCGAGCCGGCCGCCGAGCCCGCCGCCGAGGAGACCCCGGCCCGTCGGCCGCGTCGCCGCCGGGTCGTCGAGGCCGCGCCGGTCGTCGAGACCCCCGCCGCCGAGCCGGCCGCCGCCGAGGAGCCGCAGGAGGCCGAGGAGGCCGAGGAGGCCGAGCCGGAGACCCCGGTCGCCGCCGAGGCCGAGGCCCCGGTCGTCGAGGCCCCCGCCGAGGCGGAGCCGCCGCAGCGGGTGCGCCGCCGCGCGGTGCGCCCCTCCACCGCGATCTTCCAGGCCCCGGTCTTCCAGGAGCCGACTCCGTTCGTGGCCGCCCCGGCACCGGCAGCCGAGCCTGCCGCCGCCCCCGCGCAGCCCGCCAAGGCCGCGAAGGCACCGGCGGCGAAGGCCGCCGCGCCCGCCGCCGAGCAGACCGAGGACGAGTTCGAGTACAGCGGGGTCGGCCGTCGCCGCCGGGTCCGCACCTCCGTGCGGGTCCGCCCCGAGGGCCGGTCCCAGCAGGAGGCCCGCGTCCAGGAGTCCCGGGCCCAGGAGGCGCGTGCCCAGGAGGCCCGCGTGCAGGCCGAGGCCCGCGCGCAGCAGCCCGAGCCGGCCGCCGTCGAGGCGCCCGTCGAGGCGCCCGAGTCCGGCCCGGAGACCGAGGCCGAGTGGGACGAGGACGGCCGTCCGTCCCGTCGTCGCCGCCGCGGTGGCCGTCGCCGCCGCCGTGGTGAGAACGACGAGAACGAGACCGACACCGAGACGGTGGCCGCCGAGTCGGCCGAGGAGCCGTCCGCTGCCGCCGAGGAGGAGGACGAGGACGAGGACGACCTGGCCTCCGGCCTGTCCTCCTCGCGTCGCCGTCGCCGTCGCCGTCGCCGCAGTGGCGAGGCCGGCGTCGAGGTGGCCGCCGAGACCACCGAGGACGGCGTCCGCACGGTGGTGAAGGTGCGCGAGCCGCGCCGCCGCTCCACCGAGCCGGCCTTCGACCCGGACGAGGTGCAGTCCATCAAGGGCTCGACCCGCCTGGAGGCGAAGAAGCAGCGCCGCCGCGAGGGCCGCGAGCTGGGCCGCCGCCGGGTGCCGATCATCACCGAGGCCGAGTTCCTGGCCCGCCGCGAGTCGGTCGAGCGCGTGATGGTGGTGCGCCAGAACGGCCTGCGCACCCAGATCGGCGTCCTGGAGGACGGCGTGCTCGTCGAGCACTACGTCAACAAGGAGCAGGCCACCTCGTACGTCGGCAACGTCTACCTGGGCAAGGTCCAGAACGTGCTGCCGTCGATGGAGGCCGCGTTCGTCGACATCGGCAAGGGCCGCAACGCGGTGCTGTACGCCGGTGAGGTCAACTTCGGTGCGATGGGCCACGGCGGCCCGCGCCGGATCGAGTCGGTGCTGAAGTCCGGCCAGTCGGTGCTGGTCCAGGTGTCCAAGGACCCGATCGGTCACAAGGGTGCCCGTCTGACCAGCCAGATCTCGCTGCCCGGCCGCTACCTGGTCTACGTGCCCGAGGGCTCGATGACCGGCATCAGCCGCAAGCTCCCGGAGAACGAGCGCGCCCGGCTGAAGCAGATCCTCAAGAAGATCGTCCCGGACGACGCGGGCGTCATCGTGCGCACCGCCGCCGAGGGCGCCAGCGAGGACGAGCTGACGCGTGACGTGCAGCGCCTGCAGGCGCAGTGGGAGGAGATCCAGAAGAAGGCCGCCACCGGCAACGCCCCGGCGCTGCTCTACGGCGAGCCGGACATGACCGTCCGGGTCGTCCGCGACATCTTCAACGAGGACTTCACCAAGGTCATCGTCAGCGGCAACGAGGCGTGGAACACCATCCACGAGTACGTCGGCGGCGTGGCCCCCGACCTCGCGGACCGGCTCCAGCGCTGGACGTCCGACGTGGACGTGTTCGCCACCTACCGGATCGACGAGCAGCTGATGAAGGCGCTGGACCGCAAGGTCTGGCTGCCCAGCGGTGGTTCGCTGGTGATCGACCGGACCGAGGCGATGATCGTCGTCGACGTCAACACCGGCAAGTTCGTCGGCCAGGGCGGCAACCTCGAGGAGACCGTCACCCGTAACAACATCGAGGCGGCCGAAGAGATCGTCCGCCAGCTGCGGCTGCGCGACCTCGGCGGCATCATCGTGATCGACTTCATCGACATGGTGCTGGAGTCCAACCGGGACCTGGTGCTGCGCCGTCTGCTGGAGTGCCTGGGCCGGGACCGGACCAAGCACCAGGTGGCCGAGGTCACCTCGCTCGGCCTGGTGCAGATGACCCGCAAGCGGGTCGGCCAGGGTCTGCTGGAGTCCTTCTCCGAGTCCTGCGTGCACTGCAACGGGCGCGGCGTCATCGTCCACATGGACCAGCCGCACAGCCACGGCGGTGGCGGCAGGACCGAGACGGCCGGCGAGGCCGCGGGCTCGGGCAGCGTCAAGCGCCGCCGCCGGGGCAAGGGCGGCGCCGCGCAGAACGAGCCGGAGGCGCTGGAGAGCGCCGAGGGTGAGTTCGAGGCCGAGGCCGAGGCGGAGGAGACCTTCGAGGTCGTCGAGCCCGAGGCCGTCGAGCAGCTGGAGATCGCGGTCGAGGAGCCGGTCACCCCGGTCGAGGCCGTGGAGCCCGCTCCGCAGCCGAGCCTGGTCGAGATCCCGGCCGCGGCGCCCGCGCCGGCCGCCGGCCGTACCCGCCGCCGTGCGGTCCGCAAGGCGACGGCTCCGGCCGGTGCGCCGGGCGAGGCCGAGATCGTGGTGCTGCAGGCCCGCGCCGACGCCGTGGTCGAGGCCGCGCTGTCGGCCGCGGCCGAGCAGCAGCCCGCCCAGGAGCCGGTGACCGAGCCGGTCGAGGCGCCCGTCGCCGAGCAGGCCCCGGCCGACGAGGTCGAGGTGCCCGCCGAGGCGGCCCCGGCCGAGGAGCAGCCCGTCGTCGCGGAGGAGGCCGAGGAGGCCCCGGCTCCGAAGAAGCGGGCCCCGCGCAAGGCCGCCGCCAAGAAGGCCACCACCACGGCGACGGCGGCCAAGAAGACCGCCGCTGCCAAGAAGACCACCGCCCGCAAGACCGCCACCAAGCGGACCAGCGCGGCGGCCAAGAAGGCCGCGGCCGCCGAAGGTGATACGGCGTCCGAGTAAGCCCCGGGTGTCGGCCGGGCCCTCTTCCGGGGCCCGGCCGGCGCCGGGTCGGGCCCGGTTTGCCCGTTGGGCGGCTGGTCCGTATTCTTGACCCTTGGCGTGTTTAACGCCGCGCTCCCGAGCAGATCACCTCCCGGGTTCAGTCCTTCTGACCTGGGGGAGGCCCCTGTGTCCGTACCCAGGTGGCTGGCATCGGCGAGTTCCGACCGAGTACAGAAAGTGGGTACCGCATGTACGCGATCGTTCGCGCAGGCGGCCGCCAGCACAAGGTCGCCGTCGGCGACGTGCTGGAGATTGACCGTATTGAGGCCAAGGCGGGTGACTCGGTCGAGCTCTCGACCATCCTCATCGTCGACGGTGACGCTGTCACCTCCGACCCGTGGGTGCTGGCCGGTGTGAAGGCTCACGCCGAGGTCGTCGACCAGACCAAGGGTGAGAAGATCGTCATCCTGCGCTACAAGAACAAGACCGGCTACCGTCGCCGCCAGGGTCACCGTCAGCAGCACACCGCTGTGCGGATCACCAGCATCGACTCCGTCAGCAAGTAAGGGGATAGCGAGATGGCACACAAGAAGGGCGCAAGCTCTACCCGTAACGGCCGTGACTCGAACGCCCAGCGCCTCGGCGTCAAGCGCTTCGGCGGCCAGGTCGTCAGCGCCGGCGAGATCATCGTCCGCCAGCGCGGCACCCACTTCCACCCGGGTGCCGGTGTCGGCCGTGGTGGCGACGACACCCTGTTCGCGCTGACCGCCGGTGCGGTCCAGTTCGGCAACCGTCGCGGCCGCAAGGTCGTCAACATCGTGGCCGTCGAGGCCTGAGTCTGCTGACCTTGCGTCAAGACTCACAGTGAGGGTGGGCCGGGATGACCCGGTCCACCCTCCGTGTTTTACCGCAGGAACATCATTTCTTCGCACTGGAGGCACATCCCATGACCACCTTCGTGGACCGCGTCGAGCTGTACGTCGCCGCGGGTAACGGGGGCCACGGCTGCGCCTCCGTGCACCGGGAGAAGTTCAAGCCGCTCGGCGGGCCCGACGGCGGCAACGGCGGTGAGGGCGGCAGCGTCATCCTCACGGTCGACGCCAACGTCACCACCCTGCTCGAGTACCACCACTCTCCCAAGCGCAAGGCCACCAACGGCAAGCCCGGCGCGGGCGGTCACCGTACCGGCGCCAACGGCGAGGACCTCGTCCTGCCTGTCCCGGACGGCACCGTGGTGCTGGACAAGAAGGGCAACGTGCTCGCCGACCTGGTCGGCCACGGCACCAGCTTCGTCGCCGCCGCCGGCGGCCGCGGCGGCCTCGGCAACTCCTCGCTGGCCTCCGCCCGGCGCAAGGCCCCCGGCTTCGCCCTGCTCGGCGAGCCCGGCGAGGCCGGCGACATCGTGATGGAGCTCAAGTCCGTCGCGGACGTGGCCCTGGTCGGCTACCCGAGCGCCGGCAAGTCCTCGCTGATCTCGGTGCTCTCCGCCGCCAAGCCCAAGATCGCGGACTACCCCTTCACCACCCTGATCCCCAACCTCGGCGTGGTCACCGCCGGCGACACCGTCTACACCATCGCCGACGTCCCCGGCCTGATCCCCGGCGCCAGCCAGGGCCGGGGACTGGGCCTGGAGTTCCTGCGGCACGTCGAGCGCTGCGAGGTGCTGGTGCACGTCCTGGACTGCGCCACCCTGGAGCCCGGCCGCGACCCGCTGACCGACCTGGAGACCATTGAGTCCGAGCTGTCGGCCTACGGCGGCCTGGAGAACCGGCCGCGGCTGGTCGCGCTCAACAAGGTCGACGTCCCGGACGGCCAGGACATCGCCGACCTCACCCGGGCCTCCCTGGAGGAGCGCGGCTACCGCGTCTTCGAGGTCTCCGCGCTCGCCCACAAGGGCCTGCGCGAGCTGAACTACGCGCTGGCGCAGATCGTCACCGAGGCGCGGGCCGCCAAGCCGGTGCAGGAGTCCACCCGGATCGTGCTGCGGCCCACCGCGGTCGACGACGCGGGCTTCACCATCAGCGAGGAGGACGGCGCCTTCCGCATCCGGGGCATCAAGCCGGAGCGCTGGGTCCGCCAGACCGACTTCTCCAACGACGAGGCCGTCGGCTACCTCGCGGACCGGCTCGCCCGGCTCGGCGTCGAGGACCAGCTGTGGAAGGTGGGCGCCCAGGAGGGCGACACCGTCATCATCGGCCCCGAGGACAACGCCGTGGTCTTCGACTGGGAGCCGACCATGGCCGCCGGTGCGGAGATGCTCGGCCGCCGCGGCGAGGACCACCGGATGGAGACCCAGCGTCCGGCCGTCGACCGCCGCCGCGAGAAGCAGAAGGGCCGCGACGCCGCCGAGAGCGAGTACCTGGCCTTCGAGGCGCTGTCCTCCAGCCGCCAGGCGCTCGAGGGCGACGACGAGGACTACTAGGCACAGCCTGCGGGTCACCCCCGGGAGCGCGGGAGACCGCGTGCTCCCGGGGGTGACCCGTACCCCGGGGCCGTACGTCCATGGGGTGAAACGGCGTGCGGGCGCCGCGGTGACATCCCGTAGATTGCGATCGGGCCGGTGGGCTCGATCCCGTACGACCGGAGGGCACTGATGACGGATCAGACACTGCGGCAGGAAGTTCTGACCGCGCGGCGGATCGTCGTCAAGGTCGGCTCCTCCTCGCTCACCACCGCGGCCGGCGGCCTGGACGCCGACCGGGTGGACGCGCTGGTCGACGCCCTGGCCAAGGTCCGCAGCCGTCCGGACGCCCCGGACGTGGTGCTGGTCTCCTCCGGTGCCATCGCGGCCGGACTGGCGCCGCTCGGGCTGGAGAAGCGCCCCAGCGACCTGGCCCGGCAGCAGGCGGCCGCCAGCGTCGGCCAGGGGCTCCTGGTGGCCCGGTACACCGCCTCCTTCGCCCGGTACGGCGTGCGGGTCGGCCAGGTACTGCTGACCGCCGAGGACGCCAGCCGCCGGGTGCACTACCGCAACGCGTACCGCACCCTGGACCAGCTGCTGGCGATGGGCGCGATGCCGATCGTCAACGAGAACGACACCGTCGCCACCGCCGAAATCAAGTTCGGTGACAACGACCGGCTGGCCGCGCTGGTCGCCCACCTGGTCCGCGCCGATCTGCTGGTGCTGCTCTCGGACGTGGACGGCCTGTACGACGGCGACCCGAGCCGGCCCGGCACCAGCCGGATCGAGCTGGTGCGCGGCCCGCAGGACCTCGACGGGATCGAGATCGGCAGCGCCGGCAAGGCCGGGGTCGGCACCGGCGGCATGGTGACCAAGATCGAGGCGGCCCGGATCGCCACCGGCGCGGGCATCCCGGTCGTGCTCACGGCCGCCAGCCAGGCCGCCGACGCGCTGGCCGGCCGGCCCACCGGCACGCTCTTCCAGCGCACCGGGCACCGCTCCGCCGACCGCCTGCTCTGGCTGGAGCACGCCTCCACCCCGCGCGGCGCGCTGCACCTGGACGCCGGCGCGGTGGATGCCGTGGTGCACGGTGGGAAGTCGCTGCTGCCCGCCGGGGTGACCCGGGTGGACGGGGACTTCACCGCGGGTGATCCGGTCGACCTTCTTGGCGAAAACGGCCACATCGTCGGCCGCGGACTGGTCAACTTTGATGCGAGGGAGTTGCCCCGTCTGCTCGGCCGGTCCACCCGGGAACTGGCCCAGGAGCTCGGTGCCGAGTACGAGCGCGAGGTCGTCCACCGTGACGACCTGGTCGTCCTGCGCGGCTGACGGAAGGCCCCGAGGGGGAGAGGGTCAGGCGGGCCCGGCCGGGTCCGGACAGTGTCGTCGCCGAACAGGAGGCCGCCGGTGGGACGCAGGCTCCAGGGAGCACTGCCCGGAGAGACGGCGGAGCGGAGGCTGACCAGCATCGCGGGCGGCCGCCGGGCCGAGCAGCCGCCGCAGCACCAGCCGCGTGAGACCGTCCGGGAGTTGCACCCGCACGTCGAGGACGAACAGCCGCAGCCCGAGCAGGGAAGGCTGTGGCACGTGGTGCTCAGCGTGGCGGGCCGCGCCACCCCGCTCGGCGAGCTGCGGACGGCGCTGGAGCGCCTGGCACACGACCACTCCTTCTTTCTGACGGCCCGTTACGCGACCGACCACGCGGAGATCCGCTACTGGGAGGAGGCCCGCGACCTGCACGACGCGGCCGCCATCGCGCTGCGGCTGTGGGGCGAGCACAAGGGCTCGGCGAACCTCCCGCCGTGGGAGATCGTCGGCCTGGAGGTCGTCGACCGCCCGACGTACCACAAACGGGTGGCCGAGGGCTTCGGGGACCCGCCCCCGCACCTCGGCGGTGTGCACCCGTACTAGGGCTCCCCGGCGCCGGGGCCAGGGCCGTGGCACGCGGGACTCCGGCGCGATCAGGGCCGCCCGACGTCTCACCGGACAGAGTGCGGGCCGGACGAGCGCGCGGGAGTCGCTACTCTTTGCGGCATGAGCGACCACGCCACCACCGACAGCCCCGTCCTCGCCGCCGCGCGCCGTGCCCGGGAGGCGGCCGCCGAGCTCGCCCCGCTGCCGCGCCGCGTCAAGGACGCCGCGCTGCTGGCGATCGCCGACGCACTGGTGGCGCGGACCGCGGAGATCACCGCGGCCAACGCCGAGGACGTCACGCGGGCCCGGGAGGCCGGCACCGCCGAGTCGGTGGTGGACCGGCTCACCCTGAACGCGGAGCGGATCGCCGCGATCGCCGCCGACGTGCGGGACGTGGCCGGCCTGCCCGACCCGGTCGGCGAGGTGGTCCGCGGCTACACGCTGCCCAACGGCCTGGACGTGCGCCAGGTGCGGGTGCCGCTCGGCGTGGTCGGCATCATCTACGAGGCCCGGCCGAACGTGACGGTGGACGCCGCCGCGCTCTGCCTGAAGTCCGGCAACGCGGTGCTGCTGCGCGGTTCGGCCTCCGCGTACCGCTCCAACACCGCGCTGGTCGCCGTGGTGCGGGACGCCGTGGCCGGGGCGGGCCTGCCGGCCGACGCCGTTCAGCTGGTGCCGGGCGAGAGCCGGGACTCGGTGCAGGAGCTGATGCGGGCCCGCGGCCTGGTCGACGTGCTGATCCCGCGCGGCGGTGCCTCGCTGATCCGCACCGTGGTCGAGGGCTCGACCGTCCCGGTGATCGAGACCGGCACCGGCAACTGCCACGTCTACGTGGACGCGCAGACCGACCTGGCGATGGCCGTCGGCATCCTGCTCAACTCCAAGGCGCAGCGGGTCAGCGTCTGCAACTCGGCCGAGACCCTGCTGGTGCACCAGGACGTCGCGGAGGACTTCCTGCCGCTCGCCCTGGCGGCGCTGGCCGAGGCCGGAGTGACGGTGCACGGCGACGAGGCGGTGCTGAAGGCCGCGGAGGGCTCCGCGGCGACCGTGGTGCCGGCCACCGAGGAGGACTGGGAGACCGAGTACCTCTCCTACGACCTGGCCGCGGCCGTGGTGCCCTCCCTGGACGCGGCGGTCGCGCACATCCGTCGCTGGTCCTCCGGCCACACCGAGGCGATCGTGACCACCTCGCAGGCCGCGGCCCGCCGCTTCACCCAGCTGGTGGACGCCACCACCGTGGCCGTCAACGCCTCGACCCGGTTCACCGACGGGAGCGAGTTCGGCTTCGGCGCGGAGATCGGCATCTCCACCCAGAAGCTGCACGCCCGCGGCCCGATGGGCCTGCCCGAGCTGACCTCCACCAAGTACATCGTCACCGGTGACGGGCACGTCCGCGGCGAGGCGACCCCGACCGTCGGGTCCTGATCCGGAGCCGGCGGACGGGCGGACCGCGCCACCCGGGTGCCGGACCAACTGCCGGGAGCCCCAGACAAACGGGCCGACCGGTAATACGCTGAATCCGTGGCTGACGATGTGGGGGGTTCGCCGTACCCCGACGGCGCCGATCACGGTGGTGCGGACGACGAGTTCGCCACCGTGGTCTTCGACGAGGCGTTCGTCCGGTCCGCCGCGGTCCGTGAGCCGAGCGCGCTGGAGCGGCAGCTGGCTGCCGCCGAGGCGAGGTTCGAGCCGGACGCGGCCGGCGCCGGTCGGGGCTATGACCTGACGACCTCGGGGGAGGGGCTGCCGCTCGAGCTGCGCCCGCATCCGCGCGGTCTCGACGACGACCGGCGGTATCCCGATCCCTGGTCCGCGCTGGACCGCTCCCGGCGGCGCTCCCGCTGGGGCCGTCCGGGCCGGTCCGACCGGATCGGCCCGAGCCGGGGCCGGGATGTCGCGCAGCAGCGCTGGCACCGGCCGGTGGCCTGGGTGCTGGCGGTGGTGATGGGCATCAGCGTGGTGGCCGTCGCGGTGGCCGCGATCTACCGGGGCACCGGCGGTGGCGCGGACGAGCGGCCGCGCCGGCCGGAGAGCGGCAGCAGCACGGGCGCCGCGGTCGGCCCGACGCCCGCGGTGGCGGGCCTGCCCTCGGGCTGAGCCGGCCGCGGGCGGAAGTTGCGCACGGCCCCTCGTACCGGGCCGGGCCCGCGTCTACCCTGGTGGTATGGGTGACCCGCGCGAGCCTCCCGAGGGTACCCCCGAGGGCGGCTCCGGCAACGAGGACGAGTTCCGGTCCGTGGTCTTCGACGAATCGTTCGTCCGCGCTGCCCGGATCCAGGAACTCTCCGCGCAGGAGCGGCTGGGCGGTGGCTACGCGCATGCCACCCGGGCCCGGGTCGGCTTCGGGGCGCTGGGCTCGCTGCCCAGGCAGGCCGTCGCGCTGCTGCTGCTCGTGGTGCTGGCGTTCGCCGCCGCGGTGTACTTCGGGGTGAGCTCCCCGCACCGGGCCGGCGGTGCGGCCGGCGGCACCCAGCTGACCTCGACCCTGGTGGCGCTGAGCCCGGCGGGGGCGGTCGCGCCGGTCGTCGATCCGGGTGATCCGTTCGCCGGGCTGCCGGCGGACTTCGCGGACGGGGCCGCGGGCCTGGGCCTGCCGGCCGCGGTGGGTACCGCGCACTTCACCCAGGCCGAGGTCGGCCGGGCCCTGGACAGCGTGAAGCAGTACCTGATGGCGTCCTCGCTGGCGCCGAGCACGCTGGTGCAGGGCGAGACCGGCCGGGCCCGGTCCCTGGTGACGGCGGGTGAGCAGACGCAGTACGACGACAGCCTCAACGCCCCGCAGGACGACCAGCGGCACGCCGCCACCGGCTGGCTGGTGCGCTTCGACCCGGGCAAGGTCGCGCTGGCGACCGAGCGGGTGAAGGTGGCGGGGCAGGCCCGGGTGGTGGAGGCGGACAGCGGGACGCTGGAGATCGCCGCGGACCACACCTTCGTCTACGCGGTGCGGCCGGCCGGGACGGGTGAGGCGCCCGCCACGCTGTTCTCCGTCCGCCGGGAGCTGCGGTTCGAGTTCGAGCACGGTGACATCGGCGCGGGCCGGGTGCGGCTGGCCGACGCGGTGGTCCACGCCGGGCCGACCTCCTGCGGCGCCGACGCGGCCGGTTATCTGCAGCCGCTGCCGGCGGGCGCGCAGGGCACCCCGCCGGCAGCGCTCAGCCCGACCGACCACGCCCGTCCGGCCTGGCAGCTGTGCGGGGTGCTGGGCCCGATCACCGGCTGACACCCCGCGCCGCCGACCGTCAGGCGGAGCCGTTGGGGCTGTCCGCGGCCGGGCCGTCGGAGCCCGCGCCGGTGTCCGGGCCGGAGCCGGTGCGGGCCCCCGCGAAGGTGTCCCGGAGCTTGCCGCCGACCGTGCCGACCCCGCCGGCCACGTCCCGCAGCAGGCCCATCAGCGGGTCCTTGCTCTCCTTGACCGACTGCGAGTACGAGTCCGCGGCGGCCTTCCACTGGGCGCCGACCCTGGCGTCCGGGTCGTCGCCGCGGCGCGGGTAGGCGCCGGCCAGGATCGAGCGGTACTCCTCGCTCTCCGCCCACTTCTTGAGCTTGGCCACCCGCACCACCGCGAACGGGTGGGTCTGCGGCAGCACCTGGAGCAGCTTGAGCACGCCGTCCCGCAGGTCGCCGGCCTTGTCGTACTCCTCGGCCTGCTCCAGGAAGGCGTCCACGTTCATCTCGGCCAGGTTGTGGCCGCCGGCCAGCTTCATCAGGCCGCGCATCGAGGCCTGCAGGTCCTGCCCGGCCAGCAGGCCGGCCCGGTCGCAGGAGAGCTCGGCCTTGCGGAACCACTCCTTGAGCGCGGTGATGACCGCGGTGATGGCCAGGTTGCCGAGCGGCAGCCAGGCGATCCGGGCGGCGATGTTGGTGAGGATCAGCAGCATCGTCCGGTAGACCGCGTGCCCGGACATCGCGTGCCCGACCTCGTGGCCGACCACGGCCCGCAGCTCCTCCTCGTCGAGCAGCTCGACCAGGCCGCTGGTCAGCACGATGATCGGGGTGTCCATGCCGATGCACATGGCGTTGACCGTCGGGTCCTGCGTCACGTACAGGTCCGGGACCTTCTCCAGGTCCAGCACGTAGGCGGCGTCCCTGACCATGTTGTGCAGTTCGGGGAACTGCCGCTCGGACGTCCGCACCGCGGTGGCCAGGAACATCAGCCGGACGCTGCGCTCGGAGACCAGCCCCGCGAGCTTCTTGAGGACGTCGTCGAAGCCGCTGAGCTTGCGCAGGGCCACCAGCGCCGAGCGGTCCGCCGGGTGCTCCCAGGCCCGGGTGGAGATCTCCGGGAAGCGCTGGCGGCGCCGGCTCGGCGCGGTCTCCTTGGTCAGATCGGACATGCTTGAGTACCTCCCTGGTCGATGCCGGCACCGGCTCCCCGGCCGGCCCCCGCTGCTGATGGCTCCAACGTCCGTACGCCCGTACTCGTCCCCGGACCCGGCGTCCCGGCGTAAGCCGGTCTACCCTGGCAGGGCCGGGCCCCGCGACGGGGCCGGGCCGCCGAGCAGCACCCCGCAGCACCCGAGGAGTCCCGCGATGTCCCCTGCCGCCCTGGCGCACCTGGCCGGTCCGATCTCGACCGAGAACGGTCCGGGCCTGTTCCTGCGGATCATCGTGGTCGCGTCCTTCGTCGGCGTCGGACTGCTGGCCTGGATGCTGCTGCGGGCCGGCCGCAACAACTGAGCCGGCCGACGCGGCCCGGGCTGACCGGACGTCGGCTGACGGCCCGTCCGTCTGCTGGTCCGCCACCCACCTGGTGGACGCGGTGGGCCGCCGCGCGGTTGCGGGGGCACCCCCCGTACGATGAGCGCGCGGGCCACCCAGGCCCGCACCCCTGGTCCGTCACCGAGCCGAGAAGGTCCTGCCGACCATGAGCAACGCTGCACTGCCCGCCCTCACCCAGCTCGCCGAGGGCGGCAACCACGAGAGCCTCAGCCCGTACCTGACCGGCGGCGGCGCACTGTTCATCCTGCTGCTCCTGCTCTTCGTGACCACGCGTTTCAACCGCGACCGCTGACCCGGGCGGCCGCGCGGGGCCCCGGCCGGGGCCCCGCGGACTCGCGCTTTCCCGGTGGCAATCCGGGTCGCGTAAGGTGTGGCGCCATGAGAGAGCAGGCCGGGGCCGCGCAGGGCGTGGCGAAGAGGCGACTCGGCGTGATGGGCGGCACCTTCGACCCCATTCACCACGGCCACCTGGTCGCCGCCAGTGAGGTCGCGAGCGCGTTCCACCTCGACGAGGTGATCTTCGTGCCGACCGGGCAGCCGTGGCAGAAGCTGGACCGCAGCGTCTCGGCCGCCGAGGACCGCTACCTGATGACGGTCATAGCCACCGCCGAGAACCCGCAGTTCTCGGTCAGCCGGATCGACATCGACCGGGACGGCCCGACCTACACCGTGGACACCCTGCGCGACCTGCACGCGCTCCACCCGGACGCCGAGCTGTTCTTCATCACCGGCGCCGACGCCCTCGCCCAGATCCTCTCCTGGCGGGACTCCGAGGAACTCTTCGAGCTCGCCCACTTCATCGGCTGCACCCGCCCGGGGCACACTCTCTCCGACGCCGGTCTGCCGGCCGGAGGAGTCTCCCTGGTGGAGGTGCCCGCGCTGGCCATCTCCTCCACCGACTGCCGCAACCGGGTCGCCAAGGGCGAGCCGGTCTGGTACCTGGTACCGGACGGCGTGGTCCGTTACATCGACAAGCGGGCGCTCTACGCGCCGGCCCAGCCTTGAACCCGGGAGGGGCGGCGTGACCGGATCGCCAGACCGCGGCCAGGACGACGGGACCTGGTACCCGTACCAGCAGCAGCCGTACCAGGATCCTGCCCCGGCCTACGGCCAGGGGTACCCCCAGGACGGGCAGCAGTACGGCCAGGGCCAGCAGCAGGGCTACTACCAGCAGCAGCCGTACCAGCCCGAGCAGCCCGTGCACGACCCTTCCCCCGCCTACGGCCAGGGGTACCCCCAGGGGCAGCAGCCCTACCAGGGCCCTTCGCAGGGGTACGGCCAGGGCTACCACCAGGGCGGGCAGCAGGGCTACTACCAGCAGCAGCAGCCGTACCGGCCCGAGCAGCCGGTCCACGACCCTTCCCCCGCCTTCGGCCAGGGGTACTCCCACGACCAGCAGTTCTACGTCCAGGACCCGTACGCCGCGCAGCAGCCCGTCCAGCAGGCGGCGCCGCCCGCGCCCCCGCGGCCCAGGCCCGCTGCGCCCGCTCCCGCAGCCGCGCCGCCGGCCGAGCCGGCGCAGCCCTCCGAGCAGGTCGGCGGGCGCCGGACCACCCGGGCCCCGAAGGACAACTACACGACCGGCGAGTTCACCTTCGTGGACGAGCAGGCGGAGGAGTCCGAGGACGTCATCGACTGGCTGAAGTTCGCCGAGTCGCGCAGCGAGGTCCGGGCCGAGCGCCGCCGCCGGCTGCGCAACCGGCTGCTCGGTCTGCTGGTGGTGCTGGCGGTCCTGGCCGCCGGGGCCGTCGGCTACCTGTGGTGGGACGGGAAGCTCGGCGGCGGCGAGGACGCGGCCGCGGTGGCCGGCGACCGGCAGGTCAACGTGGTGCACCTGCGTGACCTGCAGGGGAAGGTCTCCACCGCGATGCTGGTGAACGACGCCGCCGGCCACAAGGGCTCGGTGCTGATGCTGCCCGACACCCTGAAGCTGCCCGGTACCGGCGACACCGGCGTCGTCACGGTCGGCCAGGGGCTGGACACGATCGGCGCCTCCGCCACCCGGGAGGGGCTGAGCACCGTGCTCGGCGCCCCGGTGGGCGGCACCTGGCGGCTGGACACCCCGTACCTGGAGCTGCTCGTCGCCCAGCTGGGCGGGGTCAAGGTGGACACCGACGTCGAGGTGCGTGAGGGCAACAAGCCGGACGGCAAGGTGCTCGCCACGGTCGGCAAGGGCGTGATGCTGACCGGCAAGGCCTCGGTCGCCTACGCCACGTACCAGGCGCCGACCGAGGGCCGGGACGCCCAGCTGGCCCGGTTCGGGAAGGTGCTGGAGGCGGTGATCCGCGCCATGCCGACCGACCTGGCGGAGTCCACCGACGACGTGCACCGGATGAACGCGGTGCTGGATCCGTCGCTGCCGGAGAAGAAGCTCGGCGGGGTGCTCGCGCTGCTGGCCGGCCAGGCCAAGGACGGGCACCTGGCGGGCAGCACGCTCAAGGTGAAGTCGGACGGCACGCTGGACGAGGCCACGGCCGGCCAGCAGGTCAAGGAGATCCTCGGCGGCACGGTGAAGGCGGGGGCGGTCACCGCGGGCGGCGCGGCCACCCGGGTCTCGGTCGTGAACGCCTCGGGCAACGACCAGAGCGCCACCGCCGCGGGGGTCCAGGCGGTCAACGCGGGTCTGGAGCTGGTGCCCAGCACCGCCAAGGCGGCCGTGCAGGCGACCACCGAGATCCGCTACACCGACGACGCCCGGGCCGCGGACGCCAAGGCCCTGGCCGGTGCGCTGGCGCTGCCGGAGACCGTGGTGAAGAAGGCTGCCGACGCACAGAACGCGGATCTGGTGGTCGTCCTGGGCAAGGACTACCAGCCGCCGAAGGCTCCGTAGCCGCTCGATCGAGCGCGTGGAAGCCGGGGCCCGGATCGGACGATCCGGGCCCCGGTCCGTTCGTGAGATCCTGGAAGGCGTTATTGCCATCGAGCGGGAAGTACAACGTGACCGTCACCGACCACAGCCAGGAACTCCTCAACGTCGCCGCCCAGGCGGCGGCCGACAAGCTGGCCCACGACATCATCGCCTTCGACGTCAGCGAGGTGCTGTCGATCACCGACGCCTTCCTGATCGCCTCGGCCGCCAACGACCGCCAGGTGCGGGCCATCGCGGAGGAGATCGAGGACCAGCTGCGCGAGCAGCTCGACATCAAGCCGGTCCGCCGCGAGGGCGAGCGCGAGGGCCGCTGGATCCTGCTCGACTACCTGGACATCGTGGTGCACGTCCAGCACTCCGAGGAGCGCTCCTTCTACTCCCTCGACCGGCTCTGGAAGGACTGCCCCGAGGTGCCGCTGCCGGCCGACGCGGTGGCCACCCGCAACCGGCCCGAGAACGCCGTCACCGACGCCGCGGGCAACGCCGTCTCCGGCCTCTCCGAGGACGAGAGCTGAGCCGCGCCGCGCGGGGACCGCGCATCGTCTTCTGGCGGCACGGCCAGACCGCCTGGAACCTGGAGTCCCGCTTCCAGGGCAGCACCGACATCCCGCTCACCGAGCAGGGTGTCGAGCAGGCCAGGCGGTCGGCCCGGCTGCTCGCCGGCCTCCAGCCCGACCTGCTGGTCTCCTCTGACCTCCAGCGCGCCCGGCACACCGCCGCCGAGCTGGGCAAGGTCACCGGCCTCGGGGTGGACCACCACGAGGGCCTGCGGGAGACCTACGCGGGCGCGTGGCAGGGGCTGACCAACACCGAGATCCGGGCCCGGTTCCCGGAGCAGTTCGACGCGTGGGCGCAGGGCGAGCCGGTCCGGCGCGGCGGCGGCGAGCTGGCCACCGAGGTCGCGGACCGCGCGGTGCCGGTGGTGCTGGCGGCGGTCGAGAAGCTGCCGGAGGACGGCACCCTGGTGGTGGTCAGCCACGGCGGCACCATCCGCACCATGCTCGGCCGGCTGCTCGACCTCGACCCGGTGCACTGGGAGCGTTTCGGCGGCCTCTCCAACTGCTGCTGGTCGGTGCTCGGCCAGGGGGCGCGGGGCTGGCGGCTCCTGGAACACAACGCGGGCACCCTCCCCCAGCCGGTCATCGGGGACGAGACCTGACGGTGAACCGAGGGCGATTTCGCAGTTCCGGCTCTGACCAGCTAGAGTCTTCCTCGTTCGCAGGGAGGAACGCAGACCGAAAGGAAAGCGGGAATCGCGAGAACGCGGGGCTATAGCTCAGTTGGTAGAGCGCCTGCATGGCATGCAGGAGGTCTGGAGTTCGATTCTCCATAGCTCCACTCCGCACCGGTGGTCCCCTCAGGCCCGCATGTGTCGCGGGGCTATAGCTCAGTTGGTAGAGCGCCTGCATGGCATGCAGGAGGTCTGGAGTTCGATTCTCCATAGCTCCACAGTGGAGTGAAGGCCGCCACCCGACCAGGGTGGCGGCCTTCGGCGTTCACCGGCCGTGACGGTGGTCGGTCGCGGCGGCGTCCGGATGGGCGTGCAGCCACTCCATCCGCTCCCGGTCCTGCGGCGTCCGCGGGGTGTAGACCAGCAGATGGCAGTCGGGCGTGGCCGGGACGCCCAGCCGGGCCGCGAGGAAGTGCAGCTCGCCCACGGCGGCATGCCGGAAGACCTTGTGCGCGTCCTGCGGCGGTGCCACGTCCTGCCGCTCCCACAACGCGCGGAACTCGGCGCTGGCGCCCGCCAGCGCCCCGATGTACGCCTCCCAGGCCGGCTCCCCGACGTGCCGGCCGTACGCGCCGCGCAGCACTCCGACCATCCGCGGCAGCTCGCTGTCCCGGTTCACGAACGGGTTGCAGCACGCCGGCACGGTGAACGCGCACCACATGCTGTTGCGCCGCCCGTCCGGGGTCGCCGGCCGGACCGCGCCGGGGAACAGCAGGTCGTACGAGCGGTTGGTGCGCAGCAGGTCGTAGCGGCTGTTGGCGACCACGGCCGGCATCGGGTCGAGCTGCTCCAGGACGGCCTCCACGACCGGCCCCAGCTGCGGGCACTGCGTGTCGACGGGCGGGCCCGGCTCCAGCCCGGCCAGCCGGAACATGTGCTCGCGCTCGGCCCCGTCCAGCCGCAGCGCGCGGGCGATCGCGTCCAGCACCTGCCCGCTCGCGTTGATCGGCCGGCCCTGTTCGAGCCAGGTGTACCAGGTGACCCCGACCCCGGCCAGCTGTGCCAGCTCCTCGCGCCGCAGGCCCGGCGTGCGGCGGCGCACCCCGGGCGGCAGCCCGACCTCCTCCGGCCGGATCCGGGCCCGGCGGGCCCTGAGGAACTTGGCGAGCTCGCCGCGCCGCTGCTCCCGCGGGCGCGGCGGGCGGGTGTCGGTCGGATGGTCCAGCATCGTCATGCCCCCATCGTCCCCCGCCGCGGGCGGGCCTGGCTGGTGCTCTCGGTACCAGGATCGGCAGGCTCTAACCACCGGTACCGGGACGCCCGCAGGCTGAGGACATGACGGATCTTCAGACCCTCCCGGCCGCCCGTACGGCCACCACCGGCGCGGCCCGGCCCGGGCCGTTGCTCGGCCTCGTCCTGACCGGCCAGTTCATGGCCCTGCTCGACATCGCCATCGTCAACGTCGCCGTGCCGACCATCCGCTCCGACCTGCACGCCTCCGGCGCGGGGCTGCAGCTGGTCATCGCGGGCTACACGATCGCCTACGCGGTGCTGCTGATCACCGGCGCCCGGCTCGGCGCCCGGTACGGCCACGGCCGGCTCTTCCAGTACGGCCTGGCCGCCTTCACCGCCGCGTCGCTGGCCTGCGGGCTGGCACCGGACACCGGGTGGCTGATCGCGTTCCGGGTGCTGCAGGGTGTCGGGGCGGCGCTGATGGTGCCGCAGGTGATGAGCCTGATCCAGCAGACGTTCACCGGTGCCGCCCGGGTCCGGGCGCTCGGCCTGTACTCGGCGGTGCTGGCGGGCGGCCTGGCGATCGGTCAGGTCCTCGGCGGTCTGCTGGTGGCCGCCGACCTGTTCGGCACCGGCTGGCGGCCGGTCTTCCTGCTCAACGTGCCGATCGGCGCGGTGCTGCTGGTGCTCGGCCGACGGCTGCTGCCCGACCTGCCGGCCGACCCGACCCGCCGCTTCGACGTCCCCGGTCTGCTGCTGCTCGGCGGGACCCTCGGCCTGCTGGTGGTGCCGCTGGTGCTCGGGCACGAGCTGGGCTGGCCGGTCTGGGGATGGGTGATGCTGGGCGGCAGTGCCGTCCTGGCCGTGCTGTTCGGGGTGGTCGAGTGGCGGACCGCGGCCCGCGGCGGGCAGGCGCTGGTCCCGGCCCGGGTGCTGCGGGCGCCCGGGCTGCTGCCGGCGGCGGGCGCGCTCTTCCTGATCATGTTCGGCTTCTCCGGGTTCATGTTCGCGTTCGCGCTGCACCAGCAGGCCGGGCTCGGCTCCGGCGCCCTCAAGGCCGGGTTGCTGTCGGGCCCGGTCGCGGTCGGCTTCGGGATCTCCAGCCTCCACTGGCAGCGGCTGCCGGCCCGGCTGCACCGGGTGCTGCCGACCCTCGCGCTGGCCCTGGTCGCCGCGGGCTTCCCGCTGGCGGGCCTGGCGCTGAGCGGCGGCGGACAGCTCGGGGTGCCGGTCGTCCTGCTGTTCGCCGTGCTCGGGGCGGCCGCCGGCTGCGCGTACAGCCCGCTGTTCGCCCGCGCGCTCGGCCGGGTCGACCCGGCCGACGCGGCCGACGCCAGCGGGGTGCTGGTGACGGTGGTGCAGCTCGCCCAGGTGGCGGGGGTGGCGCTGCTGGGCACGATCTTCCTCGGCCGGGTCGGCTATCCGGCGACCCCGGCCGC
Source organism: Kitasatospora sp. NBC_00374 (assembly GCF_041434935.1). Classification (NCBI taxonomy): domain Bacteria; kingdom Bacillati; phylum Actinomycetota; class Actinomycetes; order Kitasatosporales; family Streptomycetaceae; genus Kitasatospora; species Kitasatospora sp. NBC_00374. Next base: position 3,013,863 of record NZ_CP107964.1, on the reverse strand, counting down.
CTCGGGGCACGCGGTCCTGGTCACCCTGACGGTGGTCGGTGCCGGGTTCGGCCTCGCCGCCGGTTTCGCCCGGCGCACCGGGCGGACCGCGCGCTGACCCTGCCCGGGCCCTTCGCGCCGGACCGTCCCCGCGCCCCCGCGGCGGGGACGCCGGGGCGGCCCGGCCGACCGACGTCCCAGGTGGCGGCCGGTGCCGGGGCGCCGGAAAGCGATTAGGGACCCACCCCGGTGACCGTGTATTGTTGGCGATGTCGCCGGGGGAAACGCCGGAGACAACAGCAAGGGGCTATAGCTCAGTTGGTAGAGCGCCTGCATGGCATGCAGGAGGTCTGGAGTTCGATTCTCCATAGCTCCACAGCAACAGAAGGACCGTCTCCCGGTGGGGGCGGTCCTTCTGGCGTTCCGTCAGCCACCCGGCGGTACTCGGCCCGGCGCCCGCGAACCACCGGGGCCCTACCGGCGCGAGCGGTGCGACGGCTACGGTCGTGCCATGGCCGACCTGGCACGCAAACGGAACGAAGAGCTGGCACGGATACTCCACCAGCTCGGCTGGAGCCCCGAGCGGCTCGCCCGCGAGGTGAGCGCGATGCTCCCGCCCGGGCTCGCGATCAGCTCCACCGCGCCGTACAAGTGGCGCGACCGGGGCATGGTGCCGCGCTCCCCGCACGACCAGACGGTCTGCGAGGTGCTCAGCCGCACCGTCGGCATCGCCGTCACCTACGAGCAGCTCTGGGGCCAGATGGGCGGCAGCCGCGGCGCCAAGGTGCTCTCCCCCCGGCTGCTCACCGACCCGTGGACGGCCGACACCGCCCAGACCGCGCTGCGCGAGGCGGGCGCCGACGCGGCGCCCGTCCGGCTCACCGACCTGTTCCGCGGCGACGAGCTGGAGCAGGCCGCCCGGCACTGGGCCTCCCCGCCGCCCGAGGTCACCGGCGGCGAGGGCGCCCTGCGGATCGCCTCCGAGCAGCTCGCCGACCTGCGGCTCTCGTACGAGAGCAAGCAGCGGCTGGAGCGGGCCTACGGCGGCGGCCTGATCCTCGGCCCGGCCCGGGCCGAGCTCGCCATGGTCGGCAAGCTGCTGGAACTCGGCCGGTACGACGAACCGCTCGGGCGCGAGCTGTACGGCGCGGCCGGGCGGCTGGCCCGGCTGGTCGGCTGGGCCAGCTACGACATGGGCAACGACGCCGCCGCCCAGCGGGCCTTCGTCGCCGCGCTGCGCGCCGCGCACGTCTGCGGGGACCCGCGGCTCGGGGTCAGCGTGGTCGGCTGCCTCGCCGTCCAGGCCACCTACAACTCCGGCGGACGCGGGCTGGACGCCGTCGCCATGCTCTCCACCGCGCTGCGCGCCGCAGACGAGGTGCTGACGCCCCGTGAGCGGGCCCTGCAGCTCGGCCGGATCGCCCGGGCGCACGGCAGGAAGGGCGAGCAGATCAGCGCCGAGGCGGTCGCCGAACGGGCCTTCCAGGCGCTGGCCGGCGAGCTGGACCACGTCCAGGAGCGGGCCGATCTGGAGGGCATGGTGGGGGAGGGCCACCTCTTCCTCGGCGAGCACGAGCGGGCCCGCGCGCTGCTCACCTCGGCCGTCGGGGCGCTCTCGCCCGAGCGGGCCAGAGCCAGGGCGCTGCTGATGGTGCGGCTGGCCGACTCCTACCGGCGCACCGGCGAGCAGGAGGAGGCGGACCGGATCGCCGAGGAGGCCCGGCTGCTGGCAGCCGGCATGCAGTCGGGGCGGGTGGCCCGTGCGCTGCGGGAGTTCGACGCCGCGGTCCGCGCCGGATAGCCGCCCGGGGGCCGGCCGCCCTTGCGGTACCCTGACCCCATGCGAACCGTGCGCCTGCTCCTTAGCCGGCCGCGCTGACCAGGACCGGCCGACGTCCCCGGGCGGGGGCCGGAGTCGGCGTGGCGACCCCTCCTGCGAGGGGCCTTTTTGCTTTCCGGACCGTTTGAGGCCTGATGGCCTGCCCGGGGACGCTGCCCGGTTCGCTAACCGATGACGATGGAGCCCGAAGGACCATGAGCGAGACGACCCCTGCTTCCGGCGCGGCCGACGCCGCCACCGAGCCTTTCCGCTACGGCGCCGCGCTGGCCGCCGAGATCGAGTCCCGCTGGCAGGACCTGTGGGAGAAGTCGGGGACGTTCGACGCCCCCAACCCGGTCGGCCCGCTGGCCGACGCCTCGGCCGGCGACGTCTCCGCCAAGCCGCACAGCTTCATCATGGACATGTTCCCGTACCCCTCCGGCGCCGGCCTGCACGTCGGCCACCCGCTGGGCTACATCGCCACCGACGTCTACGCCCGCTACCAGCGGATGACCGGCCACAACGTGCTGCACACGCTGGGCTACGACGCCTTCGGCCTGCCGGCCGAGCAGCACGCCGTCGCCACCGGAGAGCACCCCCGGATCACCACCGAGGCGGCCATCACCAACATGCGCCGCCAGCTGCGCCGGCTGGGCCTGGGCCACGACTCGCGGCGCTCGATCGCCACGATCGACCCGGAGTACTACCGCTGGACGCAGTGGATCTTCCTGCAGATCTTCAACTCCTGGTACGACGAGGCGGCCGGCAAGGCCCGTCCGGTCGCCGAGCTGATCGCCGAGTTCGCGGCCGGCTCGCGCCCGACGCCGGACGGCCGGGCCTGGTCGGAGCTGTCCGCCGTCGAGCGGGACGAGGTGCTGGGCGAGTACCGGCTGGCGTACTCCAAGGAGGTGCCGGTCAACTGGTGCCCCGGCCTGGGCACCGTGCTGGCCAACGAGGAGGTCACCGCGGACGGCCGCTCCGAGCGCGGCAACTTCCCGGTCTTCAAGTCGAAGCTGCGCCAGTGGATGATGCGGATCACCGCGTACTCCGACCGCCTGATCAACGACCTGGACCAGCTGGACTGGCCTGAGGCGATCAAGCTGCAGCAGCGCAACTGGATCGGCCGCTCCGAGGGCGCCCGGGTCGACTTCGCGGTCGGCGAGCGCGCGATCACGGTCTTCACCACCCGCCCTGACACCCTGTTCGGCGCCACCTACATGGTGCTGGCCCCCGAGCACGAGCTGGTCGACTCGATCGTGCCCGCCGAGTGGCCCGCCGGCGTCCCGGCCGAGTGGACCGGCGCCGCCGCCACCCCCGCCGAGGCCGTCGCCGCGTACCGGGCCACCGCCGCCGCCAAGTCGGACGTCGAGCGGCAGGTCGAGGCGAAGGTCAAGACCGGCGTCTTCACCGGCACGTACGCCGTGAACCCGGTCAGCGGCGAGCAGGTCCCGGTCTTCATCGCCGACTACGTGCTGATGGGCTACGGCACCGGCGCGATCATGGCCGTGCCGGCCCACGACCACCGCGACTTCGCCTTCGCCCGCGCCTTCTCGCTGCCGATGCGCTGCGTGGTCGAGCCGACCGACGGCCGCGGCCAGGACCCCGCCGAGTGGGACGACGCCTTCGACACCTACGACTCGGTCATCGTCAACTCCGTCCACGACGACCTGTCCCTGGACGGCCTGAGCGTGGTCGACGCCAAGGCCCGGGTCACCGCCTGGCTGGCCGGTCGCGGCATCGGCGAGGGCACGGTCAACTTCCGCCTGCGCGACTGGCTGTTCAGCCGCCAGCGGTACTGGGGCGAGCCCTTCCCGATCGTCTACGACGAGGACGGCGTCATGCACGCGCTGCCCGAGTCGATGCTGCCGGTCGAGGTGCCCGTGGTGGAGGACTACTCGCCGCACACCTACGACCCGTACGACGCCACCTCCTCGCCGAAGACCCCGCTGTCGCGCAACGAGGACTGGGTCAACGTCGAGCTGGACCTGGGCGACGGGGTCAGGACCTACCGCCGCGAGACCAACACCATGCCCAACTGGGCCGGCTCCTGCTGGTACGAGCTGCGCTACATCGACCCGGCCGACCGCGACAAGGTCGTCGACCCGGCCAACGAGGCCTACTGGATGGGCCCGACGGCCGAGAAGCCGGCCGGCGGCGTCGACCTGTACGTCGGCGGCGCCGAGCACGCGGTGCTGCACCTGCTGTACGCCCGCTTCTGGCACAAGGTGCTGCACGACCTGGGCCACGTGTCCTCGGTCGAGCCGTTCCACAAGCTGTTCAACCAGGGCATGATCACCGCCGACGTCTACCGCGACGAGCGGGGCTTCCCGGTGCCCGCCGCCGAGGTCGAGGAGCACGACGGCCAGTACGTCTGGCAGGGCGAGCCGGTCAAGCGCGAGGCCGGCAAGATGGGCAAGTCCCTGAAGAACGCCGTCGCCCCCGACGAGATCGCCGACGAGTACGGCGCGGACACCCTGCGCCTGTACGAGATGTCGATGGGCCCGCTGGACGTCTCGCGTCCGTGGGACACCCGCGCCGTGGTCGGCTCGTACCGCTTCCTGCAGCGCCTGTGGCGCAACGTCGTCTCCGAGACCACCGGCGAGCTGGTGGTGACGGACGAGGAGCCGGACGAGGCCACCCTGCGCGCCCTGCACAAGACCATCGACGGCATCCGCGGCGACATGGCGGGCCTGCGCTTCAACACGGCCGTCGCCAAGGCCATCGAGCTGAACAACTTCCTGGTCAAGCGGGGCTCCACGCCGCGTCCGGTGGCCGAGCAGATCGTGCTGCTGGTCGCCCCGCTGGCCCCGCACATCGCCGAGGAGCTGTGGCGCCGGCTGGGCCACGACGAGTCGCTGGCCTTCGCCGACTACCCGGTCGCCGACCCCGCCTACGTGGTCGACGAGACGGTCACCTGCGTGGTGCAGATCAAGGGCAAGGTCAAGGCCCGCCTGGAGGTCGCGCCGTCGATCTCCGACGCCGAGCTGGAGGCGCTGGCCCTGGCCGACCCGGCCGTGGTCGCCGCGATCGGCGACGCGCCGGTCCGCAAGGTCATCGCGCGGGCGCCGAAGCTGGTGAACGTCGTCACCGGCTGACCGCCCCACACGAAGGCGCCGGCCGTCTCCCCTCGGGAGGCGGCCGGCGCGCGTTCGTGCCGGCGTCGGTGGTGCCTGGGCGGTGCCGGTTGTGTTCGGGCGTCGGGCGGTTGTGTTCGAGCGGCGGCCGGCGGGCGGCGGGCGTCGGAGGCGGTGGCGGTGGCGGTCTCAGTCCGGTGCGGGTGCGGCGGCCCGCAGCCGGCCGGCCATCAGCCGGACGTGCTCGACCAGCTCCGGCGGCTCGTGGACGGTGAAGTCGAAGCCCAGCAGGCTGACGTACACGGCCAGGCCGTTGAGCGAATGGGAGCCGGCCCGCAGGGTGCAGCTGTGCTCGTCCAGCGGCTCGACCAGGCCCGAGGTGGGTGTGATGTGCTGGGCGACGACCTGCGCGGGCGCCCGGACGGTGAACCGGGCCCGGTAGCGGTACTGGCCGAGTGCCACCTCCCAGGAGACGAAGTCCCGGATGTCCTCCTCGGGCGGCTGTCGGGGGGCGAACCGCGGCCCCGCCGGCGGCCTCACCGACATCCGGTCCACCCGGAAGTTCCGCCAGTCCGCCCGGCCGGTGTCCCAGGCGACCAGATACCAGCGCACGCCGGTGTGCACCAGCCGGTGGGGCTCGGCGTCACGCCGGCTCTCGCTGCCGTCGTGCGCGCGGTAGTCGAAGCGCAGCCGCTCGTGCGCCCGGCAGGCGGCGGCGATCGCGCTCAGCACGGTGGCGTCCACGACCGGGCCGTTCGAGGCCATCGTGACCGTCGCGGACGCCAGCGCGTCCACCCGGTGCCGCAGCCGGGACGGCATCACCTGCAGCAGCTTGGCCAGCGCCCGGACCGAGGACTCCTCGATCCCGGACACCGTGCCGCCGGCGGCCGTCCGCAGGCCGACCGCCACCGCGACGGCTTCCTCGTCGTCCAGCAGCAGCGGCGGCATCTCCGCACCCGCGCCCAGCCGGTAGCCGCCGGCCACGCCCGGTGCGGAGTCCACCGGGTAACCGAGGCCGCGCAGCTTGTCGACGTCCCGGCGGACCGTGCGGACGTCGACGCCGAGGCGGTCCGCCAGGTCGGCGCCGGGCCAGTCGCGGCGGACCTGGAGGAGTGAGAGCAGGCGCAGCAGGCGGGCCGAGGTCTCCAGCATGGCGGCCAGTGTGGCACCGATCGGGACGGCGGCGGCCCGGGGCGGGCCGGTGGGCGGGGCCGAGGTACGGCCCCGGGTACGGGCCCGAGGTGCGGCCCCAGGTGCCGGGACGGCCCTGAGGGCACCCTGAGCCGGGCCCGCGGGAGCCCTGAGCCTCCCCTGATCTCTGGCCCCGGGCGGGATCGACGGGTCCACCCGCGGTGGCCCGGCAGCTACGGTGGAGACATCGGCAGTCGCAGCAGGCCGCACCCGGGCAGCCGGGCCCGGTGGCAGCGGTGGAAGAAGGTGGGCTCTCCATGGACGCGCTCGGTGTGGTGGTCGTGCTGGTACTGCTCCTCGGGGCGGCGCTGCTGACGATGGCGGTGGTCGGCACCGTGAAGGCGGCCAAGGCCGTCGCGGCCAAGGTCGAGCGGCACGAGGCCCAGGCCCGCCGCACGGTCGAGAACGTCACCCTCAAGGCGAAGACCTTCACCAAGCCGGGGCCGCAGGGACAGCTGGCGGCCGTCCGGCTGGCGCTGCGCACCGCGCTCGACAGCACCCGGCAGGTGCTGGAGAGCGGGCTGCCGCAGGACGGCCAGCTCGGCGAGGCCATGCAGTTGCTGACCCGGCTCGACGCGCACGCCGCCGAACTCGACGGCGAGCTGCGGATGCTGGAGCGGGAGCCGGACGGCGCCCGGGTCACGGCCAAGCTCGCCGAACTCCGCGAGCGGGCCGAGCGGATCACGCACTCCGCGGAGTCGCTGCGCTGGGCGGCCCAGGACCGGATGCGGCGGTTCGCCGACGACGAGCTGAGCCGACTGACGCAGGAGTGCACCAACGAGGCGGGGGCGCTGCGGCACTGGGACACGGCCGGGACCGGGGCTGCGACCCCGGGAGCGGGGACGGGCCCCGAGGGTGACCGTGTGTCAGGTGTGCGGGCGGGTGGTGGCGGTGCGGCGGATGCGGGTGCGGCGGCGGATGAGCGGAAGGGGCTCGGCACCGGGCGTCGGCCGAGCGCCGAGGAGGTCCTCGGGCTCGCCGATCCGCTCGCCCGGCTGGCCGACCGGCTGCGCAAGCCGAGCACGGGCGGGTCGTAGGCGCCACGTCGCCGGCCCGCCGGCCCGCCTGCCTGTCGGTCCGTCCGGTTGTCCGGCTGTCGGTCCGTCGGTCTGTCGGTCGGTCCGGCTGGCCGTCGGTCCGGCCCGTGGGGATGGCCAGCGTCGCGGCCGGCCGGCGGCCCGCGAGTCGGCCGCTGTCCTCCCGGCCGAACGCGGAGTAACCTCCGGCACATGCCCGGCCACCTCGCTCTTGTCACCGATTCCACCGCCTATCTGCCGCAGGACGTGGTGGACCGCCATCGGATCGAGGTCGTACCGCTCAGCGTCGTCGTGGGCGACGAGGTGCTCGCCGAGGGTGTGGAGATCTCCCCCAAGGACGTGGCCGAGGCCCTGCGCGCCAAGCAGCGGGTGACCACCTCGCGGCCGAGCCCCGAGACCTTCGCCGCCGCCTACCGGGCGGCGGCCGAGGCGGGCGCGAGCGGGATCGTCTCCGTGCACATCTCGGCGGAGCTGTCCGGCACCGTCGAGGCCGCCCGGCTGGCCGCGGCCGAGGTCGGCATCCCCGTGCGGGTGGTGGACAGCCGACTGGTCGGCATGGCCCTGGGCCACTGCGTCCTGGCGGCGGCCGAGGCGGCCGCAGCGGGGCGGGGGATCGAGGACGCCGCGGCCGAGGCCGGGCGGCGGGCCGAGCAGACCCGCGGTTTCTTCTACGTCGACACCCTGGAGTACCTGCGCCGGGGCGGCCGGATCGGCGCGGCCCGCGCGCTGGTCGGCTCGGCGCTGGCCGTGAAGCCGCTGCTGCACCTCGCCGGCGGGCGGATCGAGCCGCTGGAGAAGGTCCGGACGGCCTCCCGGGCGATCGCCAGGCTGGAGGAGATCGCGGTCCTGGAGGCGGGGGAGCGGGAGGTCGACATCGCCGTCCACCACCTCGCCGCCGAGGACCGGGCGGAGCCCCTCGCGGAGCGGTTGCGGGAGCGGGTGCCCGGGCTGCGCGAGTTGTACGTGGGAGAGGTCGGCGCGGTGATCGGGGCCCACGTCGGGCCCGGGCTGCTGGCTGTGGTGGTCGCGCCGCGCTGACGGCCTGGGCGGGCCCGGCCGGCCCCTTGGACTGCGCAAACTCACTCGTTCGAGCTACCTGAGTTATCCACAACCGGGGTTTTTCCACAGGGAATCGGGGACTTCCGCGCGACCGGGGAGGCCGGGCCTACCGTCCTCGGCATGAGAACGATGCTGCCGGGTACAGCCCGTCGCCAGGACACCGCCGAAGCCGTACGCGGCCGGATGGCCAACCTGTTCACCTTCTCGTCCGCCTCGCCCGCATCGTCGGTTGACGGCAGCAGCCCGTCGAGATCGGCTGCCGCTCCGAGTGACCCCGGCCCACCGCGGCGGGCGACGCCGCCCGATCCCGCCCCGGAGCCGGCCGAGCCCGACCTGCCTTCGCCCGAGCTGCCGCCCCCGCCGTCACCTGCCGCACCTCCGGTACCGCCAGGGCCGCCGGTGCCCGGCCGGCGGCGCCGCTCGCTGCCGGCCCTGCCGCCGGGGCTGCTGCTCGACCGGCGGGCGGTGCTGGGGCTGGGCGTTCTGCTGCTGCTCGCCGTCGGATACGCCGTCCAGCATTTCTGGCTGGGCCGACCGCAGCCGGTCCCTGTCCCCGCCACGACGGTCGTCGGATCACCGGAGCGACCGGCCGGGGCAGGTCCGCCGGCCACGGCGCCGGCCATGGACCCGTCCAACACCTCCGGGCCCTCCGGCGGCGGCGGGCCGTCCGGCGGTGACGGACCCGGGGCCCCTTCCGGCCCCGCCGTCGTCGTCGACGTGGCCGGCCGGGTGCTGCACCCCGGTCTGCTCACGCTGCCCGGCGGTGCCCGGGTCGCGGACGCACTGAGTGCGGCCGGTGGCCCGCTGCCGGGCACCGACACCCAGACCCTCAACCTCGCCCGGGTGCTGACGGACGGCGAGCAGATCCTGGTCGGCGTCACCGGTGTCCAGCCCGCCGCTCCGGGGTCGGCCGCGCGCGCCGGGCCGCTGAGCCTCAACCGCGCCACCGTCGAGCAACTCGACACCCTGCCCGGGGTCGGGCCGACACTGGCCCAGCGCATCATCCAGTTCCGTCAGGAGCACGGCTCGTTCCGCTCCCTCGACCAACTCCGCCAGGTCAGCGGGATCGGGGCCCGCAAGTACGAGGAGCTGAAGGCGCTGTTGTCGCTCTGACCCGGCGCCGCCCCTGCCTCCCCCTCGCTGTCCCTCCCGCCCGCGGCTCACCCGCCACCGTTCGTTCGGCCGCCACCGCTCGGCCCACAGGGAGGTGCCACCATCCCGTACCACCACCCCGACGCCCCGTCCGGCATCCCGGGACGGGCCGACCTCCGGCTGCTCCTCCCGGCCGTCTCCGCCTGGGCGGTCACCGCGTCCGTCCTCGACAGCGATCCCGAGAACCACCCGCTGGTCCTGCTCGCCGCAGGGCTGGCCGGGGCCGCCGCCGTGGTCCTGTTCGCTGTCACGGGCCGCCGTCGACGGTCGGCGCACCTGGTGATCGCGGCAGCCCTGCTCACCGGGGCCGCCGCGGCCACGACCACCGTCCTGCACACCGCGGATCTCCACCGCGGCCCGCTCGCGGCCCTCGCCAACCCGACCGCTGCCCCCGGGCCCGTCCCCGAGCCCGTCCCCGACTCCGCCGCGCCCGCCCCTCCGCCACCCACGCCCGCGGCCGGTACGGACGTGACCGTGGAACTGACGGTGTCGGGCGACCCCAGATCCCGCAGCCCCCGGGCGCGCGGCACCGCGGCCGCCCGTCCGATCCTCACGGTGGCCGCGCTGGTCGACCAGGTCCGGCGCGAGGGGCCCGGCCACCCGGCGGTCGCCACCCGGACTCCGGTCACCCTGATGGTCCGCGCCGAGGACGCGGCCGCCTGGCAGCGGCTGATCCCGTCCACCCGGGTCGGCGCGGACGTCCGGGTGATGCCCGCCGGCCCCGGCCGGCACGACACGGCCGCACTCCTGCTCGTCCACGGCCCACCGCGGCCGCTCGCCCCGCCCAGCCTCCCGCAGCGAGTGGCGGCCCATCTGCGCGGCGGTCTCCGTGCGGCCTGCGCGCACCTTCCACCGGAACCCGGCGGCCTGCTTCCGGGACTGGTCGTCGGTGACACCTCACGGCTGCCGGAAGAGCTGTCGGAGGACTTCCGCGCCACCGACCTCGGCCACCTCACGGCCGTCAGCGGAGCCAACCTCGCCATCGTGCTGACGGTCCTGCTCGGCAACCCGGGCCGGGCCGGCACCTCCGAACGGGGCGGACTGGCCCGGCTGCTCGGGCTGTCCCTGCGCACCACCGCCCTCCTCGGGACGGGACTGACCCTCGCCTTCGTCACGGTCTGCCGACCCGAGCCGAGCGTCCTGAGAGCAGCCGCCACCGGCCTGATCGGCCTGCTCGCGCTCGCCCACGGGCGTCCGCGCCAGGCACTGCCCGCGCTCTCCGGGGCCGTGCTGGTCCTGATCCTCTGGGATCCCTACCTCGCCCGCTCGTTCGGGTTCCTGCTGTCCGCCCTGGCCACGGCAGGCCTGCTCACTCTCGGACCGCGCTGGACGGCGGCCCTGCTGGCCCGAGGCTGGCCGCGGCACCTGGCCACCGCGGCGGCGGCCACCGCGGCCGCCCAGGCGTTCTGCGCACCCGTCACCGTCCTGCTCGCCCCTCGGGTCAGTCTGGTCGCCATCCCGTGCAACCTGTTGGCCGAGGCCGCCGTGGCACCGGCCACCCTGCTCGGATTCGCGGTGCTCACCGCCGACCCGCTCTCGCACGGCGCCGCGCGTCTGCTCGCCGACCTGGCCGCCGTTCCGGCCGGCTGGCTGGTCCTGGTCGCGCGGTACGGTGCCACCCTGCCGGGCGCCCAACTCGCCTGGCCCGGCGGCCTGTCGGGCGCGGCGCTGCTGGCTGCCACGGTCCTCGCGCTCTGCTGGGCCGTCCCCTCCCTTCCGGCCGGCCGGACCACCCGGCACCCGGGCGTTCGGCGGCTGCGTCGGATCCTCGCGCTGGCCTGCGCCCTGCTGGTCCCGATCGCGCTGCTGCGCCCTCCCACCCTCACCAGGCTCGCCACCGGCTGGCCACCGCCCGGCTGGCGGCTGGTCCTGTGCGACATCGGCCAGGGCGACATGGCAGTGCTCCCCCTCACCACCGACACCGCGGTCGTGGTGGACACCGGCCCGGACCCGAAGGCCGCCGACTCCTGCCTGCGTGACCTCGGGATCACCAGGATCCCCATTCTGATCCTCAGCCACTTCCACGCGGACCACGTCGAGGGACTGCCCGGGGTGCTGCGCGGCCGTCAGGTCGGCGCCGTGCAGACCACCACGCTGGACGACCCGCCGGCGGAACAGGGCCGGGTGGTCCGCTGGGCCGCCGGCGCCAGGGTGCCGCTGCTGCGCGCCGAGCGCGGTGAACGCCGGACGGCGGGGCCGGGTTTGTCCTGGGAGGTGCTGTGGCCGGACGGCACCCCGGGCCCCGCCACCCCCGGGGCCAACAACGCCAGTGTCGCGCTCCTCGTCACGGTCGGCCCGGCCACGGACGCACTGCGCATCGCGCTGCTGGGGGATCTGGAGCCCCCGGCCCAGGCAGCCCTGTTCGAGCGCGGCCCGCCACCCGGCGGGGTGCAGGTGCTCAAGGTCGCCCACCACGGCTCGTCCCACCAGGACTGGGCCCTCGCCGCGGCCCTGCACCCACGGCTCGCCCTGATCAGCTGCGGCGCCGACAATCCGTACGGTCATCCCTCGGCGCACACCGTCGAGCGGCTCCGGGCGCAGGGGGCGACCGTCCTGCGGACGGACCGCTCGGGCGACATCGCCGTCCTGGGGGCCGGCAGCACCCTGGCGACGGCGGCCCACCCGCACCCGCCACGGGAGTGACGGCCCGGGCGCGTCAGACCCGCTGCGCCGGTGTGTCCGCGGCCTCGAAGCGCTCGTTGCCCACCACCCGCAGCAGCTCCAGATGGGCGCCGTCCGAGCTGCCGGGCGGCGGGGTGAAGATGAGCAGCCGCTGGTCCTCGGTCGGGGTCAGCAGCGTCTCGCAGTCCAGGTTGACCGGGCCGATCACCGGGTGCACCACGCGCATCCGTCCGGAGCGCCGGACGGCCACCTCGTGCAGGTCCCAGACGGCGGAGAACTCCGCGCTGGCCGCCCGCAACCGCTTGACCAGGGCGGCCGAGGGCGCGTCGTTGGCCCGGCGGGCGACGGCCGCGCGCAGGTCGGCGACGTGGACCCGGCTCCAGTGGTCGTGCTCCTCGACGGGGTAGGCGGCCCGGGTGGCGGGGTCGGTGAACCAGCGCCACACCACGTTGCGGTTGTCCGGATCCAGCGGGCAGACCCCGCCGAACAGCGCCGTGGCGATGGCGTTCTGCGCGAGGAGGTCGCCGAGGTCGCTGACGATCTGGGCCGGTGTCTCCTTCAGCTGATCCAGCAGGTACAGCAGCCCGGGCTTGATGTGCTCCCCGGAGGGCCGTCCGGCCGGCGGGCGGTGCCCGGCGAGCAGGAAGAGGTGGTCGCGTTCGTCCTCGGTCAGCCGGAGGGCCCGGGCCAGTGCGCCCAGCATCTGTCCGGACGGCTGCGGACCGCGGGCCTGCTCCAGCCGGATGTAGTAGTCCGCCGACATTCCGGCGAGCTGCACCACCTCCTCGCGCCGCAGCCCCGGGGTGCGGCGGCGGGGACCGTCCGGCAGCCCGACGTCCTGCGGACGGAGGCGTTCCCGGGAGCGGCGGAGGAAGTCTGCGAGTTCACGGCGGTCCATCTCCATGGCCCCATCCTGCCTCGACATCCCGACGGGCAGTCAGGGATCGCCGATCCCTGTCAGGTCGGGCCGGGCCCGCCGTCCGCGGGTGGCCGGCTTCGGCGCCCGCGCGTGGCCGGGCCTGCCGCTCGCGCTCGGCGGGCCCGGCCCGGCCGAGGGGCCGTCAGTCCTCCTCGCGCCAGCCCTCGTACTCGGCCGCGAGTCCGTCCAGCCGGGCCAGCTGCTCGGCCGACCAGCCACCGTCCTCCGGGGCCTCCAGCACCACCAGCCACTGGGCGTCCTCGGCGTCGTCCTCCCCGGCCAGGGCGTCCCGGACGAGCTCCGGCCGGCCGAGCCCGGCGAACTCCGCCGTCAGCTTCCCGGCGGCCTCCTCGGCGGCGTCGCGGTCGGGCAGGACGAGCAGTTGGCGGGCGTGGTTCGCGGTCATCGCACCATTGTCCAACCCCGCGGGAGCGCTCCGCGCAGAGGTGTCGGCGGCTCGTGCGATCCTGGTACGCGATGGCCAGGAAGAGTGCACCCGACGACCTGCTCGCCCCGCTGACCCTCGTGGTCGGTCAGGAGGAGCTGCTGCTGGACCGTGCGGTCGCCGAGGTGGTGGCCGCCGCGAAGGCCGCCGACCCGGACACCGACGTCCGCGATCTCGCGCCCGGTGCGCTCCAGCCCGGCAGCCTGGCCGAGCTGACCACACCGTCCCTCTTCGCCGAGCGCAAGGTGATCGTGGTCCGGGCGGCCCAGGATCTCTCCGCCGACTCCGTCAAGGAGGTCAAGGCGCACTTCGACTTCCCGGTCGAAGAAGTGATCATGGTGCTGGTGCACGCGGGCGGCGCCAAGGGCAAGGGCCTGCTGGACGCGGCGAAGAAGGCCGGCGCCCGTGAGGTGGCGTGCCCCAAGCTGACCAAGGCGAGCGAGCGGCTGGCCTTCGTCCGCAACGAGTTCCGCAAGCTCGGCCGCTCGGCCACCCCGGAGGCCGGTCAGGCGCTGCTGGACTCGCTCGGCAGCGACCTGCGCGAGCTGGCCGCGGCCTGCAGCCAGCTCACCGCGGACATCGAGGGCACCATCGACGAGACGGCGGTCGCCAGGTACTACAGCGGCCGGGCCGAGGCCACCGGCTTCGAGGTGGCGGACCTCGCCGTCACCGGTCGCGCGGCGGAGGCCCTGGAGCGGCTGCGCTGGGCGCTCGCGGTCGGCCAGCCCCCGACCGGCATCACCTACGCGCTGGCGGCCGGCGTCCGCAGTATCGGCCGGCTGGCCACCGTCGGGCGCAACATGCGCCCCGCCGATCTGGCCCGGGAACTGGGCATGCCGCCGTGGAAGGTGGACCGGGTCCGCCAGCAGATGCGCGGCTGGACGGGCGACGGCGTGGCGGCCGCCCTCACCGCGATCGCGCAGGCGGACGCCGCGGTCAAGGGCGGTTCCGACGACCCGGCCTACGCGCTGGAGCGAGCCGTGGTCGCCGTCGCGCGGGCCTCCCGGATGAGCGCCCGACCGTACTGAGCGGGACGCCCCTTCCGAAGGCTCCCGACCCCGCTACCGGGCGCCGGTGGCTCAGATCCGGCCGCCGAGCGCCTTCAGCGCGTCCCGGCTGTCGATCAGCAGCGCCTGCCGGATCTCGTCGCGGTTGGGCACGGTCGCCGACTTCCCCTCCTGGTACGAGCCGGACCAGCTGGCGTAGTAGGTCATCCCGCCCTGGCGGACGTAGAGCACCTGGGTGAGATAGTGCCAGGTCTTGTCCGCGCCGCTGGTGTCGTCGAGGTAGCCGACGTAGGCGTCGTCGCCGAGGCTGGGCACCGAGCTGATCTCGTACTTGCGCTGCTGCAGCCCCGAGCGCTGGGCCTCGAACTCGGTCTGCGGGTCGATCTTCCGGTGCAGCTGGACGTCCAGGTAGAGCGAGACGTAGTCGGTGTCGTTGCTGAGCTTCTTGCGGTACTGGCTGCAGTACATGTCGTCCAGCGCGGCGTGCCGGGTGGTGTAGTGGTACGGCGTTCCGGACTGCGCCGGGTACAGCTGGCCGAACTTCGCCGGCTTGACGGTCTCGCAGAGGTTGTCGACCACCCGGTAGGAGCCCACGCTCGCGGGCCGGCCGTTGCCGGGCGCGACCAGATCGGGCACGGCCAGCACGGCGGCCGTCCAGACCACCGATGCCAGCACCGCACCGCCGACGCCCCACAGCAGCCCGCGCCCGCCACCGGCGGAGCTCCGCGCGGCCGGCCCGGCCTGGCCGGGCCCGTACCCGGATGCGGTCGGCTGGCCGCCCGGCAGCGGGCCGCCCTGCCGCCCGATCTGCTGGCCGGGCTGCTGACCTGGCGCGGTGCCGTAGGGCGAGGAGGGCACGTTCGGCGGTGGTGTCGACATCGGGGCCCCCAGCTGGCCTGTCCTACGCTGCGATCGGCGGTCGCCCCGAACCATACCGGTGCGCGGGTCGGCCCAGCGTGGACCGATCACCCGGGAGTGGGTCCGTGGACGGAGCATCCCCCGTACGGCCCTGCGGCGGCCCTCGACGGCCCCGCGGCGACCTCACGACGCGACGGTCCTGCCGATGTCGACCGACCCCGCACACGCCGACAGGCGCCGCACCGGCCCGGGGAATGGGGCTCAGCTGCGACGCCTGTCGTGATGTTGCTGTGTACCGCACCCGCGTGGCGAACGCAGGCCGCGTGCGGTACGGAGTCCTGTCCACCTCGGGCTTCCGGATAGAGGGCCGGAGGGGCCGTCGAGGGGTGGTCGGCGCGGAGCGGGTAGAGGGCCGCTGGTCACGCCGTCCGGTCCGGGCCGGGCCCGGTGGTGGTGCGTGGGGCGAGAATCAGGCGGCGGCGTTGTTGACGCGCTTGGTGATCGCCGACTTCTTGTTGGCGGCCTGGTTCTTGTGGATGACGCCCTTGCTCACGGCCTTGTCGAGGGCACGGGAGGCGGCGCGCGCCAGCTCGGTGGCCTTCTCGACCTCACCGGCGGCAGCGGCCTCGCGGGCCTTGCGCACGGCGGTCTTCAGCGAGGACTTGACGGCCTTGTTGCGCAGGCGCGCCTTCTCGTTGGTCTTGTTGCGCTTGATCTGGGACTTGATGTTCGCCACGAAGGAGCCTCAGTCTGTGTGAATTTCGATGTGGAACGGGTGTTGCACCCGGCGGCCTTCGAACCAGCCGAGAGGGCATGCCGAGGCCAGGTGCAGCGACCCAGGCTAGCAGGGGGCCCGGCCGCGTCCCAAACCGGCTCGGCCGCGAGCCGGCCCGCGCCCTAGCCGCGCAGCACCGGTTCGCCGTAGTGCTCGACCTCGGGAAACGGCTCGTAGAAGTGGTGCAGCAGCTCCCGCCACCGGACGTACTCGGCGGAGCGCCGGAAGCCCTCGGTGTGGTCCTGGAGCGTCTCCCAGCCGACCTGGAGCAGGAAGCGGGACCGCCGGCCGTCGTCCAGGCAGCGCCGCAGCTCCAGCGAGCGGAATCCGGGCTGGACCGAGATCAGCGGCCGGGCTTGCTCGAAGGCGGCCACAAAGGCCTCCTCCTGCCCGGGCCGGACGTCCAGCAGCGCGCTCTCCAGGATCATGGGCGGCCATCCTGCCGTATCCGGGGCCGCCCGGGAGGGGCGGCTGCGGGAGCGGGGAGAGCGGCCGGGGAGAGCTGACCGGCACCGAAGGCCGGGCTCGTGGGAAGATGGGCGGAACCATATCGATCGGACGAGACCGTCCGGTCGCCGGGAACGTGGTCAGAGATGACCCGCAGACCCCGGCCCCCGGACCAACGGAGAATCGGACCAAGGTGCCCGCGACCCCCAGCAACGTGCCAGAGCCCAGCCGGACCGACCCGGCGGTGATCCGCAACTTCTGCATCATCGCCCACATCGACCACGGCAAGTCCACGCTCGCCGACCGGATGCTGCAGATCACCGGTGTGGTCGACCCCCGGCAGATGCGCGCCCAGTACCTCGACCGGATGGACATCGAGCGTGAGCGCGGTATCACCATCAAGTCGCAGGCGGTCCGCCTTCCGTGGGCCCCCCGGACCGGCGACAAGGCCGGCGCCACGCACATCCTGAACATGATCGACACCCCCGGCCACGTGGACTTCACGTACGAGGTGTCCCGCTCCCTGGCCGCCTGCGAGGGCACCGTCCTGGTGGTCGACGCGGCCCAGGGCATCGAGGCGCAGACCCTCGCCAACCTGTACCTGGCGCTGGAGAACGACCTCACGATCATCCCGGTGCTCAACAAGATCGACCTGCCGGCCGCCCAGCCCGAGAAGTACGCGGCCGAGCTCGCGCACATCATCGGCTGCGACCCCGCCGACGTGCTCAAGGTCAGCGCCAAGACCGGCCTCGGCGTCGAGGACCTGCTCGACCACGTGGTCGAGAAGATCCCCGCCCCGGTGGGCGTCAAGGACGCCCCCGCCCGCGCGATGATCTTCGACTCGGTCTACGACTCCTACCGCGGCGTGGTCACCTACGTCCGGGTGGTCGACGGCCAGCTCACCAAGCGTGAGCGGATCGCGATGATGTCGACCGGCGCGACCCACGAGCTGCTGGAGATCGGCGTCATCTCGCCCGAGCCCAAGGTCGCCGACGGCCTCGGCGTCGGCGAGGTGGGCTACATCATCACCGGTGTGAAGGACGTCCGGCAGTCCAAGGTCGGTGACACCATCACCTCGATGCACAAGGGTGCGACCGAGGCGCTGGGCGGCTACAAGGACCCGCGTCCGATGGTGTTCTCCGGCCTCTACCCGCTGGACGGCAGCGACTACCCGCTGCTGCGCGACGCCCTCGACAAGCTGCGCCTCAACGACGCCGCGCTGGTCTACGAGCCGGAGACCTCGGTCGCGCTCGGCTTCGGCTACCGCTGTGGCTTCCTCGGCCTGCTGCACCTGGAGATCATCCGGGAGCGGCTGGAGCGCGAGTTCAACCTCGACCTGATCTCCACCGCCCCCAACGTGATCTACCGCGTGGTGATGGAGGACGGCACCGAGCACACCGTCACCAACCCCAGCGAGTTCCCGACCGGCAAGATCGCCGAGGTGTACGAGCCGGTCGTGCGCGGCACCATCCTGGCGCCCAACGAGTTCGTCGGCGCCATCATGGAGCTCTGCCAGACCCGCCGCGGCAACCTCCAGGGCATGGACTACCTCTCCGAGGACCGGGTCGAGCTGCGCTACACGCTGCCGCTGGCCGAGATCGTCTTCGACTTCTTCGACCAGCTGAAGTCCAAGACCCGCGGCTACGGCTCCTTCGACTACGAGCCGATCGGCGAGCAGAGCGCCAGCCTGGTGAAGGTCGACATCCTGCTGCACGGCGACGCGGTGGACGCCTTCTCCGCGATCGTGCACAAGGACAAGGCCTACAACTACGGCGTGATGATGGCCGGCAAGCTCCAGAAGCTGATCCCGCGCCAGCAGTTCGAGGTGCCGATCCAGGCGGCCATCGGCTCCCGGGTGATCGCCCGTGAGACGGTCCGCGCGATCCGCAAGGACGTCCTCGCCAAGTGCTACGGCGGTGACATCTCGCGTAAGCGCAAGCTGCTGGAGAAGCAGAAGGAGGGCAAGAAGCGGATGAAGATGGTCGGCCGCGTGGAGGTCCCGCAGGAGGCCTTCATCGCCGCGCTGTCCACCGACGCGGACGCCCCGAAGGAGAAGAAGTAACGGCTCCGGAGCCCCGGTAGCACGGCGGAGGCCGCCACCCGTACGACCGGGGTGGCGGCCTTTGCCGCGTCCGGGGGTTCAGCGCCGGCAGGGGAACCCGGGATCCATGGTGATCACGACGCCGGGGGCGTGCCGCCCGACGGTGGCCAGCAGCGCGTCGGTGTCCAGCGTCCAGCCGTTCACCGCCCGGCTGGCGGACACCAGCTCGGCGGACACCCCGGACAGGCCCTCGACCACCGCCCGGCCGTGGACGCCGGTCGGCGTGCCCGGCAGTCGGGACGCGCCGGGCACCCGGTTCACCCCGATGTGCGGCATGCTGCTCAGCGGCACCTGCTGGAGCCAGAGCCGGACGCCGGTCACCTCGCTCCACGGCACCAGGAGGGTGGTGGCCGCGTAGCGCAGCGGGTTGCCGCCGAGCAGGATGCCGTCGGCGTCGACGCGCAGCGCCACCCGGCGGCTGGCGCAGCCGTACGCCATCACCAGACCGCCGCCGCCGAACAGGGCCAGCCCGAGCACCTGGAGCGTCAGCGTGAGGATGCCGCCCGAGGAGTCTGGCAGCAGCAGCCCCACGACGAACAGCGCACACAGGAGCATCAGGCCGACGGTGCGGCGGGTCCAGCCGTAGCGGGCCTCGTAGACCCCTTCGGTGATCAACACCAGCTGGATTGTGCCAGCCGCCGCCGGACCGGGGAAGATCCTTCCGCCCCGGGACACCGGCGGGCGCCTCAGCGCAGCGCCAGCACCACGCCGTTGACGATCGCGGCCTTGGTCAGCCGGGCGAGCGCCCCGGTGACGGCGCCCGGCCGCATCGAGTCGTCCCCGTGGATCAGCTGGACCAGCCCGTCCCCGCGCCCGAGGCTCAGGCACTGCACGCCGTACCGGAAGGCGAACGGCCCGGAGGTCCCCCGGGCCAGCCGCCTGCCCAGGTAGCGGCCCATCGGCTGGGCGGTGGCGCAGCCCATCCGCAGGGTCCCGGTGCCGGGGACGGTGACGGCCGCGGCGTCGCCGATCACGTACACCTCGGGGTGCGAGACCGAGCGCAGGTAGGCGTCGACCACCGCCCGGCCGGCGGGGTCGACGGTCAGCCCGGCCTCGGCCGCCAGCGGGTGCGGTTCCATCGAGGCGGCCCAGGCGACCACGTCCGCCGGTACGGCGCCGTCGGTGGTGCTCAGCCCGTCCGCGGTGACGGCGGTGACCTCGGTGTGCTCGTGCAGCCGGACGCCGAGCCGGTCGAACACCCGCAGGACGTGCCCCCGGCCCTTCGCGGAGAACCACCCGCCGACCTGGCCGGCCGCGACGATCCGGACCTGCCAGGCCGGGTGGGCCTCGGCCAGTTCGGCGGCCAGCTCGATGCCGGTGGCGCCACCGCCGACCACGGCGACGGTGCCGGGCGCGGGTGCCTCGGCGAGCCGGCGGCGGATCTCGGACGCCCGTTCGGCGGTCAGCGCGTGCTCGGCGACCCCGGGGACGGACCGCCCGGCGGTGCGGCTGCCCAGCGCGTACACCAGGGTGTCGTAGGGGACGGCCTCGCCGGTGTCCAGCAGGACCTTGCGGGCCGTCAGGTCCAGTCCGGTGACCCGGGCCCGGAGGTGGGTCACCCGGCGCCCTCGGATCACCCGGTCGAGTGCGGGGCGGTGTTCCCGCCGTCCGGCCGCCGTCTCGTGCTCGCGGACCCGGTGCAGGAAGCGGGACTCGGGGGCGATCAGGGTGACCCGGTGGCGGCGCCCCGCCCGGGTCGCCGCGCTCAGCCCGGCGTAGCCCGCGCCGATCACCACGATGTGCTGCTGCCCGGCCATGTCGTCCTCCTCCGTCGGTGCGCGGTCCGCCGCGCGTTCGGGAAGGGGACGACGCAGCCCGCCGCGGTGTGACATCGGCGTGGACGTGAGCTGCGTCACACCACGTGGGTGAGCTTCTCCGGGTTGACCACGATGTGGGCCTCGGTGATCCGGCCCTCCCGGACGGAGAGCGCGAGCACCCCGCCGACCCGGCCCGGCGCCTCGTAGAAGACCATCCCCGGCTCGCCGTTGACCCGGGCGAACGCGAAGGAGGCGGTCGAGCCGGGCACGAAGGCCCGGGCGGTCAGGCCGAGGATCAGGCGGGCGACCTTGTCCGCGCCGTACACCGGGCGGGCACCGGCGCTGACCACGCCGCCGCCGTCCGAGTGCCAGACCACCTCGGGGTCGAGTACGGCGAGCAGCCCCTCCAGATCGCCGTTGGTGGTGGCGGCGGCGAAGGCGTGCACGACCTGCCGGTGCTCCGCCGGGTCCACCGTGCTGTGCCGGCCGCCGTCGCGGACCCGGCGGCGGGCCCGGGAGGCCAGCTGGCGGGCGGCGTCGGGGGTGCGGTCGAGCGAGGCGGCGATCTCGTCGAAGCCGACCGCGAAGACGTCGTGCAGCACGAAGGCGGCCCGCTCGGCCGGGGTGAGCTGCTCCATCACGGCGAGTATCGCCAGCGACACGGACTCGCCCAGTTCGGCGCGGTGCGCGGGGGAGTCCTCCTCGGCGACCGCGGGCTCGGGCAGCCACTCGCCGAAGTAGGCCTCCCGGCGGGCCCGGGCGGAGCCCAGCTGGTCGTAGCAGAGCCGGGTGACCACGGTGGTGAGGTACGCGCGGGGCTCGGCGACCTGCTGCCGGTCGACGGCGCGCCAGCGCAGCCAGGCCTCCTGCAGCACGTCCTCGGCGTCGGTCAGGGAGCCGAGCAGCCGGTAGGCGACCGAGCCGAGGTAGCGGCGGTTCGACTCGAAGGCGTCCGGGGCGGCCGGTGCTTCGTCCATCACCCGCCCACGGTAGCGCGGGCCGCAACGCGAGGGGGGAGGCCGGTGGTGCCGGTCTCCCCCCTCGCGGCCGATCGGCCCGCTCAGTCGACCTCGGCGACCGCCTGGGCGAACTGGGCCTGGTAGAGCCGGTGGTACGCGCCTTGAGCGGCGATCAGGTCGTCGTGCGAGCCCTGCTCGACGATCGAGCCGTTCTCCATCACCAGGATCACGTCGGCGTCGCGGATGGTGGAGAGCCGGTGGGCGATCACGAAGCTGGTCCGGCCGCTGCGCAGCCGGGCCATCGCGCGCTGGATCAGGACCTCGGTGCGGGTGTCCACCGAGCTGGTGGCCTCGTCCAGCACCAGGATGCTGGGCTGGGCCAGGAAGGCCCGGGCGATCGTGATCAGCTGCTTCTCGCCGGCGCTGACGTTCGCGCCCTCGTCGTCGATCACGGTGTCGTAGCCGTCGGCGAGGGTCCGTACGAAGCGGTCCACGTGGGCCGCCTTCGCCGCCTCGACGACCTGCTCGCGGGTGGCGCCGTCGGCGCCGTACGCGATGTTGTCGGCGATGGAGCCGCCGAACAGCCAGGTGTCCTGGAGCACCATGCCGATTCCGGCGCGCAGTTCCTCGCGGGACATCGCGGCGATGTCCACCCCGTCCAGGG
This sequence comes from Kitasatospora sp. NBC_00374, assembly GCF_041434935.1. Lineage (NCBI taxonomy): Bacteria > Bacillati > Actinomycetota > Actinomycetes > Kitasatosporales > Streptomycetaceae > Kitasatospora > Kitasatospora sp. NBC_00374. The sequence goes on along the minus strand of NZ_CP107964.1, from coordinate 2,991,998 downwards.
TGATCCGGCCGCCGCTGACCTCGTAGAACCGCATCAGCAGGTTGACCATGGTGGTCTTGCCGGCGCCGGTCGGGCCGACGATGGCCACCGTGTGGCCGGGCTCGACCTTGAGGGACAGGCCGTCGATCAGGGGCTTGTCCGCGTCGTACCGGAAGGCGACGTCCTCGAAGGCGACCCGGCCGTTGAGCTCCGCGGGGCGCTGCGGCATGGCCGGCTCCGGGCTCTGCTCGTGGGCGTCCAGCAGTTCGAAGACCCGCTCGGCGGAGGCCACCCCGGACTGCACCAGGTTTGCCATCGAGGCGACCTGGGTGAGCGGCTGGCTGAACTGCCGGGAGTACTGGATGAAGGCCTGCACGTCGCCGACGGTGAGCGCGCCGCTCGCCACCCGCAGTCCGCCGACCACCGCGACCAGCACGTAGTTCAGGTTGCCGATCAGCATCATCGCGGGCTGGATGATCCCGGAGATGAACTGGGCCCGGAAGCTGGACTCGTAGAGGTCCTCGTTCTCCTTGCGGAAGGTCTCGGCGGCCTCCTTCTGCCGGCCGAACACCTTGACCAGGGAGTGGCCGGTGTACATCTCCTCGATGTGCGCGTTCAGCTTGCCGGTGGTCCGCCACTGGGCGACGAACTGCGGCTGTGCCCGCTTGCCGACCCGGGTCGCCACGACCACCGAGAGCGGTACCGAGATCAGCGCGATCAGGGCCAGCAGCCAGGAGATCCAGAACATCATCGCCAGCACGCCGACGATGGTCAGCAGCGAGTTCACCACCTGGCCCATGGTCTGCTGCATGGACTGGCCGATGTTGTCGATGTCGTTGGTGGCCCGGCTGAGCACCTCGCCGCGGGACTGCTTGTCGAAGTAGCTCAGCGGCAGCCGGGAGATCTTCGTCTCGACGTCCTGGCGGAGCCGGAAGACGGTGCGCTGGATGGCGGTGGTGGCCAGCCGGCCCTGGACGATGCCGAACACCGCCGAGGCGACGTAGATCGCCAGCACCCAGAGCAGCACGGTGCCGATCGCGTCGAAGTCCATCGCCTGGCCGGGGGTGAAGTCGATGGTGGAGAGCACGTCGGCGACGTTGGTGTCGCCCGCGGCCCGCCTGGCCTCGATCACCTGGTCGCGGGTCGGCCCGGCCGGGGTCTGCCCGCCGGCCACACCCGCGGCGATCAGGTCGGTGGCCCGGCCGAGGATCTTCGGGCCGACCACGGCGCAGCCGATGCTGAGCGTGCCGAGCGCCAGCACGCCGTAGAGCAGGGCCCGCTGGGGCCGGAGCATGGTGAGCAGCCGCCGGCCGGAGCCCTTGAAGTCCATCGACTTCTCGGCGCCCTGGGCGCCCATGAACCGGGCCGGACCGGGACCGCCGCGCCGGGCGGCCGCCTCCTGGGAGCCGCCGACCGCGCCGCCGGCCGGTCTGTCGCTCGCGGGGCCGCCGGGGTTGGGGCCCTGCTTCGGGGTGGTCACGCCGCCTCCTGCTCGGTGAGCTGGGAGAGCACGATCTCCCGGTATGTCGGGTTGTCGGCCATCAGTTGGTGATGGGTGCCGCTGCCGACCACCGCGCCCTCGTCGAGCACGATGATCCGGTCGGCGTCGCGGATGGTGGAGACCCGCTGGGCGACGATCACCACGGTGGCGTCGGCGGTGTCCGCGGCAAGGGCCCGGCGCAGCTTGGCGTCGGTCGCGTAGTCGAGGGCCGAGAAGGAGTCGTCGAACAGGTAGATCTCCGGCCGCCGGACGAGCGCCCGGGCGATCGCCAGCCGCTGGCGCTGCCCGCCGGAGACGTTGGTGCCGCCCTGCGCGACCGGTGCCTGCAGGCCGCCTTCCAGCCGCTCGACGAACTCCTTGGCCTGCGCGGTCTCCAGGGCCTGCCAGAGCTCCTCGTCGGTGGCGTCGGGCCGGCCGTAGCGGAGGTTGGAGGCGATCGTGCCGGTGAACAGGTAGGGCTTCTGCGGGACCAGGCCGATCACCTCGGCCAGCCGCTCGGGGGCGATCTCACGCACGTCCACGCCGTTGACCAGCACGGCGCCGCCGGTGGCGTCGAACAGCCGGGGGACCAGGCCGAGCAGGGTGGACTTGCCGCTGCCGGTGGAGCCGATGACCGCGGTGGTCTCGCCGGGCCGGGCCGTGATGTCGATGCCGCGCAGCACCGAGGCCTCGGCGCCGGGGAAGCGGAAGTCGACGCCGCGCAGTTCGAGGTGGCCGTGCGAGCGCAGCTCGGTGACCGGGGAGGCGGGCGGCACGACGCTGGACTCGGTGGCCAGCACCTCCTGGATCCGCTCGGCGCAGACCTCGGCGCGCGGCACCATCATGAACATGAAGGTGGCCATCATGACGCTCATCAGGATCTGCATCAGGTAGGACAGGAAGGCGCCCAGCGCGCCGATCTGCATCGCTCCGCTGTCGACCCGGTGCGCGCCGAACCACAGCACCGCGACGCTGGAGATGTTCACCACGGCCATCACGGCCGGGAACATGAAGGCCAGCAGCCGGCCGACCTTCAGCGAGACGTCGGCGAGCTCCTCGTTGGCGGCGCCGAAGCGCTGCTGCTCGTGGCCGTCCTTCACGAAGGCCCGGATGACCCGGATGCCGGTGATCTGCTCGCGCAGGATCCGGTTGACCCCGTCGATCCGGGTCTGCATGCCGCGGAACTGCGGTCGCAGGCGGCGGATCAGCACCACGACGACGGCGCCGAGCATCGGGATGACCAGCAGCAGCAGGCCGGACAGCGGCACGTCCAGGTTGAGTGCCATGACGACGCCGCCGACGCACATGATCGGCGCGGCCACCATCAGGGTGAAGGCCAGCATGGTGAGCATCTGGACCTGCTGGACGTCGTTGGTGGTGCGGGTGATCAGCGAGGGTGCGCCGAACTGGCCGAGCTCGCGGGCCGAGAAGCTCTGCACCCGGTCGAAGACGGCGGCGCGGATGTCCCGGCCGACCGCCATCGCGGTGCGGGCCGCGTAGTAGACGGCGCCGATCGAGCAGAGCACCTGGGCCAGTGAGACGGCGATCATCACGCCGCCGATCCGCAGGATGTAGCCGGTGTCGCCCTTGAGCACGCCGTCGTCGATGATGTCGGCGTTCAGCGTGGGCAGGTACAGCATGCCGATGGTGGAGACGAGTTGGAGCAGGACCAGGAGAAGGATCGGTTGTGAGTAGGGCCTCAGATGGGCCCGGAGAAGTCTGATGAGCACCGTGACACTCTCGTCGTCGCCGGGATGCCGCGCATCCCCGTTTTTGATTCGGAACTGCAAGGGTCCGGCCTCTTCGGTACCGAACCTGCGGGCTTGTACAGTCCTTTGCACTGCCGGTCCGTCGGCGTGCCACCCGTCGTGACCCCCTTACGGAACGGCTCCGTACCCCCTAGGCTGCTGATTGCCGTCTTGTTACTCGCTGGTTAATAAGTCGGCCGGACGCGGCTGCCCCCCACAGTCGCTGTCACTCCACCCTTGGCCACCCGCCCCCCGGAGGTCCCCGTTGAGCAGCGTGCAGTCCATGATCGAGCGGCGTCCGCCCTCCGTGGCACACCTCTTCCTCAGCAGGGTAGAGGCCACTCCCGGCCATGAGGCGTACCGGTATCCCGCGCCGGTCGACGAGCACGCCGCGGACGGGGCGCCCGGCGCCGAGCAGTGGCGCTCGCTGACCTGGGCGCAGACCGCGGAGCGGGTGAAGGCCGCCGCCGCGGGTCTGATGTCGCTCGGCATCGTGTCGGAGGACCGGGTCGCGATCTCCTCCTCCACCAGGATCGAGTGGATCATCGCCGACCTGGGCAACATGTGCGCGGGCGCGGCCACCACGACCGTCTACCCCAGCACCAACGCCGACGAGTCGGCCTTCATTCTCGCCAACGCCCAGTGCAAGGCGATGTTCGCCGAGAACGAGTCCCAGCTCGCCAAGACCGTCGCCGAGAAGGACAAGCTCCCCGCACTCGAGTACGTGGTGCTGTTCGACGCCCCGGCCGGGCCGGTCGAGACCGCCGGGCTGACCGTGCTCACCCTGGCCGAGCTGGAGGAGCGCGGCGCCGCCCACCTGGCCGAGCACCCGGACGCGGTCGACAAGGCCGTCGAGGCGATCGACAAGGAGCAGCTGGCCACCCTGATCTACACCTCGGGCACCACCGGCCGCCCCAAGGGCGTGCGCCTGGTGCACGACTGCTGGGCGTACGAGGGCCTGGCCCAGCAGGAGAGCGGGCTGCTGCGCGCCGAGGACGTCCAGTTCATGTGGCTGCCGCTGTCCCACGTCTTCGGCAAGACCCTGATCTCGGGCCAGATCGCCACCGGCCACGTGATGGCCCTGGACGGCCGGGTGGACCGGATCATCCACAACCTGCCGGTGATCCGCCCGACCCTGATGGCCTCCGCGCCCCGGATCTTCGAGAAGGTCTACAACGGGATCGCCGGCCGGGCCCGTGCCGAGGGCGGCGCCAAGTACAAGATCTTCATGTGGGCGGCCGGCGTCGCCCGCGAGTACGCCCGGGTCACCCAGGAGAACCGGGTCGCGACCGGCCGGGACAGCGCGCCGCTCGCCCTGCGGGTCCAGCACGCGATCGCCGACCGGCTGGTCTACGCGAAGATCCGCGCGGCGTTCGGCGGACGGCTGCGCGGCGCGGTCTCCGGCAGCGCGGCGCTGGCGCCCGAGATCGGCTACTTCTTCAAGGGCGCCGGTGTGCCGGTGCTGGAGGGCTACGGGCTGACCGAGACCTCGGCCGGCTCCACCGTCAACCGCTCCGAGGACTTCCGGGTCGGCACGGTCGGCACCGCGCTGCCCGGCACCGAGGTCCGGATCGCCGAGGACGGCGAGATCCTGCTGCGCGGCCCCGGCGTGATGCGCGGCTACCACAACCTGCCCGAGCAGACCGCCGAGGTGCTGGAGCCGGACGGCTGGTTCCACACCGGTGACATCGGCGAGCTCGACAAGGACGGCTACCTGCGGATCACCGACCGCAAGAAGGACATGTTCAAGACCTCCGGCGGCAAGTACGTCGCGCCGAGCGAGGTCGAGGGCAAGTTCAAGGCGATCTGCCCGTTCGTCAGCAACATCCTGGTGATCGGCAACGGCCGCAACTACTGCACCGCGCTGATCGGCCTGGACGAGGCGGTGATCATGCCGTGGGCCGCCGAGCACGGCCTGGCGGGCAAGTCCTACGCCGAGGTGGTCGCCGACCCGGCGGTGCACACCCTGATCGAGGGGTTCGTGAAGCGGCTCAACACCGAGCTGCAGCGCTGGCAGACGATCAAGAAGTTCTCGCTGCTCCCGCGTGACCTGGACATCGAGCACGGCGAGCTCACCCCGAGCCTGAAGATCAAGCGTCCGGTGGTCGAGAAGACCTACGCCGACGCCGTCGCCGGGATGTACGCGGGCACCGTCGAGGCGTGAGCCGCCCCGTCCCGTACGGTCCGAGGCTGCCGCCGCCGAGCAGTCCGGGCCGTACGGGACAATGGGGGAATGCCCTCCGCACTCCCCGACGGCGAACCCGTGCCGTCCGACGGTTCCCTGCCCGCCCACGCCCTGACCGGGCTGGGGGAGCGGCCCTTCGGCTTCTACGTGCACGTGCCGTACTGCGCCACCCGCTGTGGCTACTGCGACTTCAACACCTACACCGCGACCGAGCTGCGCTCGGCCGGCACGGTGGCCTCGCAGGAGACCTACGCGGACAACCTGGTGGCCGAGGTGCGGCTGGCCCGCCGGGTGCTGGGCGAGGCCGAGCTGCCGGTCCGGACGGTCTTCCTCGGCGGCGGCACCCCGACCCTGCTGCCCGCCCGTGACCTGGTGCGGATGCTGGCCGCGATCCGGGACGAGTTCGGCCTGGCGCCGGACGCCGAGGTCACCACCGAGGCCAACCCCGAGTCGGTCGACCCGGCCTATCTGGCCGAGCTGCGCGAGGGCGGCTTCAACCGGATCTCCTTCGGCATGCAGAGCGCCCGCCCGCACGTGCTCCGGCTGCTCGACCGGCACCACACCCCCGGCCGCCCGGAGGCCTGCGTGGCCGAGGCGCGTGCGGCCGGCTTCGAGCACGTCAACCTGGACCTGATCTACGGCACCCCCGGTGAGTCCGACGACGACTGGCGGGCCTCCCTGGACGCCGCGATCGGCGCCGGCCCGGACCACGTCTCCGCCTACTCGCTGATCGTCGAGGACGGCACCAAGCTGGCCGCCCGGGTCAAGCGCGGCGAGCTGCCCATGATCGACGACGACGTGCACGCCGACCGCTACCTGATCGCCGAACAGGCGCTCGCCGCGGCCGGGTACGCCTGGTACGAGGTCTCCAACTGGGCCACCACCCCCGAGGGCCGCTGCCGCCACAACGAGCTCTACTGGACCGGCGGCGACTGGTGGGGCGCCGGCCCCGGCGCGCACAGCCACGTCGGCGGGGTCCGCTGGTGGAACGCCAAGCACCCCGCCGCGTACGCGCAAGCGCTGGCCGAGGGCCGCACCCCGGCCCTGGGCCGCGAGCTGCTGGCCGGCGAGGACCGCCGGGTCGAGCGGATCCTGCTGGAGCTGCGACTGGTCGACGGCTGCCCGCTGACCCTGCTCACCCCGGACGGCCTGCGGGCCGCCGACCGCGCGCTGGCCGACGGCCTGCTGGACCCGGCCGCCTACGGCGACGGCCGGGCCGCTCTCACCCTGCGCGGCCGGCTGCTGGCCGACGGCGTGGTCCGGGACCTGGTGGACTGACCCGCGGCGCCGTGCGGGCGGGCGCGGGGCTCAGCAGTTGGTGTCGTTGACGATCATCGTGGCGCTGCCGATCGCGCCGAACCAGTCGATGCAGTGGCCCTTGCCGTAGACGTACACCGGCCCGGCGTAGCCGCCGAAGTAGCCCTCGTCGACGCTCGCCCAGCCCGGGTCCTCGCCCTGCGAGATCTTGACCGACATCCAGGGCTTGGTCCCGTCGTTCCTGCGGACCGTCACGGCACAGTTGTAGCCGTTGGAGCTGTTGTAGGTGAGGTAGATCGTGCCCTCGCCGACGGGCGCGGAGTTGACCACCCCGTAGCCCGACCCGCAGGCGCCGTTGTAGGGCGCCGAGAGGATCTGCTGCTCGGCGGCGCCGGCCGGGACGGTCGCCAGCGCGGTCAGCGCGGCGGCCCCGAGCATCGCCTTCGCCAGCAGGCCGCCGGGGCGCCGGGTACGGCCGTCCGTCTGTGCGGTCATGTCGTTCTCCCTGGGGGATCCGTGGTCACCGGTTGCGCAGGCCTCGTGGCCCGGGCCAAGACTCGCCCTGCCAGCCGTGCGAGGTCTTGTACGAAAGCGAAAGCGGCTCCTCGGGCAGCACGGCGGTGGTGATCCGGCCCACCAGCCGGTCGGTCGGCTCGGCCCCCGCCGGGGCGGCCCGGTGGCCGAGGAACGCGCCGGGGGAGCAGCCGACCATCGAGCGGAAGGTGCGGTCCAGGTGCGCCTGGTCGTAGTAGCCGCACAGGGCCGCGATCTCGGCCCCGGTCAGCTCGGGCCGCGCCACGAACGCCGCCAGGGTCCGTTGCAGGCGCAGGATCTGGGCCACCTGCTTGGGCGGCAGGCCGACCTGCGCACGGAACCGGCTCTGCAGCCGGCGCAGGCTCCAGCCGCTCTCCTGCGCGAGCCGGGCGACCGGGACGGTGCCGGCCGAGCGGCGCAGCCCGGCCCAGGCCAGGCCGACCTCCGGGGCCCAGTCGTGGCCGGCGGCGAGCCGGGCGGTGAAGAACGCGTCCAGGAGGGCGAAGCGCAGGGTCCACCCGGAGGCACCGGCCAGCCGGTCCACCAGCTCGGCGGCCGGCGGGCCGAGCACATCGCGCAGGTCGGCCCACTGGGACGCCAGCTCGGCGGCGACCGGCCCGAGGACGGCGTACGCCCCCCGGGGGGTCAGCGAGACCGCCACCCCGTGCATCCGTCCGCCGTGCTCGCCGATGGAGGCGGTGCGGTGCAGGCCCGCCACCGAGGAGACCAGCGAGCCGCGCGAGCCGCCTGAGACCGCGTCGAGCAGCCGCATCGGTGCGCCGAACCCGATGGTCAGCGTCAGGACGTCGGTCGGTACCTCGAGGCGCCGTCGCGGCTGGCGCAGATCCTGCCGGAAGCCCCGGTACCCGAGGATGTGGCCGCGCAGCCGGGGCTCCGGCCGTCCCTCGACCAGTTCCCACGCGCCCCCGGCGCCGGTCGATCCCTGTGCTGTTCGCATGTCGTACCCCCACGGTCGAAGCCGAGCAGCTTGGCATGCTCACGCTTTCAAGACCGTCGGGCTGTCGCCCGCCCGAACGCCCGCCTTGGCCGAAGCCGGACCCCGGTCGCAGGGCGGTCCCTCGACATCCGGCCGAAAACCCACCGCCGGCGCTCAGCCGCCCCCGCGGCCGCTCCCGGCGGCCTCTCCCCAGGCGGTGATCATGCCGGGGGAGAGGTCGGCGAAGTCCGGCGAGGCGAGGTCGCGCTCGGCGGCCGCCAGGGTGTCGGCGTCGACCAGGCCGGTGGCGAGCATCGCCTCCCGCACCCGGCGCCAGGTGTCCAGCCAGAAGGCGGTGATCGGCGCCCCCGGGGTCAGCGGCGGGACGTAGACCTCCGCGCCCACCCCGGTGAGCCCGGCCTCGCGCAGCCTGACGGGGTACCGCGGCGTCCAGCCGACGTCCGTGCCGATGGACTCGCGAAGGCCCCGCCACATCGCCCGCATGGCGAGGCGGTACGGGCTGTCCGGCGCCCCGGCGGTGGTGAGGTCGATCGCGTCGCTGAGGACCAGCCGCCCGCCCGGGGCGAGCAGCCCGGCGAGGCGGGCGATCGTCCGCCGGCTGTCGGGCAGGTGCATCAGCAGGAACCGGGCGTGCACCAGGTCGAAGCGGCCGGGGTCGAAGTCCGCCGAGGTGATGTCGGCGGCCAGGGTGCGCAGCCGGGGGCCGGCGTACGGCTCGACGAAGCGCGGGTCCCGGTCGACGGCCAGTACGTCCGCGCCGACCTCCTCGGCCAGCCAGCGCGACACCGTGCCCGTGCCGGCGCCCAGATCCAGGCAGCGCAGCCCCGGACGGGCGCCGAGGGCCAGTAACCGGGCCCGTGTGAAGCCGTCGTAGGCGACGGCGCCGAAGTCGATCCGCTCGGCCTCACCCGGGGCGCCGGGCTCGAAGAGGTCCCGGCCGTAGGAGCCGGGTACCGCGGGGCGTCCGGGCGGTACGGGGTTCGCCCGATCGGTGGCCATCGGTCCTCCCGTCCGCCCGGGGAGCCCGGTGCGCGGAGACTGCGGGGACCTCACCAGCGTATCCGCGATCGACCGCCGCGCCCGGGCGCGGATCCGCGGCCGCGCTCAGTCCGCCAGGGTCACGAAGTCGATCAGCTCCTCGACCCGGCCCAGCAGGGCCGGGTCGAGGTCCTTGTAGGAGTTCACCGAGGCGAGGATCCGCTTCCACGCCGCGGGGGTGTCCACCGGCCAGCCGAGACGGCGGCACACGCCCTCCTTCCAGCCCTCCCCGCGCGGGACCTCCGGCCAGCCGGGGATGCCCACGCTGGACGCCTTGACCGCCTGCCAGACGTCGACGTACGGGTGCCCGACGACCAGCACCGCGTCGCCGGTCACCTGCCCGGCGATCCGGTGCTCCTTGGTGCCGGGCAGGAGGTGGTCCACCAGCACGCCGAGCCGTCGGCCGGGCCCGGGCGCGAAGTCGGCGACGATCGCCGGCAGGTCGTCGATGCCCTCCAGGTACTCCACCACCACGCCCTCGATCCGCAGGTCGTCGCCCCAGACCCGCTCGACCAGCTCGGCGTCGTGCCGGCCCTCGACGTAGATCCGCGACTCGCGCGCCACCCGGGCCCGGGCGCCCGGCACCGCGACCGAGCCGGAGGCCGTCACCCCGGGCCCGCGGGCGGGGGCCGGACCGGCCGGCCGCACCAGGGTCACCACCCGGCCCTCCAGCAGGAAGCCGCGCGGCGTCAGCGGGAAGACCCGGTGCCTGCCGAAGCGGTCCTCCAGGGTGACGGTCACCCCCTCCGCGGTCTTCTCGCAGCGCACCACGGCCCCACAGAAGCCGGTCGCGGCCTCCTCGACCACCAGGTCGCGTTCGGCCGCCACCTCGGGGGCGGGTTGCTGCCGCTTCCACGGCGGGGTCAGGTCCGGTCCGTACTGCCTGCTGCGCATGCCGGGACTATACGAAATCCGACACGCCGTCACCGCCCCGACCCGCACCGGCCGTCATCCCGTGTACGGCACCACCGGCGCGACCACCTCGGCCAGCCGCCGCAGCAGCGCCGTACGGTGCGTCACCGGCACCGGCGCCGCGTCGCGCGCGGGCCGTACGCCCCGGTCGGCCGGCAGGTAGAGCGCCCGCAGGGTGCGCACGGTGTTGGACAGGTGCGCGGGGACCGGCCCAGGGCGGCGGGCCGCGAACGCCGCTTCGACCGGGCCCAGCCAGCCGAGCGACTGCTGTTCGGTCAGCTCCGGCCGGGTCAGGGTGAGGGCCAGCGCGTACGCGAGGCGGCCGTCCTCCATCGCGTCCAGGACGTGGTCGGTGGGGGCCAGCAGCCGGGCCGCGCCCAGTGACAGCAGCGGCGCGGGGTCGACCCGGGGGCAGCGGCCGAGTGCGCCGAGCAGATCGGCGCCGTGGGCCACCGCGTGCAGCCAGCCGAGCTCGGGGTGGTGCCCGCGCAGATCGGTCTCGGCCGGGTACCAGGCGGCGAACGCCGCCAGCCAGCGCGGCTCGTACTCCCCGGCCCGGACCAGCTCGGCGAGGACCAGTGGCGCGAAGGTGCGGGCCTGGACCTCGGGGTCGGTCAGGCGCTCGGCCATCTCGTCGCCCAGCCGGCGCCGCAGGGCCGGGTCGAGGCCGGGGATCCAGCGCTCCAGCAGGTACAGGGCCTGCTCGTCGCGCAGCACCGGGGCGGGGGAGCGCAGGGCCAGGCTCAGCTCCGCCACGGCCTCGGCGACCGGGCGGTCGGCCGGGGGCGCGCAGCCGTTGTCGATGATGTTCTGCCAGTCGGTCATGGCAGGGCAGGCTAGGGGCCCGGGCCCGGTCCGCGCCCGTGAATTGCGGTCCGGCGGGCCGTCAGAGCCCGGGCGCGCCCCAGACCGGGAACCAGCGGCTCAGGTCGTTCTCCAGCCGCAGGTCGTTGCCGAGCATCGCCTTCACCTGGAGCTCCAGCGGGGTGTTGCGCTTCTCGCCGCCGCCCGGCATCGGGGCGAACGGGTAGAACGAGCCGCGCTTGTACAGGTACACCAGTGCCAGCGGCTGCCCGGCCTCGTTGCGGAAGCCCACGAGCGAGCAGAGCAGCTGCGGGCCGAAGCCGTTGACCTCCAGCTCGCTGTTGACCGCGTGCAGGTCGTTCACCAGCTCCGGCAGCTGCTCGGGGGAGTGCCGGGCGAGCAGCCAGGAGTACCCGTAGGCGTCCTGGGAGGCCTCCACCGGCACTCCGCCGTTCGGGGTGTCGGCGTCGAGCAGGGCCCGGACCTGCCGCTCCACCTCGGCGAAGGCGCCGCCCTCGACGGCGGCGAAGCAGACCGAGCCCAGACCGGTCGGCCGGAAGGCGGACGCCGCCTCCAGGGTCAGTGCGGCCGAGGGCACCCCGAAGAGCTGGTCCAGGTCCGGCTTGACGGGCTTGCTGCGGCCGAACAGGGCGTCCAGGAATCCCACGTGCAGCTCCTCTGCTGGATGGCTCTCACCGGCCGAGCTCGGCGGAGATCTTCGCCAGCTGCGCCAGCCGCTGCTCCAGCGACGGGTGGGTGGACAGCAGCTGGGTGGCGGCGTCCCGGGCGCTCAGTGCAGGCGCGAAGTAGAAGGCGTTGTACGCCTGCGCCTGGCGCAGGTCCCGGGTGGGGATCGCGGCGATCTGGCCGGTCACCTTGGTGAGGGCGGAGGCCAGCGAGCTCGGTCGGCCGGTGAGCTGGGCGGCCGCGCGGTCGGCGGCCAGCTCCCGGTAGCGGGAGAGCAGCCGGGTGAGCAGGAAGCTGAGGGCGTAGACCACCATGCTGACCAGCGGAATGATGATCATCGCGATGGCGGCGTTGCTGTCGTTGCTGTTGCGGTTGCCGCCCATCATGCCGCCGTACAGGGCGATCCTGGTCATCGCGCCGGCCAGGACGCCGAGGAAGCCCGCGATCGTCATCACCGCCACGTCCCGGTGCGCGACGTGCGAGAGCTCGTGGGCGAGGACGCCCTCCAGTTCCTCCGGCTCCAGGCGGCGCAGCAGCCCGGTGGTGACGCAGACCACGGACTTCTCCGGCTTGCGGCCGGTGGCGAAGGCGTTCGGCATGGCGTTGTCGGCCACCGCGACCCGGGGCTTGGGCATGTCGGCCAGGGCGCAGAGCCGGTCGATGGTGCCGTGCAGCTGGGGGTACTGCTCGGGGCTGACCTCGTGGGCGCCCATCGCCCGCTCGGTGATCTTGTCGCTGAACCAGAACTGGGCCACGAACAGCCCGCCGGAGATCACGACGATCAGCGGCCAGGCCCCTCGGAACAGGACGATCAGCAGGCCGGTGAAGCCCACGTACACCAGGCCGATCAGGAACATCGTGGTGATCATCCGGCCGGTCAGCCCCCGGTCGGGGGCGAACCGGGAGTGCTGCCCTGAAGTCGACATCGCCGCTCCTTCGATCGCGCGCTCGCCTCCGATGCTGCCACTCGGGGCGCCCCCGGGCACCACGCACCGGCGCCTGCCGCCCCGGCAATGCGGGCAGGATCACCGGGGCGGCCCGTTCCTGCCGTCGGACCCGGGCCTTACACTGGCAGGTAAGGTTCTGGCACTCTGCCCGCCGGAGTGCCAGAAATCGGACACTCAACAGCTCAACGGACGAAGACGGAGGTGCGTGCCCATGGTCGACGAGCCCCGTTCCGTCGAGCCGGCCCGCGCGGTGGAGACCCGCCCCGTCAGCCGTCCGCTGGACGACCGCCGGCTGGCGGTGCTCCGGGCGATCGTCCAGGACTACGTCGGCACCGAGGAGCCGGTCGGCTCCAAGGCGCTGGTCGAGCGGCACAGCCTCGGAGTGTCCCCGGCCACCGTGCGCAACGACATGGCGGCGCTGGAGGAGGAGGGCTTCATCCAGCAGCCGCACACCAGTGCGGGCCGGATCCCCACCGACAAGGGCTACCGGCTGTTCGTCGACCGGCTGGCCGAGGTCAAGCCGATGACCAGTCCGGAGCGCCGGGCGATCCGGCACTTCCTGGAGGGCGCGGTCGACCTGGACGACGTGGTGGCCCGCACGGTGCGGCTGCTCGCGCAGCTCACCCGGCAGGTCGCGGTGGTCCAGTACCCCTCGCTGACCCGTTCCACGGTGCGGCACATCGAGCTGGTCCAGCTGACCCCGGCCAAGGTGATGCTGGTCCTGATCACCAACACCGGCCGGGTCGAGCAGCGGATCGTCGACTGCCCCGGCGCGGTCGGCGACACCGTCCTGGCGGACCTGCGGGCCAAGCTGAACGCGAAGGCCGTGGGCCGGCCGCTGCCCGAGGTGCCGACGGCACTGGAGGACCTCTCGGCCGCCTTCGAGGCGGGGGACCGGCCGGCCGTGAGCACGGTGCTGGCCACCCTGTTCGAGACGCTGGCCGAGCAGAACGAGGAGCGGATCATGCTGGCGGGCACCGCCAACCTGACCCGCTTCGGACATGACTTCCCGCTGACCATCCAGCCGGTGCTGGAGGCACTGGAGGAGCAGGTGGTGCTGTTGCGCCTGCTGGGTGAGACGGCGGACGCCACGATGACGGTCCGGATCGGCCACGAGAACGCCTACGAGGGGCTCAATTCCACCTCGGTGGTCTCGGTCGGTTACGGTTCGGGCGACCAGAGCGTGGCAAAGCTCGGGGTGATCGGTCCGACCCGGATGGATTACCCCGGCACAATGGGGGCGGTGCGAGCGGTGGCACGGTACGTGGGCCAGATCCTGGCCGAGTCGTAGGAACAACGCGTCGCAGGACGGCGCGCAGCAGTCGCAAGCACTTCTAGAGGCGGAACAAACCGGAGCATTTGGTGGCCACGGACTACTACGCGGTACTCGGCGTCCGACGTGACGCGGGTCAGGACGAGATCAAGAAGGCGTTCCGACGTCTCGCGCGCGAACTGCACCCGGACGTCAACCCGGACCCGAAGACGCAGGAGCGGTTCAAGGAGATCAACGCCGCCTACGAGGTGCTCTCCGACCCCGCGAAGCGTCAGGTCTACGACCTCGGCGGGGACCCGCTGTCGCCCAACGGCGGCGGCGGTGGCGGCGGCGCCGGCGGTTTCGGTGCGGCCGGGTTCGGCTTCTCCGACATCATGGACGCCTTCTTCGGCGCCGCCGGCGGCCAGCGCGGACCGCGCTCGCGCACCCGGCGCGGCCAGGACGCCATGATCCGGCTGGAGATCACCCTGGAGGAGGCCGCGTTCGGCACCACCAAGGAGCTCCAGGTCGACACGGCCGTCACCTGCACCACCTGCAGCGGTGAGGGAGCGGCCCCCGGCACCTCCGCGCAGACCTGCGACATGTGCCGTGGCAAGGGCGAGGTCTCCCAGGTCACCCGGTCGTTCCTGGGCCAGGTCATGACCTCCCGTCCCTGCCCGCAGTGCCAGGGCTTCGGCACCGTGGTGCCGACCCCGTGCCCGGAGTGCGCCGGCGACGGCCGGGTCCGCGCCCGCCGCACCCTCACCGTCAAGATCCCGGCCGGTGTCGACAACGGCACCCGGATCCAGCTGGCCGGCGAGGGTGAGGTCGGCCCCGGCGGCGGCCCCGCCGGCGACCTGTACGTCGAGATCGCCGAGACCACCCACCCGACCTTCCAGCGCCGCGGCGACGACCTGCACTGCACGGTCACCATCCCGATGACGGCCGCCTCGCTCGGCACCCAGGTGCCGCTGCAGACCCTGGACGGGCTGGAGGAGGTCGACATCCGGCCCGGTACCCAGTCCGGCCAGTCGATCCCGCTGCACGGTCGGGGCATCACGCACCTGCGCGGCGGCGGCCGGGGCGACCTGATAGTGCATGTCGAGGTGCAGACGCCCACCAAGCTCGACCCCGAGCAGGAGGACCTGCTGCGGCGGCTGGCCGTGCTGCGCGGCGAGGAGCGGCCGTCCGGGCACTTCGCGCCCGGGCAACAGGGGCTGTTCTCCCGCCTGAAGGACGCGTTCAACGGTCGCTGACCGAGGGCTCTCCCAGGGGCGTCGGGGTCACCCCCCGGCGCCCCTCGCGTGTGGACGCGGTCCGACGCGTCCGGACCCGGCGGCCGAGGCCGCCGACAGACGCAGACAGATCTACCGGAGGTTTGGTTCATGACCGCGCCCGTGTTCGTCGTCGAGACCGCGGTGCTGGGTGCCGCCGGGCCCGGCTCGGTGGTCCGGCTGGACGGCCCGGAGGGCCGCCACGCGGCGGCGGTGAAGCGGCTGGAGCCCGGTGAGGCCGTCACGCTGGCGGACGGCCTCGGCCTCGGGGTGGACGGCACGGTCACGGCGGTGCACGGCAAGGACGCGCTGGACGTCACGGTGGACACGGTGCGCCGGGAGCCGGAGCCGAGTCCCCGGATCGTGGTGGTCCAGGCGCTCCCCAAGGGTGACCGGGGCGAGCTCGCGGTGGAGACCATGACCGAGGTCGGGGTCGACGTGGTGATCCCCTGGGCGGCGAACCGCTGCATCACGCAGTGGAAGGGCGAACGCGGCGCCAAGGCGCTCGCCAAGTGGCGGGCCACCGCCCGGGAGGCCGGCAAGCAGTCCCGCCGGCTGCGGTTCCCCGAGGTGCGCGACCTGGTGACGACGCGTCAGCTCGTCCCGCTGCTCGGGCAGGCCGCGCTCGCCGCCGTGCTGCACGAGGACGGCGCCGCGCCGCTGGCCACCGCCGAACTGCCGGGCGGCGGGGACATCCTGCTGGTCGTCGGCCCGGAGGGCGGCGTCGCCCCCGAGGAGCTGGCGGCCTTCGCCGAGGCCGGCGCCCGCCCGCACCGGCTGGGGAGTTCCGTCCTGCGGACCTCGACCGCCGGGGTGGCCGCCGGGGCGCTGCTGCTCGGCCGCACCGGCCGCTGGGCCTGACCGGCCCGGCACCGGCCCGGCACCGGCCGCGCCGGCCCTCGGAGTTCGCCCTCGAAGAAACCCTTGGCCGCCCCCCGGGGCCGTGCCTAGGGTGGCTGTCGTGACCGAACCAGAGAGCACCCCCGCGAGCGCCTACCTGCGCCACCCGCACCTCCACGGTGACCTCGTCACCTTCGTCGCCGAGGACGACATCTGGCTGGCCCCGGTCGAGGGCGGCCGGGCCTGGCGGCTGACCGCCGATCAGGTCCCGGTGCGGCGGCCCCGGTTCTCGCCGGACGGCCGGCTGGTCGCCTGGACCTCCACCCGGGACGGCGCCCCCGAGGTCCACGTGGCCCCGGTCGACGGCGGCCCGGCCCGGCGGCTCACCTACTGGGGCAACCCGTACACCACCCTGCGCGGCTGGACCGCGGACGGCCGCCCGATCGCGACCACCACCGCCGGGCAGGCCACCATCCGCCGGTCCTGGGCCTTCGCCGTGCCGCTCGACGGCGGCGAGCCCACCCGGCTCCCGTACGGCCCGATCGGCGGGCTGGCCTTCGAGCCGGACGGCGAGAGGGTGCTGCTGCTCTCCGCGATCAGCCGCGAGCCGGCCTGGTGGAAGCGCTACCGGGGCGGCACGGCCGGCAAGCTGTGGATCGGCTCCCAGGAGTTCGAGCGGCTGCACCGGGAACTGGACGGCAACATCGAGTCCCCGCTGTGGGTGGGCTCCGGGCCGGCCTCCAGGGTCGCGTTCATCTCCGACCACGAGGGCACCGGGCAGCTGTACTCCAGCCTGCCGGACGGCTCCGACCTGCGGCGCCACAGCGAGAACGAGTTCTACGCCCGCAACGCGAGCACCGACGGCACCCGGGTGATCTGGCACAGCGGCGGCGACCTCTGGCTGCTGGACGACCTGGACGGCGCCGAGCCGCGCCGGCTGGACGTCCGCCCGGCCGGGCCCCGCCCGGACCGCCAGCCGCACCCCACCCCGGCCGCCGGGCAGTTGGAGACCGTCGCCCCGGACCGCACCGGCCGGGCCAGCGCCGTCGTCGTCCGCGGCAGCGTGCACTGGCTGACCCACCGGGAGGGCCCGGCCCGGCTGCTGGAGCAGACCCCGGGCGCCCGGGCCCGGCTCGCCCGGGTCGTCCCGGGCGCGGACGGCGAGCAGGGTGCGGTCTGGGTGACCGACGCCGAGGGCGACGACGCGATCGAGTTCGCCCCCGCCGTGCTGGGCGCCGAGCGCCGCCGGCTCGCCGCCGGGCAGCTCGGCCGGGTCCTCGACCTGGCGGTGTCGCCCGACGGGAAGCAACTGGCCGCCGCCTCGCACGACGGCCGGCTGCTGCTGGTCTCGCTCGCCGACGGCGCCGTGCACGAGCTGATCCGCAGCGGCGACGGCGAGGTCAGCGGCCTGGTGTTCAGCCCGGACTCGGGCTGGCTGGCCTGGTCGCAGCCGGTGCTCGGCCCGTGGAGCCTGCGCCAGATCATGCTGGCCGACCTGGCCGACCGCACCGTCGCCGAGGCCACCCCGCAGCGGTTCGCCGACTACTCGCCGGCCTTCACGGCGGACGGCAGGCATCTGGCCTTCCTGTCGGTCCGCAACTTCGACCCGGTCTACGACTCGCACGTCTTCGACCTGTCCTTCCCGACCGGCACCCGGCCGTACCTGCTGACGCTGGCGGCCGACACCCCGTCACCGTTCGGTCCGCAGCGGGCCGGACGGCCGATCGGAGGGGAGTCGGAGGACGCCAAGGGCGCCAAGGCCGGTGCCGAGGGCAAGGACGCCGAGAAGGGCGAGGACGCCGCCCCGGTCACCCGGGTCGACCTGGAGGGCATCGCCGACCGGATCATCCCGTTCCCGGTGGAGGGCGGCCAGTTCGGGAGCCTGCACGCCACCAAGGACGGAGTGGTGTGGACCAGGGTGCCGCTGGTCGGCGAACTGGGCGACAACGCCGCCTCGCTGGAGGACGTCCACCCCCGCCCCGCCCTGGAGCGGTTCGACTTCGCCAAGCGCCGGGCCGAGGAGCTCGTCGCCGGTGTCGACGGGTACGCCGTCAGCGGTGACGGCAGCCGGCTCGCGGTGCAGGACGAGGGGCGGCTGCGGGTGCTCCCGGCGGACAGCAAGGCCGGCGAGGACGACGACCTCGACGTCGACCTCGCCCGGGTGCGCGCCACCGTCGACCCGGCCGCCGAGTGGCGCCAGATGTTCGACGAGAACGGCCGCCTGATGCGGGACAACTTCTGGCGCGCCGACATGAACGGCGTCGACTGGGCGGGCGTGCTGGCGCGCTACCGGCCGCTGGTCGAGCGGGTCGGCACCCGTGACGACCTGGAGGACCTGCTCTGGGAGACGGTCGGCGAGCTCGGCACCTCGCACGCCTACATCCGCGGCCCGGGCCCGGGCACCGAGGAGGCCCGCCTGCAGGGCCTGCTCGGCGCGGACCTGGTCCGGGACGGGGAGGTCTGGCGGGTCGCCAGGATCCTGCCCGGCGAGTCCTCCGACCCTCGGGCCCGCTCCCCGCTGACGGCGCCCGGCGCGGCCGTCCGCCCCGGGGACGCCGTCGTGGCCGTGAACGGCCGCCCGGTCGACCCGGTGACCGGCCCCGCGCCGCTGCTGGCCGGCACCGCGGGCCAGCCGGTCGAGCTGACCGTCACCGGCAAGGACGGCACCGGTGAGCGTCACCCCGTGGTGGTGCCGCTCGCCGACGAGGAGGCGCTGCGCTACCACGACTGGGTGGCCGGCCGCCGCGCCGCGACCAGGGAGCTGTCCGGCGGCAGGCTCGGCTACCTGCACGTCCCGGACATGGCCAGCCCCGGCTGGGCGCAGCTGCACCGCGACCTCAAGGTCGAGATGTCCAAGGAGGGCGTGGTCGTGGACCTGCGGGAGAACCGCGGCGGCCACACCTCGCAGCTGATCATCGAGAAGCTCAACCGGCGGATCATCGGCTGGGCCCCGGCCCGCGACCTGGCGAACCCGAGCTCGTACCCGGACGACGCCCCGCGCGGCCCGGTGGTCGCGGTGGCGGACGAGTTCTCCGGCTCGGACGGCGACATCGTCAACGCCGCCATCCAGGCGCTCGGGATCGGCCCGGTCGTCGGCACCCGCACCTGGGGCGGCGTGATCGGCATCGACAGCAAGTACACCCTGGTCGACGGCACCGGGGTGACCCAGCCCAAGTACGCCTTCTGGCTGGAGGGCTACGGCTGGGGCGTGGAGAACCACGGCGTGGACCCGGACGTCGAGGTCCCGATCGCGCCGCACCAGTGGGCGGCCGGCCAGGATCCGCAGCTGGCCGAGGCCGTCCGGATCGCCCTGGCCTCGCTGGCCGAGACCCCGGCCCGGAAGCCGCCGGCGCTGCCGGAGCTGTGACCCGCGCCCCGGGGGCGGACGGCGAGGCGCCGTCCGCCCCCGGGGCCGGTCGGGCCCGGCTCAGACCTCGTCGACGTAGCGCCGCTCCTCGACCACCGCGTCGCCGCGCAGCCGGCCGGCCCGGCGGCGCCGGAACACGTTGACATAGGTAACCAGCCCGAGCAGCCCGGCGAGCATCAGGATCACACCCACCGTGTGCAGGTTCACTCCCGAGACGTGCCAGTCGACGGCGAAGGCGAGGATCGCCCCGAGCGCGAACACGATGACGCAACCGCCGATTCCCATGGTGTCGACCTCCAACCCGTGGTGCGGCCCGTTCGGACCGGCGCTCGCCTACCCCGGGCGGGGCCCCGCATGCGGCGTGCTACACCCCGGGCTCCGGTGCCCCGGGGACGCGGACCTCGGCCCAGACCGTCTTGCCGGTGTCGTGCACGGCGACACCCCAGTCGTCCGCGAGCCGCTGGATGATGTGCAGGCCGTGGCCGCCGGGCAGGCCGGGGCGGTGCGGGAGGCTGAGCACCGGCGGGGTCCGCGCGGCGTCCGTCACCTCGATCCGCAGCCGGTCCTGCGTCAGGCGCAGGCTGAGCTGCAGTGCCCCGCCGGCGTGCAGACGGGCGTTGGCGACCAGCTCGGAGACGACCAGGAGCAGGTCCTCCACCGCCTCCTCGCCGGGCCAGGCCCAGTCGGCCAGCGCCGTGCGGGCGAACTCCCGGCCGAGCACGACCTGCCGGGGCAGTCCGGCCAGCCGGACGGTCCGCCGCTGCCCGGCGGCGGGCAGGTCCGGTCGGAGCCGCTCGACGGCCTCTGCGCCTCTCTGACCGCTGGTCATCTGTTCACCCCGGCATGGTCGTTCATGATTGGTCGGTGGGGGGCACGCGTCGCGCCCCGGAGTCGTCGCCGCTCACGCGTCGGCGAGTGCGTCCGGGAGCGAGGCGTGCAGGGAGAACACGGCCCCCGCCCCGGTCAGTTCCAGCAGTCGGCCGAACTGGCCGTCGGGCGCGGCGGCCAGCCGCAGCTCGACCTCCGCCTCCTGGGCGGCGAGCCTGGTGCGCAGCAGCAGGTTGAGGCCGGAGGAGTCGCAGAAGCTGACCTCCGCCAGGTCCACCACCACGCGGGCGGGGCCGGCCGCGAGTGCCTGTTCCAGGACCTCGTCGGCCGGAGCCAGCGTGTCAAGGTCGAGCTCGCCGGCCAGGGCGACCAGCACGGTGGTGCCGCGGCGCTCCTGGCGGGCGGTCAACCGGCCGGCCGGGAGGGTCGCGCAGAGGCGCTCCGCCTCGATTCCTTCGTCAGACATCCGTTCCTCCGTGCAGCCCTGGATCACAGCCGACGATAGGCGTGGAGAGGGGGGAAACGGAAGGGCGCTGCTGCCCGGAGGGTGGCATGGCACGGGCTCCCGATCAGCGTCCCCGGCGGGACCAGGCGGGACCGACCAGGCCGATCAGCAGGGCGGCGGCGCCGACCTGCAGCAGGTGGCGGACCCAGTCGACCCCGCCGGTGTCCCGCACACCGAGCGCGGCGGCCAGGCTGTTGCCGATCAGGCCGCCGACGATGCCCAGCAGCACGGTCAGCCAGAGCGGGATCGCCTGGCGGCCGGGCAGGACCAGCTTGGCGAGCAGGCCGATCACGAGGCCGGCGAGGATGGCCCACAGGATGCTCACGGGGGCTCCTTTCGTCCGTTCCGTCCCGGACTGTCCGGGGACGTTCGTCGCCTGCCCGCGTTCCGCCGTCGCATGCACGCCGCGCGGACGTGCCGAGGAAGGGGCGACCATGTTCGATCGCGCCGGAAATCGTGAAGGTGGTGTGTGGACGGGGTCCTTCCGGTGGGACCGGGGTACACGCCGTGGGTCAGAGCGCGGACGAACCACGCAAGAGGCCGGAAGAGGGAGAGCCATGGCCGTCCTGAATCCCACGACGTCGATCACCACCCCGAAGTCGCCGAGCGCGACCCCGACGGGCCCCGCCCCGCTGCCCAGGATCGACGACCCGTCAGCCGTGTCACCCGCTGACGCCCGCGCGCTCTCCAGGACGCTGTTCCAGCGGCTGGGTCAACTCGAGGAGGGCACCCCGGAGTTCTCCTACGTCCGGGGGACCCTGGTCGAGCTGAACATGGCCCTGGTCAAGTTCGTCGCGGGCCGGTACCGGACCCGCAGCGAGCCGATGGAGGACATCATCCAGGTCGGCACGGTGGGCCTGATCAAGGCCATCGACCGCTTCGACCCCGGCCAGGGGGTCGAGTTCACCACCTTCGCCATCCCCACCATCGCGGGCGAGATCAAGCGGTTCTTCCGGGACACCGGCTGGATGGTGCACGTGCCCCGCCGGCTGCAGGAGCTGCGGATCGCCCTCGCCAAGGCCACCGACGAGCTGCAGCAGCTGCACGACCGGGCCCCGAGCACCGCCGAGCTCGCCGAGCACCTCTCGCTGAGCGAGGCGGAGATCCGTGAGGGCATCGTCGCGAGCCGGGCCCAGACCGCCGGCTCGCTCGACATCGGGGCGGGCTCCGACACGGACGACGGCCCGACCCTCGGCGACCGGCTCGCCTTCGAGGAGCGGGACTTCGAGCTGGTGCTCAACCGCGAGGCCCTGAAGCCCGCCATCGCCGCGCTGTCGGAGCGCGACCGCGAGGTGCTCTCGCTGCGCTTCGGCTCGGACCTGACCCAGGCCGAGATCGGCGAGCTGCTCGGCTTCTCGCAGATGCACATCTCCCGGGTGCTCAAGCGCGTGCTCGGTGAACTCCGTACCGCACTGCTGACCGAGAGCTGAGACGGTACGACTCGGGGCGCCCACACCTGCGCGTGTGGGCGCCCCGAGCCGTACCGGCGGGCGGGTCAGGCGGTCATGGTGACCGTCACCGTGGTGAAGCCGGCCGAGCGCAGCAGCCCCTCCAGCATGGTGCGGGTGCTCTGTTCGGCGCGCTGGGCGAGCTCGGTGTCCTTGGCGGCCTGCTCGATCTTCTGGGTGGCGAGCACCTCGACCTGCTGCTGGTTGCCGGGGTTGCCGCCGAAGAAGTCGCCGATCCGGTCGAAGAACCCGCGCTGCTGGAGGTAGACGTAGGAGCGGCGGACGTCGAGCGCGGCCGGGGCGAGCCGGGCGTGCGGGACGACCACGGTGACGGTGGAGCGGTCGGCGGAGACGGTCACCGCGCCCTTGTCGAGGGTGCTGAGGTCGGTGTAGGCGTCCACGGTGCCGGCCGCCACGTACAGGGTGCGGTTGCCGAGCAGGGCGGACGGCAGGAACGCGGCCTCGTGGTCCAGGTCGACGATGACCTGGAAGTTGCCCTGGGCGCCGGTGAACCGCTTCATCTCCTGGATCGACCGCAGCAGCACCGGCTGGCTGCGGTCGACGGTGCGGCGCTCGAACGGGTTCGGCAGCGAGGGGAGCAGCCCCAGGTGCGCCCCGGCGAGGAAGACCGCGAGGATGGCGGCGAGGGTGACCGGCAGAGCGACGTACCAGGGGGCGCGGCGCCGGCCCGGGCGCGGCTCGGCCCCTGCCCCGGCCCGGCGGGCCGGCCCCTTCCCGGCTTCGTCCGGTGCTGCGGCCGGGATGTCGGACTCGGCGGACCGGCCGCGTCTGAGGAGTGCCATCGGTGTCCCCTTCTCTTCTCTGTCGGGTCTCGTCGGACGGTGGTGCGGGCCGGGCCGGGCCGCCGGGTCAGTCGCGGCGGGCGTGCAGGGCGACCCCGAGGCGCCGGCCGAGCAGCAGGCAACTGAGCAGGGCGCCGGTGGTGTTGAGGAGGACGTCGTCCACGTCGAAGGCCGGGCCGGTCACCGGGGCGGCCTGGGCGACCTCCACGGTCACCATCACCAGGGCGGTCGGCGCGGTGACGGCGAGCGGACGGCGCAGGAACCGCTCCCGCCCCTCGGCCGGGACGGCCGGCCCGGCCCTCGCCCGCGGCCCGTCCACCGGGACTGTCGTCGCTCTCGCCATGGTGTCCGCTCCCCTCGCCGCGGACGTCCGCCGCCGGCACCTGGCGGGTACCCCGCGGCGGCGGCGCCAAGCGGACCGGCCGAGCCCACCTGGTGGTCAACTGTGCGGATTCAAAGGCGAGTTGATCCATCGTGGACGATCCGGGCAGGCCCTGCGTGGGGCGGCCGCAGGCGGGCAGACGAGCCGTGACACGTCCAGTGGAAGGAGAGGCCATGTCCCGGATCGAGGAGTCGGTCGAGGTGGCGGTACCGGTGGAGGCCGCCTACGAGCAGTGGTGCGGGATCTCGGCGTTCCCGCGCTTCATGGCGGGTGTGGAGGGGGTGACGCCGGGGCCGGGCGGCACGGTGCACTGGGTGGCCCGGGTGGACGGGATCCAGCGCGAGTTCGACGCCGAGGTCACCGAGCGGATCGCCGGCGAGCGGATCGCCTGGCGAGCGGTGGACGGTGCGGAGCACTCCGGCGTGGTCACCTTCCACGCGCTGGCCGCGGACCGGACCAGGATCATGCTGCAGCTCGACCACACCCCGCACGGCGTCGTCGACGTGATCGGCGACCGGCTCGGCTTCGTCGCCCACCAGGTGCACCGCTCCCTGCAGGACTTCAAGCGGCACGTCGAGGACCCCGCCGCCTCGGCCTGAGCCGCCCCGCCGTGAAGGAGAAACCCGCCCTACCTCCTGCCGCGGCCGGCCCGGTCGCGGCCGGCGGGTTCCTCGGAGGCCGGATGAGGCAGGGCGGCCGAGGCCGGGGCCGCGGTGACCGTGACCCGGGGTAGCGCGGCCGGGTGCCGGTCGCGGAGAAAGGCCACCAGGTGCTCGCGCACGGCGCAGCGCAGCTCGAAGGCCTGCTCGGCGTCGGCCGCGGTCATCAGCGCCCGGACCACGATCGTGCTCGGGGTGGTGTCGACCACCTGCAGGGCCCGGCCGGTCCCGTCCCAGCGTTCGTCGCCCGCGAGCAGCTTCTCGAACTCGGTGCGCAGTTCGTCGACGGGCGTGCGGTGGTCGAGGTGCAGCAGCACGGTGCCGGTGATGCCCGGATCCCGCCGGGACCAGTTCTCGAAGGGCTTCCCGGCGAAGTACGAGACCGGCATCACGATCCGCCGCTGGTCCCAGGTGGCGATCACCACGGCGGTGAGGGTGATCTCCTCGACCGTGCCCCACTCGCCGGCCACCACCACGACGTCGCCGATCCGCACCATGTCTCCGAAGGCCAGCTGGATCCCGGCGAACAGGTTGGCCAGCGAGGACTGCGCCGCGACACCCGCCACCAGCCCCAGCAGGCCGGCCGAGGCCAGCAGGCTGGTCCCGACCGCGCGGACCGCGGGGAAGGTCATCAGCGCCGCGGCCAGCGTCACCACCGCGATCCCGACGTCGCAGATCCGGCCGACCAGCTCCGCCTGGGTCCTGGCCCGGCGGACCCGGCCGGGGTCGCGCCGCCCGGCCGCGTACCTGGTCAGGGCGGACTCGATGAACAGCGAGACCGTCCGGGCGGCCAGCCAGCCCGTGCCGACCAGCAGGGCCAGCAGCAGTCCGTGCCGCAGCGGCGGCCGGACCCCGCCGCCCAGGCCCATGGCCGGCTCGCAGCCGAGCAGCAGCGCGGTCAGCGCCGCCACCAGGGCGGGTGTCCGGCAGTGCCGCAGCATCCGCCACCGCCGGGCCCCCGGCCGCCCCGCGGACAGCCGGCCGACGGCCAGCAGGAGCAGGCGGTCGACCGCGAGGACGGCGACGGCGACGGCGGCCACCACCAGGAGGGGGCGCAGGACGGTCCAGATCGGCATACGGGTTTCCTCCCGGAGGGTCGGTGCCGGACGAGCCCGAGGACCCCGGGAGGGGCGAGAACCGGGGTCCCGGGCCCGGGCGCCGCCGGGACGGGGCGACGCCGACGGGTCGCCTGCCCGCTGAGGGGCCTTCAAACATCGGGGCCCGGACGGACGCCGGTGGGTGGGACCCCGGCTCGGCTAGGCTGCCGCCGACAGTCACGCCAGGGCCGTCACGTCACTCCCGTGACGGCCGATCAGCACGAGGAGACCGAGATGGCCGGCGAGCCGCAGTCCGACTGCCTGTTCTGCAAGATCGTGGCGGGCGAGATCCCGACCACCGTGGTCCGCAAGACCGAGGACACGATCGCCTTCCGCGACATCCACCCGCAGGCCCCCACCCACGTCCTGGTCATCCCCCGGGTGCACTACCCGAACGCCGCCGCGCTCGCCGCGGCCGAGCCGGCCCTCGCCGCCGAGCTGCTCACCGAGGCGGGCGAGGTCGCCGCGGGCGAGGGCATCGCCGACTACCGCATGATCTTCAACACCGGCGCCGGCGCCGGCCAGACCGTCTTCCACGCCCATGTGCACGTGCTCGGCGGCGAGCCGCTCCGCGAGGGCCTGGTCTGATCCGGTGTCACAGCGCGAACTCGTCGTCCTCGGCACCGCCAGCCAGGTACCCACCCGGCACCGCAACCACAACGGCTACCTGCTCCGCTGGGACGGCGAGGGCCTGCTGTTCGACCCGGGCGAGGGCACCCAGCGGCAGATGCTGCACGCCGGGGTGTCGGCCACCGGCATCACCCGGATCGCCGTCACCCACTTCCACGGCGACCACTCACTGGGCCTGGCCGGGGTGATCCAGCGGATCAACCTGGACCGGGTGCCGCACCCGGTCGACGCCTACTACCCCGCCGGCGGACAGGCGTTCTTCGACCGGCTGCGGTACGCCACCGCCTTCCACGAGACCGTGGAGCTGCGCCCGCGCCCGATCGCGGAGCCCGGTCCGCTGCCGGCCCCCGGCGCGCCGTTCGAGCTCTCCGCCGTGCGGCTCTCGCACCCGGTCGACTCCTTCGGCTACCGGCTCACCGAGCCGGACGGCCGCCGGATCCTGCCCGAGCGGCTCGCCGCCCTCGGCCTGCGCGGTCCGCAGGTCGGCCGGCTCCAGCAGCAGGGCTCGGTGGAGCTGGCGGACGGCCGGACGGTCACCCTGGACGAGGTCAGCGAGGCCCGGCCCGGCCAGCGGTTCGCGTTCGTGATGGACACCCGGCTCTGTCCGGGCGTCGAGGAGCTCGCCGAGGGCGCCGACCTGCTGGTGATCGAGGCGACCTTCCTGGACGCGGACGCGCGGCTGGCCGAGGACCACGGCCACCTGACCGCGGCCCAGGCCGCCCGGGTGGCCGCCGAAGCGGGGGTGCGGACCCTGGTGCTCACCCACTTCTCGCAGCGCTACCCGGACCTGGACGGCCATCTCGCGGAGGCCCGCAGGTACTTCGACGGTGAGCTGGTCGTCGCCGAGGACCTGGTCCGGGTCCCCGTCCCGCCGCGAGGATGACCGGAAAACCATTCGCATCGCAGGCCCCGCGGGTCCAGCATCGAATGCGCCGCCCGGGGTGCCGCACCGCCGCAGCGAACATCGGCGCGGCGTACCCTGGTGACCCGGAGAGCCCGCGCGGCAACACGACTCGACAGATGGGATGAGCAGGCCTCAGCGCCGACCCATGAGTGACACACCGCAGACCCGAACCAACGGTCATCAGCGCCCCGACGCGGCCAGCACCCGGATCGTCATTCCGGAGAAGCACCCGATGGTCACCCTGCTGGGGGCGGCCGACTCGCTCCTACGGGTGATCGAGAGCGGCTTTCCCGACGCCGACATCCACGTCCGCGGCAACGAGGTCACCGCCACCGGCGACCGCGCCGAGATCAAGCTGGTCGAGCAGCTCTTCAGCGAGATGATGCTGGTGCTGCGCACCGGCCAACCCCTGACGGAGGACGCCGTGGAGCGTTCCATCGCCATGCTCCGGAAGGCCGCCGAGGACCCGGCCCACCCGGCCCCGTCCGAGGTCTTCACGGCGAACATCCTGTCCAACCGGGGCCGCACCATCCGCCCCAAGACGCTCAACCAGCAGCGCTACGTCGAGGCGATCGACAAGCACACCGTCGTCTTCGGCCTCGGCCCCGCGGGCACCGGCAAGACCTACCTGGCGATGGCCAAGGCCGTCCAGGCCCTCCAGGCCAAGGAGGTCAACCGGATCATCCTGACCCGGCCGGCCGTCGAGGCGGGGGAGCGGCTGGGCTTCCTGCCCGGCACCCTCTACGAGAAGATCGACCCGTACCTGCGCCCGCTCTACGACGCGCTGCACGACATGATGGACCCCGACTCCATCCCGCGGCTGATGGCGGCCGGCACCATCGAGGTCGCCCCGCTCGCGTACATGCGCGGCCGTACCCTCAACGACGCCTTCATCATCCTGGACGAGGCCCAGAACACCTCGCCCGAGCAGATGAAGATGTTCCTCACCCGCCTGGGCTTCAACTCCCGGGTGGTGGTCACCGGCGACACCAGCCAGATCGACCTCCCCGGCGGCACCCGCAGCGGTCTCAAGGTCGTCCAGGAGATCCTGGCCGACGTCCAGGACATCCACTTCTCGGTGCTGACCAGCACCGACGTCGTCCGGCACAAGCTGGTCGGCCGGATCGTGGACGCCTACGAGCGCTGGGACGCCCTGCAGGAGGCCGACGAGGCCGGCACCGCCCGTACCAAACCCGTCCAGCGTCGGGGCGCGCGTGCGCCCCGGCAGTCCCATCGCGCCGAAAGCTGAGTACCGAACCCTCCATGTCGATCGACATCGCCAACGAGTCCGGGTGGGACGCAGACGAGGAAGCCATCCTCGACGTCGCCCGCTACGCCCTCGACAAGATGCGGATCCACCCGCAGTCCGAGCTCTCCGTCATCCTGGTCGACAGCGAGGCCATGACGGAGCTGCACGTGAAGTGGATGGACCTGCCAGGCCCCACGGACGTGATGTCCTTCCCGATGGACGAGCTGCGTCCCGGCAAGGAGGGCGAGGAGCTGCCGCAGGGCCTGCTCGGCGACATCGTGCTCTGCCCCGAGGTGGCCGAGCAGCAGGGCCTGGCCGCCCCGACCAAGCACGGGATGGACGACGAGCTGCAGCTGCTCACCGTCCACGGTGTGCTGCACGTCCTCGGCTACGACCACGAGGAGCCCGAGGAGGAGCGGGAGATGTTCGCGCTCCAGAAGCGGATCCTGGACGGCTGGCGGGCCGGCCGCGGACTGTCGGGGATCTCCCCGGCGCCGACCGTCCACTGAGGGCCGGCCGTCTGTGAGTGGTGAGAGTACGAGCTTCCTGGTCGGAGCTCTGCTGCTGGTGGTGCTCGGCTGGCTGGCCGCCTGCGCCGAGGCCGGAATCTCGCGGATCTCGCGGTTCCGCGCCGAGGAGGCCCACCGGGCCGGCCGGCGCGGCGCGGACCGGCTGCTGGTGCTGACCTCCGACACCATCCGCTACCTCAACCTGGCCACCCTGATCCGGGTGGCCGCCGAGATGGCGGCCGCCGTCCTGGTCACCGTGGTCTGCGTACGGTCCCTCGACAGCACCTGGCAGGCCGTGCTGCTGGCGTTCGGCGTGATGGTGCTGGTGTCCTTCGTCGCGGTCGGCGTCTCGCCCCGCACGATCGGCCGCCAGCACCCGCTGACCACGGCCACGGCGGCGTCGTTCGTGCTGCTGCCGCTGGCCCGGATCCTCGGCCCGATCCCCAAGCTGCTGATCCTGCTGGGCAACGCGCTGACGCCGGGCAAGGGGTACCGCGAGGGCCCGTTCGCCTCCGAGGCGGAGCTGCGGGCGCTGGTCGACCTGGCCGAGCAGGACGACCTGATCGAGGACGAGGAGCGCCGGATGGTGCACTCGGTCTTCGAGCTGGGCGACACCATCGTCCGCGAGGTGATGGTGCCGCGCACCGACCTGGTGATGATCGAGCGGCACAAGACCGTCCGGCAGACCCTGACGCTGGCGCTGCGCTCCGGTTTCTCGCGGATCCCGGTGGTCGGCGACAACGAGGACGACGTGGTCGGCATCGTCTACCTCAAGGACCTGGTCCGGCGCACCCACATCAACCGGGAATCCGAGTCCGAGCCGGTCGGCTCGGTGATGCGCCCGGCGGTCTTCGTCCCGGACTCCAAGCCCGCGGCGGACCTGCTGCGCGAGATGCAGCAGATGCGCTCGCACGTGGCGATCGTGATCGACGAGTACGGCGGCACCGCCGGGCTGGTCACCATCGAGGACATCCTGGAGGAGATCGTCGGCGAGATCACCGACGAGTACGACCGGGAGATCGCCCCGGTCGAGGACCTCGGCGACGGCTCCTACCGGATCACCGCCCGGCTGCTGGTCGAGGACCTGGGCGAGCTGTTCGGCATCGAGCTGGCGGACGAGGACGTGGAGACCGTCGGCGGCCTGCTGGGCAAGCACCTGGGCCGGGTCCCGATCCCCGGCTCGTCCTGCGAGATCCCCGTCCCGGACGAGAGCGTGACCGACCTGGTCGCCATCCGGCTGACCGCCGAGAGCTCGGCCGGCCGGCGCAACCGGATCGGGACGGTGGTGGCGACACCGCTGCGCAAGGACGACGAGGACGAGGACGCGGACGCCGAGTAGCCGGGCGACCCGGACGGAACGGCCCGCAGGGTGCGACCCTGCGGGCCGTTTCGTCCTCGTACGAAGGCACCGCCCGTTTGACCATCCCTTCGCACCGTCCCGACCATGAAGGCATGGCACATCAGTTGCGAGCGGAGTACGGCCCGGAGGGCCCGTCCGGTGCGGTGGCCAGGTGGCACGTCGTCCGGACCGGTGAACCGGCCATGGCCATGTGCGGCGCCGTGATCGACGAGGCCGCCGAGAGCAAGCCGGAGTCGGCCTGGGGGACCGGACTGCGGATCTGCCAGCAGTGCGGGTCCCTGTACCTGCACGAGGTCCCGTTCCTCAGCGCCGACTGGCGTTGACCCCAGGGCTGGAGGTCTCCATGAAACTGCAGGACGAACTGCCCGTCGACCACCGGCTCGCCCAGGTGTACCGGTTCGGCGCGGGCCTGGGCGGTGTGTTCCTGATCGTCTTCGGCATCCTCGGGCTGCTGGACCACCCGAGCTTCCTCGACACCCAGGGCAAGGAGGTCATCGGCATGTCGAGCAACGGCACGCTGAGCGTGATCTCCCTCATCGCGGGCGGGATCCTGATCGCCGGGGCCGTCATCGGCGGGAACATCGCCTCCAACATCAACATGATCATGGGAGTGGTCTTCATCCTGGCCGGCTTCGTCGGCCTGATGGTGCTGGACAGCAGCGCCAACCGGCTGGCGTTCCAGATCCCCAACGTGCTGTTCAGCTTCATCTTCGGCTTCGTCGTGCTGACCTTCGGGATGTACGGCAGGGTCAGCAGCCATCTGCCACAGGACAACCCGTACTGGAAGAAGCGCCGGGCCAGGGAGCAGAACCTGCCCTCCGGGCCGCCGGCCCTGGTCAAGTTCCTCAAGCCCGAAGCGCCGCACCCCACCGGTCACTGAGCGCGCTGCCCCGGCGCCGGCCCGGCGGCCGGCGCCGCGGCCTGACCGCGGGCAGGCGGCCCGGATCCCGGACGTCCACGCCGACGGTTTCCGGAGATCCCGGACGGAGCGTCAGCGGACGGAGGAGAGTGGACCGCGGCAACACCCGTCCGCTCGTGCCTTCGTGCACTCGTCCAAGGGGGAACCACGATGACCGTCCGCACTCTCGGCGGCCTGGCCACCGCACCGATCGGCTTCGGGGCGATGGTGCTGTCGCCCGGCGCGTACGGCGGGACCGACGAGGACCGCGGGGTGGCCGCGCTGCGGGTCGCCCTGGACGCCGGCGCCACCCTGGTCGACACGGCGGACGGCTACGGGGTCGACGGCGAGAACGAGCGGCTGGTCGGCCGCGCCGTCGCCGGCCGGCGGGACGAGGTGGTGCTCGCCACGAAGTTCGGCTTCCGGATCCCGCGGGGCGCCGAGGCACACCGCTTCCCGGTCAACGCGGCCTTCGGCGAGCTGGCCGTCAACCTCCACCCCAAGTACGTCCGCGGCTACGCCGAGCAGTCGCTGCGCAACCTCGGCACCGACGTGATCGATCTCTACTACCCGCACTTCCCGGACCCGCAGGTGCCCTTCGAGGACACCGTCGGCGCGGTCGCCGAGCTGATCGCCGACGGGTCGGTGCGCCACCTCGGACTGTCGAACGTCACCGCCGGGCAGTTGCGCCTGGCACACGCCGTCCACCCGGTTGCCGCGGTCCAGATCCAGTGGTCGATGTGGCAGCCGGTCGACCCGGAGCTGCACCGGACCGCCCGCGAGCTGGGCGTCGGCCTGGTGGCCTGGGGCCCGCTCGGCGGCGGGTTCCTCACCGGCACCGTCCAGGAGCTGGGCGAGAACGACTTCCGGAGCAACCTGGCCCGCTACGACCGCGCCAACCTGAAGGCCAACAACGACCGGTACGCCCCGCTGCGCGGCCTCGCCGCGGACCTCGGTCTCACCCCGGGCCAGCTGGCCCTGGCCTGGCTGCTGCACCAGGACGAGCACGTGGTGCCGATCCCCGGCAGCCGCACCCCGGCCCACATCGAGGAGAATCTCGCCGCGTCCCGGGTCGAGCTGGGCCCCGACACCCTGGCCCGGATCGCGGATGCCCTGGAGCGCTTCGACCCCGTCGGAGCCGGCGCTTTCCTCAAGGAGGGCCCGGACGCCTGACCGGACGCCTGACCGGCGCCCTGCCCACCCCTCGGACAGGTCCGTGGACGCCTGCGGACCGGTGGCGGCCCGGCGCCTATGCTCAGGCCTCATGAGTGAGCTGACCGGGCTGGACCCCGAGGACAAGAAGATCATCACGCTGGCCCGCTCCGCCCGCGCCCGCAACGGCGTGGCGGAGGGGGCGGCGGTGCGCGACGAGACCGGCCGCACCTACGTGGCCGGCACCGTCGCGCTGGAGTCGCTGCGGCTGAGCGCCCTGCAGACCGCCGTCGCGATGGCCGTTGCGAGCGGCGCCAAGGGCCTGGAGGCGGCCGCCGTGGTGACCGGGGCCGAGGAGCCGGCCGAGGCCGATCTGGCGGCCGTCCGGGACCTCGGCGGCGCCGGTACGCCGGTGCTGCTGGCCGGCCCCGACGGCACGCTGCGCGTGCGCGCCGAGGCTCGCTGAGCCGCTGAGCCGAGGCCCGCCGGGACGCTGTGCCGGGCGCCCCGGCTGGGGTGCCCGGACCGGCCGGGCCGATAGTCTGACCGCAAACGTTCCGGGGGAGGGACCGATGGGGGTACTGGCGTTCTTCGCCGGTCTGCTGCTGACCGTGATGGGGCTCGGCCGCTGGAGGGAGACCGGCTCGCCGTACTGGCTGATCGGGTCGCTGGTGCTGCTTCTGCTCGTCCTGATCGGGGCGCTGACCTCGTCCGGAGGGGGAAAGAAGGCCGGTTGAGCCGGGCTGGTCCGTCCGGGCCGTCGTGATCAGGGAGAATGGTCGGCATGAGTGCCCCTTCATCCCCGTACCGCTCCGGGTTCGCGTGCTTCGTCGGCCGTCCCAACGCGGGCAAGTCGACCCTGACCAACGCGCTGGTCGGGACGAAGGTCGCGATCACCTCCGACCGCCCGCAGACCACCCGCCACACCGTGCGCGGCATCGTGCACCGCCCGGACTCGCAGCTGGTCCTGGTCGACACGCCGGGCCTGCACAAGCCCCGCACGCTGCTCGGCGAGCGGCTCAACGACCTGGTCCGCTCCACCTTGGCGGAGGTCGACGTGATCGGGTTCTGCCTGCCCGCCGACCAGAAGCTCGGCCCCGGCGACAAGTTCATCGCCAAGGAGCTCGCCGAGGTCAAGAAGACCCCCAAGGTGGCGATCGTCACCAAGACCGACCTGGTCGACTCCAAGAAGCTGGCCGAACAGCTGATCGCGATCCACCAGCTCGGCCTGGAGCTCGGCATCGAGTGGGCCGAGATCATCCCGGTCTCCGCCGTCGGCGACAAGCAGGTCGAGCTGGTGGGCGAGCTGCTCACCAAGCTCCTGCCGGCCGGCCCGCCGCTCTACCCGGACGGCGACCTCACCGACGAGCCCGAGCAGATCATGGTCGCCGAGCTGATCCGCGAGGCCGCCCTCGAAGGCGTCCGGGACGAGCTGCCGCACTCGCTCGCCGTCGTGGTCGAGGAGATGATCCCGCGCGAGGGCCGCCCCGCGGACCGTCCGCTGCTGGACATCCACGCCAACGTCTACATCGAGCGCCAGAGCCAGAAGGCGATCGTGATCGGCGCCAAGGGATCCCGCCTCAAGCACGTCGGCACCACCGCCCGCAAGCACATCGAGGCCCTCCTCGGCACGCCGGTCTACCTGGACCTGCACGTCAAGGTCGCCAAGGACTGGCAGCGGGACCCGAAGCAGCTGCGCAAGCTCGGCTTCTAGGGCTCGCCGGACAGGTCTCAGGGCTGTCGGACCGGCTCCGGCACCCCGCACGACACCACGGCCCGCCGAACGCCTCCGGAGAACTCCGGGCGCTCGGCGGGCCGTCGGCGTTTCCCGGGGGCTGCACCAACGGCGGGCAAAGTCCCGTTCCGCGGCCCCCGGACGGGCCCGGGGGAGGGCCCGCGGGAGCCCGCCGGAGGGCCCCGGGCGTATACCGCCGAGGCCGGGCGCGGTGCGGCCGATCGCCCACTGACGGCCCCCCGGGAGGTCGCCCGACGGTCCTGAGGTATCGTCATATTCGTACGGGCGGTGCGCAACTTGTGGAGGAGTGGCGCGCCGCCCGTTCACGCTTTCCGTGTCCGGCGTTCATGCCTCGGCATCCGTTCATCCCCTCAGGGCCGAGACGGTCTGTTCCAGCCATTGAGCGCTTCGGAAGGCGACACCGGGCATGGGACAGCCGAGATTCCTCCTCGTCAGCAGACTGGCGCACCCGCACGGGGTGCGGGTCGGCGACGCCGTCGTCTGGCGCCTGCTCGGGGCCAACAACCGGCACCTCGGGCAGAGCGAGGAGACCTTCCGGGACGCCGCCTCCTGCCTGGCCGCCATCGCCCGGATGCAGCAGCGGGTGGACCGTCTCAGGGCCACCGTCGGGACCGTCGACCACGGTCAACTGTGGCGCTGGCGGCTCGATTTCGAGTCCGTCCCGGTGGCCTGCTCGACCCGGGCCTTCCGTCGCCAGCGGGAGTGCCAGTACAACCTCGGCCTCTTCCTGGCCGGGGCGCTGGACGCCGGGGCCGCCGCCCGGCCGCTGTCGCTGCCGCCGCTGCCCGCCCCGCAGTCGCGCCGGAGCCTGGTGTGAGCGCGCCGTCCGCCGAGGGCCCCCGCCCGCTGACCGTCAACCCCGGCTTGGCCGACCGGCTGTTCCTGGCCTGGGCGCGCGGCAGCGGGACCCTGGTCCTGCTGGTGATGCTGGCGGTCGGCGGCTACCTCGCGGTCCGGTCCGCCGACGCGCTGGGCACCGCCGGGTGGTCGTTCCTGACCACCGAGAACTGGAACCCGGACGGCGGCCGCGGCCAGTTCGGTGTCGCCGCGGTGCTCACCGGCACGGTGCTGATCGGCGGGATCGCGGTCGTCCTGGCGATGCCCCTGGCGCTCGGCTGCGCGCTGTACATCAGCGAGTACGCGCCCCGGCGGCTGAAGCGCCTGCTGGTCGGCCTGGTCGACCTGATGGCCGCGGTGCCCAGCGTGGTCTACGGGGTCTGGGGCTTCGTCCTGCTCCAGTACGAGCTGGCCGGGGTGGCCCGCTGGCTGGCCACGTACGCCGGCTGGTTCCCGCCGTTCCGCACCACCGGCATCGACCTCGACAACCCGCTCAACCCGCCGGTGATCTACACCGCCTCCAGCCTGATGGCCGGGATCGTGGTGGCCTTCATGATCACACCGATCATGTGCTCCATCATGCGCGAGGTCTTCGACCAGGCCCCGGCCGGCGAGCGCGAGGGCGCCTACGCGCTGGGCTCCACCCGCTGGGGCATGGTCCGCTCGGTGGTCCTGCCGTTCGGCCGCGGCGGCATCATCGGCGGCACCATGCTCGGGCTCGGCCGGGCGTTGGGCGAGACCATCTCGGTCTACCTGATCCTCTCGATGCAGTTCGAGATCCAGCCGCACGTCCTGCAGACCGGCGGCAGCGCCGTCGCGCCGATGATCGCACTGCGCTACGGCGACTCCTCGCCGTTCGCCATCTCCGCCCTCATGGCGGCCGGACTCACCCTCTTCCTGCTCACCCTCGCGGTGAACTTCGCCGCGGCCGCGGTGGTCGCCCGCAGCCGCTCCGGAGCCAGCTCATGACCACTCACCTCCCCACCACCACCGTCGTGGTGCCCCCGTCGGCCACGGCGCCCGAGCCGCCCCGGCGGCGCACCGGGGGTCGCCGCGGCACCGACCACTGGGCCCTGTGGGGCAGCCTGGCCGGCGCCCTCGCGCTCACCGCGCTGCTGTTCCAGCGGATCGCCCCGCTCAGCGGCGCGATCGGGTTCGTGCTCTGTGCCTGGCTGTCCTTCCTCGGCCTGTACGCCCTGGTCTCCCGCGACGAGGGCGGTACGGCCGTCCGGGACCGGCTGGCCTCGGTGGTGGTGCACAGCATCGCCGTGCTGCTGCTGGGTGTCCTGGTCTGGACGGTCGCGTACGTGTTCTGGGAAGGCCGGGACGCGCTCAAGCACCTCAACTTCTTCACCGAGGACCTCTCGGCCGCCGGCCCCGCGGACCCGCTCGACAAGGGCGGCGCCCTGCACGCCGTCGTCGGCACGCTCACCCAGATCGCCATCGCCCTCGCCATCACCATCCCGCTCGGCCTGAGCTGCGCCGTCTTCCTCGGCGAGGTGCCCGGCCGGTTCAGCCGGCTGGTGCGGACCCTGGTGGAGGCGATGACCGCGCTGCCCTCGATCCTGGCGGGCCTGTTCGTCTACGCGGTGCTGGTGGTCACCCTCCACCGGGACAAGTCCGGCTTCGCCGCCGCCGTGGCGCTCTCGGTGATGATGCTGCCGATCCTGATCCGCGCCGCGGACGTGGTGCTCAGGCTGGTGCCCGGCTCGCTGAAGGAGGCCTCGTACGCGCTCGGGGCGAGCCGCTGGCGGACGGTGTGGACGGTCACCCTGCCCAGTGCGCGCTCCGGGCTCGCCACCGCCGTGATCCTGGCCGCCGCGCGCGGCATCGGGGAGACCTCGCCGGTGCTGCTCTGCTCCGGCTACACCAAGATCCTCAACCTCGACCCGTTCGGCTCGCCGCAGGCCTCGCTGCCGCTGATGGCCTTCACCCTGGTCAAGTTCCCCTCCCAGCTGCACGTGGCCCGCGCCTTCGGTGCGGCCGCGGTGCTGCTCGCCCTGGTGCTGCTGCTCTTCCTGCTGGCCCGCGCCGTCGGCGGCCGGGGCCCCGGCGAGCTGACCAGGCGCCAGCAGGAGCGCCGGGCGGTGCGCTCCGCCGCGGACCTGCGCCGGATGCGGCAGCCGGCCCTCACCCCGAACCCGAACCGACTCGCCCGGAAGGCAACCGTGTTGAGCCGAGTGCTCGCCCGTACCCTCACCCTGTTCGCGGCCTTCGCGCTGCTCGGCTCCTCGCTCCTGGCCGGCGCGCCGCGTGCCGCGGCCGAGGACTACCACCGGATCGGCGGCGCCGGCTCCACCTGGAGCTTCAACGCGGTGGACGACTGGATCAGCAACGTCAAGCAGTACGGCATGACGATCGACTTCAACCCCGGCGGCTCCTCCTACGGCCGCAGCCAGTTCAAGAACGGCAGCACCGACTTCGCGGTCACCGAGATCCCGTACGGCCTGACCGACAACGGGCAGGTGGACGCCGCACCGCCGTGGCCGATGGCGTACCTGCCGATCGTGGCCGGCGGCACCTCGTTCATGTACAACCTCAAGATCGGCGGGACCAGGGTCACCAACCTGCGGCTCTCCGGCGAGACCGTGGCCAAGCTCTTCACCGGCCAGATCACCAAGTGGAACGACCCGGCGGTGCAGGCCGAGAACCCGAGCCTGAAGCTGCCGGAGACCGAGGTGCGGCCGGTCGTCCGCTCGGACGGTTCGGGCACCACGGCCCAGCTCACCACCTGGCTCAGCAAGCGCTACCCGCAGATCTGGGACGCCTACTGCACGAAGACCCCGCGCGGCGGCCCGTGCGGCATGACCTCCTTCTTCCCGCTGATCGGCGGCAGGAACTGGCCGGCCCTGGGCAGCTCGGACGGCGTCGCCAAGACGGTCGCCAACGACCGCAACGACGGCACCATCACCTACGTCGAGTACTCCTACGCGCTCAACAGCCGCTTCCCGGTGGTCAAGCTGCTGAACGCGGCCGGGTACTACGTCGAGCCGAACGGCAAGGACGTCTCCACCGCGCTCAAGCACGTCCAGATCAACCCCACCGACCTGACCCAGCAGCTCGACGGGGTCTATGACGCCCCGGAGCCCGCCGCCTACCCGCTCTCCAGCTACAGCTACATGGCGGTGCACACCACCGAGGTCGGCGACTTCAAGCCGGACAAGGGCCACACGCTGGCCGCCTTCGGCTACTACTTCCTCTGCGAGGGCCAGCAGAAGGCCGACCAGCTCGGCTACTCGCCGCTCACCGAGGACCTGGTGAAGTCCGGCTTCCAGCAGCTCGCCAAGATCCCCGGCAGTGAGCGCCGGGCGTTCGACGCCGGCAAATGCAACAACCCGACCTTCGGGCCGGGCGGCACCAACCCGTACGCGGCGAGCGCCGACCAGCCGCAGGACTGCGACAAGAAGGGCTCGACCGTCCAGTGCGCCACCGGCACCGGCGGCAACAAGGCCACCACCCCGGTCAGCAAGGGCGGCGGCAAGACCGCCGCCGCCCGGGGCGCCGCCACCTCCGGCACCCCGGGCACGGCGACCGCGGGCGCCGGTACGGCCGCGGGGGGTGCCGGAGCGGCGGCCGGCGGAGCGGACGGCCAGGGCGCCGCGGCCGGTGACCCGGCGCAGGAGGGCGACGCGGGCGGGTCGGGCGGCTCCGGCGGCCAGCAGTACGCCGCCGACGCGGTGGCACTCTCGCACGCCTCGGGCACCGGACTGCGGCACACGCTGATGCTGGTCGCGGGCCTGCTGCTGGGCGCCGTGATCGTGCTGCCCCCCGTGGTCGCGGGCCGCTCGGCCCGCCGGGCGAGGTCCCTCGACGGCGGCGAGGGGGAGCGGTGACCGGCGGAACCGGCGGACGCCGCCGGGGGGTCACCCACAGGGCGCTGCGCACCGCCGCCGTGCTCACCCTGATCCTGGCCACCGCGGCCGGGGCGGCGCTGTCCACCGGGCCGGGCCCGGTGCCGGCCAGGGTGTCGGCGGCGCAGAGCGCGAGCCCGCAGATCCCGGTCGACCCGCTCGGCGCGCCGGTCGGGATCGACCCGGCCTCCGGCGCCGCGACCGGGGCGGCGGCGGGAACGGCGCCGGGGACGGCCGCGGGGAGCACCCCGGCCGGCGCCGCCCCGGCCGCCGTGAGCGCGGCCGCCGCCCCGGCGGACGGCCCCAGCGCCGTCACCGTCGGCGGGACGGGCGAGTTCGCGGGGCTGGAGGTGACGGTCGGCCAGACCACCCACCTGGTCAACCAGGTGGTCACGGTGGTCTGGAAGGGCGGCCGGCCCACCCAGCCCAGCCCGATGGTCTTCGGCCAGAACTACCTGACCTTCATGCAGTGCTGGGGTGACGCCGAGAGCGGCCCCGACCGTGACCAGTGCCAGTACGGCGCCTCCAAGGGCGACAACCGCGGCGGCGACTTCGTCCCCAGCCGCCAGCTGAACCCCGGCCGCACCCTGGTCGACCCGGCCGAGCCGATCAAGCCGACGCAGCCCAACCAGAACGTCTTCGCGCCGTTCCGGTCCTTCGACGGGAGCCCGGTCGAGACCGGCGGCAGCAGCCAGTTCTTCAGCCTGCAGTCCACCAACGAGGTGCCCTACGCGCCGACCCGGGCGGACGGCACCGGGCAGGTCTTCTTCGAGATCCAGACCGGCAGTGAGGCCGCCGGGCTGGGCTGCGGCAACACGCCCAAGGGTGAGAGCGGCCCGTTCACCGAGGGCCGGCGCTGCTGGCTGGTGGTGGTGCCGCGCGGCTCGACCGAGGTGGACGGCAGTACGCTGACCAACCCGGCCGCCCGGCTGCAGTCCTCGCCGCTGTCCGCGAGCAACTGGGCGCACCGGCTGGTGGTGCCGCTGCGGTTCGAGCCGGTGGGCCTGTCCTGCCCGCTCGGCAGCTCCGAACTGGCCACCAGCGGGACCGAGTTCGCCGCCGAGATGATCTGGCGCTGGCAGCCGGCGCTCTGCCGCCGGGCCGGGCGGATCTTCAACTTCGGCCAGGCCACCGACGACATGGCGCGGCTGCGGCTGACCAGGGACCGTCCCGGCCTGCTCTTCATGGGTGCGCCGCTGGCCGCCGCGGACCAGGCCGAGGGCCGGACCCCGGTCTACGCCCCGCTCGCCGTCTCCGGCCTCACCCTGGCCTTCGACATCGAGAGCCAGTCCAACTCCCTCACCCCGCCGGAGACCGCCAGACGGGACGGCCAGCGAATCCAGGAGATGAACCTGACCCCGCGGCTGGTCGCCAAACTGCTCACCCAGAGCTACCGGTTCGCCGTCAACCCCGGCGACCCCAGGGTCCCGGCCGGCAACCCCCGGGACCTGGTCACCGACCCGGAGTTCCTGGACATCAACCCGCAGTTCAGGAGCCTCGCCTTCCCGTCCGGCATCGCCGACCTGCTGGTGCCCTCCGCCGACGGCGACCTGGCGCTGGCGGTCTGGAGGTGGGTGCTCGCGGACCCGGACGCCAAGGCCTTCGTCGAGGGACAGGTCAGCCCCGCGTGGCACGACTCCGTCAACACAGCCTTCCTCGCGGACGACAAGGCGCAGCCGCCGGTCCCCCGGCAGGAGCTGCCCGTCCCCGGGTACCCCAAGCCCGACGGCTACTGCAAGCAGTTCGACGCGGAGCTGCAGCGTCCGGAGTGGTGCAACCTCGACGGCCACCCGTACGCCAACAACATGGCCGAGGGCGCCCGCGCGGCCGCCCGCGGTGACACCCTGGCCCGCTCAGAGTGGGATCCGTCCGCCATCCCCGGCAGCCTCAAGAAGGCCAACCCGCAGGCCCAGGGCCTGCGCGGGGTGCTGGCCCTGACCACCACCGCACAGGCGGCCCGGTACGGTCTGTCCACCGCGAGACTGCGCAACGGCGCGGGCGAGTTCGTGGCCCCCACCGAGCCGTCGATGCTGGCCGCCGCCAACGCCGCCGTGCCGGGCGCCGTCCCCGACGCGAAGGTGGTCGACCCGGCCGCCAAGGCGGCCGGCGGCTACCCGCTGACCACCGTCACCTATGCCGCCACCGTCCCCTCCGCGATCAGCGCGGCCGACGGCAGGGCCTACGCCGAACTGCTGCGCTACGCCGTCACCGAGGGCCAGCGGCCCGGCATCGCGGTCGGTGAGCTCCCGGCCGGCTACGTCCCGCTGCCCGAGGCCATGCGGGCCCGGACCACGGCGGTCGCGCAGACCATCGAGGAGCGGGCCGGCAGGCCGGAATCCCAGCCCGAGGAGCCCGCGGCCGAGCCCGGGACGACCCCCCGGGCCGTCCCGCGCGCCGCCGCGCCCGCCGCGGGCGGCGACGCGCAGGAACCGGTCGCCCCGCAGACGCCCGCACCCGGCCACAGCGTCGTCACCCTGGCCCCGAGCCCGCCCGCCGCGCCGGTGGCCCGGACCGCCCGGACGGACGTCGGCGGCCTGCGCTACCTGCTGCTCGGCACGCTGATCGCCGGCCTGCTGGCCGGTGCGGCCGGGATCGTCGTGCCCCGGCTGCTGCGCCGTCGGCGCCCCTGACCACCGCTCACCCTCCACCAGCCCTCCGACGCACCTGTGCCACCGGTCGAAGGCTTCCTCCGGCCGTGCCCGAAACCGCTCGTCCACCCGTCAACGCGCCTCATTCCAAGGGGAATCGACCAGATGAAGCTCATCGCCAAGCGCCAGCTCGCCAAGTGCGTCACCGTCGCGGCCGGCCTCGGCCTGCTGGTGGCCGGTACCGGCACCGCCCAGGCCGACCCGGCCGGCTTCCGCCCGCTGGCCGGCGTCGGCTCGGACACCACCCAGGGCGTGATGAACGCCCTGGCCAACGCCGTCACCGTGAACGGCCAGAAGGTCATCGGCTCGTACGACGCCGTCGGCTCGCCGACCATCACCACCAAGGCCGGCACGGCCTGCCAGAACCTGGCCCGCCCGAACGGTTCCGGCGCCGGCCGCACCGCCCTGCTGAACGAGCTCAACAAGGGCAACGGCTGCCTGGACTTCAGCCGCTCCTCCAGCCTCAACCTGGCCGCCTCCACCCCGGGGCTGACCTACATCCCGTTCGCGGTGGACGGTGTCACCTACGCCGTCAGTGCGGGCAGCTCCGTCCCGCTCGACCTCTCCG
Organism: Kitasatospora sp. NBC_00374; assembly: GCF_041434935.1. Lineage (NCBI taxonomy): Bacteria > Bacillati > Actinomycetota > Actinomycetes > Kitasatosporales > Streptomycetaceae > Kitasatospora > Kitasatospora sp. NBC_00374. The sequence continues at coordinate 2,950,652 of NZ_CP107964.1, read as the reverse complement.
TCGCCGACCTGCACGCGATCTACAGCTGCGACCCCGGCTACGTGGGCACCGCCCCCAACTACTCCATCCGCCCGCTGCTGCCGCAGGCCGGCTCCGGCACCCGCAGCTTCTGGGAGGCCACCGTCGGCATCACCGAGGCCGACGTCGCGGCAGGCCGCTACCCGTGCATCTCCGACACCAAGGGCGGCAAGAAGATCGAGGAGCACGACGGCCGGGTGCTGGACACCGCCTCGCTGGTGCCCTTCTCGATCGCCCAGTACATCGCGCAGAGCTCCGGCACCCTCGCCGACATCCGCGGCACCGCCCAGCTCGGCAACGTCAACGGTGTCCCGTCGGTGCTGCTGAACACCGGCGCGGCGGCCGTCCGCGACGTCTACAACGTGATCCCCACCGGCAAGGTCGGCGTCAGCCCGTGGAGCGACGCCTTCGTCGGCGGCTCCTCCGGCATCTGCCAGCAGACCGCGCTGATCAAGCAGTACGGCTTCGGCGCCAACGCCAACTGCGGCGACACCTCGCGCACCACCGGCTGACCTGCCCCACCGGCACCTCCCACGTACCTGACCCTGCATCACCGAACAGCCTCGGAAAGGCGATTCACACCGTGAGCAGCTACCGTATTCCGCGCGCCGTCGCACTCGGCGCGGCCACCGTCCTGGCCGCGGGCAGCATCACCATGATCGGGTCCGTCTCGGCGTACGCCGACTCGCCCAGCCCGACGATCGGCACCCTGACGGTCAACCCGGCCACCGGCGCCGACGACGAGCTGATGAACGTCGTGTCCTCCGGTGTCTGCACCGGCGGCACCAACCTCCAGCTGCTGGTCTTCGGCCAGGGCTTCCCGGTCGACGGCTACGGCGTCACGCCCAACGTGGCGCAGACGGTCTACTCCCCGGACGCCCAGGGCCGGCTCTCCGTGCCGCTGAGCGACACCATGCGCGGCTTCGCGCAGAAGAACGGCTTCTCGGCGCTGAGCGGCCAGTACGAGTTCCACCTGCGCTGCCGCGCGAAGATCGGCGCCACCTACTTCGGTGACTTCGTCGGATCGGTCTGGTTCACCAGCCCCACCAGCTACACCTCCACCGACCCGAACGCCCCGGTCGCGGTGGCCACCACCACCACGCTCTCGGTCACCCCGAACGGCTCGGCCACCGCCGGCAGCGCCGTGACCCTGACCGCGAACGTCGCCCCGGCGGCGGCGGGCACCGTGCAGTTCTTCGACGGCGCCAACCCGGTGGGCTCGCCCGCCGCGGTCACCGCCGGCCAGGCCTCCACCACCACCAGCACCCTGGTGGAGGGCGCGCACAGCCTGAAGGCCGTCTTCACCTCCACCGACAGCCACTTCCTCGGCTCGACCTCCCCGGTCGTCACCTACACCATCAGCCCGGCGGGCGCGGCGGCCACCACCACCGCACTGGCCGTCCTGCCGTCCGGCTCCGCTGCCAAGGGCACCGAGGTCAAGCTGAGCGCCAGCGTGACCCCGGGCGCGGCCGGCACCGTCCAGTTCAAGGACAACGGCGCGGTCATCGGCACCCAGACCGTGGCCGCCGGCCTCGCCGAGTTCGGCACCACCACCCTGGCCGAGGGCGACCACTCCCTCACGGCCGCCTTCTCCCCGGCCGACGCCACCCAGTACGCGGCCTCGGCCTCCCTCGCGGTGCCGTTCACCGTCACTCCGCCGGTCACCCCGCCGAACCCCGGCGGCCCGACCCCGCCCGCCCCGGTCTCCGAGACCATCACCACCACCGTCGCCCCCGGCGCCCTGGTGATCAGCGTGGCCGGCGCCAACGTCACCCTGCCGCCGCTCACCCTGAACAACGACTCCACCCGGTTCGCCACCGCGGGCCCGATCCAGACCGTCACCGTCACCGACACCCGGGCCGGCGCTCCCGGCTGGTCCGTCAGCGGCCAGGTCGCCCAGTTCAACTCCGGTACCAACGCCATCAACGCGCAGAACCTGGGCTGGGCCCCGAACCTGGTCTCCAAGGGCGACGGCCTCAAGGTCACCCTCGGCGGCTCGGTGGCCCCGGCCAACGCCGTCGAGGCGGCCGACGCCGGTGCGCTCGGTCTGAAGTCCGCGCGCACCCTGGCCACCGCGACCGGCCTCGGCACCGCCAAGGTCGGCGCCGACCTCACCCTGCTCGCGCCGACCTCCACCCAGGCCGGCACCTACCAGGGCGTGCTCACCCTCACGGCGATCTGACGGCCGCTCTTCACCCGAGCGCGGCCCCGTCGCAACCCGGCGGTCGGACCGCCCTGGCCTGATGGCCGTGCACCCCGGTGCGCGGCCCGTACGGCCCGGGCGTCCGACCGCCCCACCCACCCGCACCCGCTCCCTAGGATGACGACGCCGATGCGCCGATGGCTCCTGGCCCTTGTCCCCGTCCTGATGCTGCTCCTGCTGCCGGTTGCCCGTGCCGCGTACGGTGCGCAGGAGTCGGCGCCGGCCGAAGGCCCGCAGGCGCAGACCTTCGGCATCCAGCCGGCCGGCGCCACCGAGCCCGACTCCCGGGGCACCTTCTCGTACGCGGCCACACCCGGGGCCGTGGTCAAGGACCACGTCGCGGTCTGGAACTACAGCGACCAGCCGCTCACCCTGCGGCTCTACCCGGCCGACGCGTTCAACACCGACTCCGGCGGCTACGACGTGCTGCCCGAGGGCCGGCCGTCCGGTGCGGCCGGCACCTGGCTGAAGGCCGCCGCCGACTCGCTCACCCTGCCCGCCCGCAGCCGGCAGATCGTGCCGTTCACGCTGGCGGTGCCCGCCGACGCCACCCCCGGGGACCACCCGGCGGGCATCGTGGTGGCGCTGCGGCAGGAGAGCAAGGACGCCCAGGGCAACCCCGTCACCGTCGACCAGCGGGTCGGCGCCCGGGTCAACGTCCGGGTGGCGGGGGCGCTGCGGGCCGAGCTGAAGGTCGAGGACGCCCGGGTCGCGTACCACCCCAGCGCCAACCCGCTCGGCACCGGCCGGACCACGGTCAGCTACACCGTCCGCAACACCGGCAACGTCCGGCTCGGTGGCAGGCAGGCCGTGCGGGTGACCAATCTGTTCGGCTCGGTCGCCACCGGGTCCGCCCCGGCCGACCTGCAGGAGCTGCTGCCCGGCAACGCGGTCTCCTACCGGGTCGAGGTCTCCGGCGCGTACCCGACGTTCCTCGGGACGGCCGGCATCACCGTCGACCCGCTGCCGATCGGCGCCGACCACGACCCCGGCCTGACCAGCACCGTCCACAAGCAGCGCTACGCCGGCGTCCCGTGGGCGCTGCTGGCCGTCCTGCTGCCGCTCGCCGCGGCCGGCACCTGGTGGTGGCGCCGCCGGCGCCACCACGCCCGGCTGGCCGCCCTGCCGGTGCCGAGCCCGGCCGCCGCCCCGGTCGCGGTGGGCCTGCTGCTGCTCGCGCTGCTGACGGCGGGCCAGTTCGCCGGCGCGCCGACCGCCTCGGCCGCCGACGGCGGCACCCTCGTCTTCGACTACCCGGCCGGGCACGACGACGACTCGATCGACCTGCTGACCTCCGGCCCCTGCCCGGATCCGGCCACCGCCTACCTGAGCATGCGGATCACCGGCGAGGGTTTCCCGCCCGAGGGCGCTCCGCTGGCCGGCACGGTGGCCGCCACCGCCTACCGGCAGGCCGCCAACGGCGGGTACGTGATGCCGCTCGGCAACACCCTGCGGGTGGTCGCGAACCGCAGCGGCGCGGGCGCGCTGCACGGCGCCTACACCGTCACCGCGACCTGCCGGGCCAAGGTGAACCCGACCGCGCTGCGCGAGTTCAGCGGCGTGCTGACCTTCACCACACCGACCACCTGGCAGACCGGCGCGGTGGCCCCCGAGGGCGCCATCCACGAGGCGGCCGCCGACCCCGCGAAGACCGCGGCGGACCACGGCACCGCCGGGGCGCCGGCGCCGACCGGCGCTCCCACGGCCGCCCGGCAGCGCGCGTCGGGCCTCGGGCCCGGCTCCTGGGCGGCGATCGCCGGCGGCCTGCTGCTGATCGGCTGGGTGGCCGTCCCGCCGCTGCGTCGCCGGCTGGCCCGGCCCGCGGCCGACCCGCAGGGGAGCACCGAGTGACCGTCACCGTCGTCGAGGCCCCGCCCGGCCCGTCCGTCCCGCCGCCGGCTCCCGTTCCGGCCCCGCGGCGCCCGGCCCGTCCCCGACTGCTGCCCGACCGGCCGCAGCTGATCGGCGCGGCGCTCGCGATCACCGCGGCTCTGCTGCTCGGGCTGCTGCTGGATCTCGGGCCGCTCGGCGGCCTGCGGCACCTGCGCGACCACGAGTCGGGCTACGCCGAGCTGCGGGCGAGCCTCGCGGCCGGCACCGTCCCCATCGGCCAGCTCGACAAGGACGGCCGGCCGGTCGTGCCCGGCACCCCGGTCGCACTGCTGGAGATCCCGCAGCTGGGCCTGCGCGAGGTGGTCCGGGAGGGCACGGCCGGGGGAGTGCTGGAATCCGGCCCGGGGCACCGCCGGGACACCCCGATGCCCGGCCAGGCCGGGACCAGCGTGCTGCTGGGCCGGCAGGCCGGCTTCGGCGGCCCGTTCGGGGTGCTGCGCAGCCTCCGGGCCGGCGAGACCTTCACCGTGACCACCGGTCAGGGCCGCCGCGACTTCCGGGTCGTCGCCGTCCGCCGGGCGGGCGACCCGGTGCCCGCACCGCCGCGGACGGGCTGGTCGCGGGTGCAGCTGGTCACCGGCGAGGGCCCGCTCTACGCCCCGTCCGGCACCCTGCTGGTCGACGCCGACCTGGTCGACGCCCCCGACACCGAGGACGACGTGCAGCCGGCCAACCCGCGGCCGCTGACCGCCGCGGCGCTGCCCGCCGCCGAGCGGGCCATGGGCACCGACGGCGCCGCCTGGATCCCGCTGGTGCTCTGGGGCGAGGCGCTGCTGCTGGCGGCGGTCGCGCTGGCGCTGGCCTGGGTGCGCTGGGGCCGCGCGCAGGCCTGGACGGTCGGGGTGCCGGTGCTGGCGGCGCTCGCCCTCGCGGTGGCCGACCAGGTCGCCCAACTGCTGCCCAACCTGATCTGACCACCCCGACAACCCGAGGAGAGCTGGATGACCAGCACCGACGCGGTCTTCGAGACCACGGCCGTCCTGCCCGCCCCCGCCGGCCCGGCGGGCACCCTGGACGCCCGGTCGCTGTCCGCCTGGTTCGGCCCTCGCAAGGTGCTGGAACAGGTGTCGCTGACCATGCCGGCCGGCCGGGTCACCGCCCTGATCGGGCCCTCGGGCTGCGGCAAGTCGACCTTCCTGCGGATCCTCAACCGGATGCACGAGCTGATCCCCGGGGCCACCCTGGCCGGCGAGGTGCTGCTGGACGGCGCCGACATCTACGCGCCCGAGCGCCGGCTGACCGCCGCCCGGCGGGACATCGGGATGGTGTTCCAGAAGCCCAACCCCTTCCCGGCGATGTCGATCTACGACAACGTGGTGGCCGGTCTCAAGCTCACCGGGATCCGCGCCTCACGGCCCGAGAAGGACCACCTGGTGGAGGAGTGCCTGACCAAGGCGGGGCTGTGGCGCGAGGTCGCCGACCGGCTGCGCCAGCCCGGCGGGGCGCTCTCCGGCGGCCAGCAGCAACGGCTGTGCATCGCCCGCTCGCTGGCCGTCCGCCCGAAGGTGCTGCTGATGGACGAGCCCTGCTCGGCCCTCGACCCGACCTCCACCCGGCGGATCGAGCAGACCATCCGCGAGCTGGTGCGGGAGGTCACCATCGTGATCGTCACCCACAACATGCAGCAGGCCCAGCGGGTCTCCGACCACTGCGCGTTCTTCCTGGCCGAGCAGGGCACCCCGGGGGCGATCGTCGAGCACGGCCCCACCGACGCGATGTTCACCGCACCGGTGGACATTCGGCTAGCACTTGTGGCCGGGCCGTGATCGGAGACCATGCGGCCTGACCATATGATCGGGCGGTGCACCGTGATCTCATCGATGGAGTGCCCGTTCTGTGGGCAGATGCCCCGGGTCCGCTGTCCGCGGCCCTGATCTTCGGCTGTGGCGCCCGGGACGAGACTTTCCGAACCCTTGGCGTGACCCACCTGGTCGAACACCTCGCCATGGGCACCCTGCCGCGGCTGCACCACGAGCACAACGCCCAGGTCGACCTGGAACTCACCCAGTTCACCGCCACCGGCCGCCCCGACCAGATCGTCGCCTACCTGGACCGGGTCTGCCGCGCCCTCGCCGACCTCCCGGTCGACCGGGCCGACCGGGAGAGCGGCGTCCTCGCCGCCGAGGACGGCTGCGCCGCCCACCCCACCACCGGCGCCCTGCTCTCCCACCGCTACGGCGTCCAGGGCCTCGGCCTCGCACCGTGGAACGGCCCGGGCCCGGACCGGATCCCGCTGGACGCCGTCCGCGACTGCGCCGCCCGCTTCTTCCACGCCGGCAACGCCGTCCTCACCCTCACCGGCCCGCCGCCACCCGGCCTGCGGCTCCCGCTGCCCGACGGCGAACGCCCCGACCGCGGCAGCGCGCAGCCGGTCCGGGTGGCCGGCTCCTCCTGGCAGGAGGACGCCGTGCCGGGCCCGGGCCTCGGCCTGCACTGCGACCTCGCCGACCAGGGCGTCCAACTCGCCATGGCCGTCCTCCAGGAGCGGCTGCGCACCGTCGCCCGGCACCAGCGCGGGCTGTCCTACGACGTCTCCTGCGACCGCGCGCTCTCCGGACCGGGCCGCGGCGACCGGGTGATCCACCTGGACGCCCGCGACGGCGAGGAGCGGCAGGTCGCCGAACTGCTGTGGCAGCAGGCCGTGCTGCTGGCCGCCGAGGGCCCGTCCGCGCAGGAGGTGGCGGAAGAGGTCGAGGCCGCCCGCGAGCTCTTCCTGGACCCCCGGGCGGTGGAGGTGGAACTGGAGTTCGCCGCCAACGCCGAACTGCTGGGCTGGACCTACCGCAACGTCGCGGACCGGCTCGACCTGCTCGACAAGGTGACACCGGAGCAGGTCCGGGAGGCCTTCGCCGGGGCCATGGACAGCGCCCTGCTGGCGGTGCCGGCCGGGACCCGGCCCGCCGTCCGCCGCGCCGACGGCACCGAACTGCCCGAGGGCGGCTGCGCCGGGAACACCGAACTCCCCCGGGACGGGCGGACGTTCCGGGCACCCCTGCGGGACCGGCTGACCGGCGCCGCGGCCCGCCGGGCCCGGCTGGTGCTGACCGAGGAGGGACTCTGGGCGCGGATGCCGTCCGGCGTCGTCCACCACATCCCCTTCGCCGACGTGGTCGGGGTGGAGATGCACACCCCCGGCCGGGTGGTCTTCGGCCGCGACAACTGTGTGATCCCGGTGATGCCGGAGCTGTTCGCCGGGATCGGCCCCGCGCTGCGAGCCGTCGACGAGGCGGTTCCCGCGGAACTGCGCTACCCGGCCTCCGCCTTCACCAGCGCCGACTGACCCCGGCCGCCGACCCCCGACTCCCGGAGAACGACCCGTGCCCACCTACGCCCTGATCACCCGCGCCACCGAGGAGCAGGTGCTGACCGCGCTGCGCCCGTCGAAGCTCGGCGGCTACCTCCTGCCGGACGGCGAGCGCGGCACCGGCGTGCTCTTCGACCCGCTCAGGCCCCGCTTCGGCAGGATCTCCTCCCGCCGGCTGGTCAGCCCGGCCTGGGACCTCGCCTGGGAGTTGAAGCAGCCGGTCTGGCTGCTGCGGGACAACGAGTGGGGCACCTGCGCGACGCTCGTCCTGGGCAACGGCGACACCGAGGAGCTGGGCTGGAGCGCCGACTGGACGCCGCCCGCCGACCCGGCCGAGAACGCCGCCCACCGCGAGGCCTGGGACCGCTACTGCGCCTGTGTGGCCGACCGCGCCGGGCTGCCGGAAGCGGCGCTGGCCGGGATCCGCAACGACCCCGCCCCCGACGGCAGCCGGGCCTCCGGCGCCGAACTGCTCGGCCGGCTCTGCGCCCTGGTCGGGGTCTCGGACGCGGTGGTCGGCCAGTCGCTGTACGAGCAGGCCGGGCCGCGGGGCCGGGAGGCGCGCCGCTTCGAGGCCCGCGGCCGCTGAGCCGGCCCTGCGTCACCCGCCCCGGCGCTACCCGCCCTCGCGCAGTACCAGGCTGACCAACTCCTGCTGGGAGTTGGTCAGTTTGGGATCGGCGCAGAACACCGTCCGGCCGTCCACGGTGATCTCGTAGTGGAAGCCGTCCGGTACGCCGTACGAGGGCGCGCGCAGTCCGCCGGCCACCGCCTCGCGCGCGAGGGCGTGGACGTGCGGCGCGTCGCGGCGCTCGGCGGTGTCCAGCTCCGCATGCTGGACGCGACCGGCGAGGCCGCCGGTCCGGGTCACCTGGATACGCATGGTCGTCAGTTTGCTACGGAGTGGTGCGTTTTGCCGAGGGTTTTCACAGACTCTGCCCGTTGATGCCCGATGTAAGGGCGCCGGGGGCCGGTCAGCCGGTGCTGATCCCGACCTCGGACCAGGCGGCCGTCACGGTGTTGGCCGCGGTCTCGTCGAAGCGCCTGCGGGCGGCGGCCACCGTCGCGCGGGCGAAGGCGGTGAAGTCGGCGTCGTGCGCGAGGCCGCCGGTCGTGACGGTGTCGTACCAGACCTGGCCGGCGCACTCCCAGGCCGGGCCGCGCAGGGCGGTGGCCACCAGGTAGAAGGCGTGGTTGGGGATGCCGGAGTTGATGTGCACCCCGCCGTTGTCCTGCACGGTGTCCACGTAGTCGTCCATGTGCGCGGGCTGCGGGTCCTTGCCGAGGCGCTCGTCGTCGTACGCGGTGCCCGGGTCCTTCATCGAGCGAAGCGCCACCCCGTGGACGCCCGGGGCGAGCAGGCCGGCGCCGATCAGCCAGTCCGCCTGCTCGGCGCTCTGCCCGAGGGCGTACTGCTTCACCAGGGAGCCGAAGACGTCGGACAGCGACTCGTTGAGTGCGCCGGACTGCCCCTGGTAGTCCAGGCCGGCGGTGTACTGGGTGACGCCGTGGGCGAGTTCGTGGCCGATCACGTCCAGGCAGGAGGTGAAGTCGACGAAGATCACCCCGTCGCCGTCCCCGAAGACCATCCGGCTGCCGTCCCAGAACGCGTTGTCGTAGTCCCGCCCGTAGTGGACGGTGGCGTCCAGGGGCAGCCAGGCGCCGTCGATCGAGTGGCGGCCGTAGACCTCCTCGAACAGGGCGAAGGTGGCACCGAGTCCGTCGTAGGCGCGGTTGACCGTGACGTCGGTGGAGGCGGGCCCGCCCTCGGCGCGCACCGTGCGGCCGGGCAGCCGCCGGGTGTGCCGGGCGTCACCGATGGTGCGGGACAGCTCGTGCGCGGGGGCGGCGGTCGGCAGCAGGGTGGCGAGCCGGCTCTCCCGGTGCAGGGTGTCCAGGGCGAGGGAGCGCCGGGCGGCCTCGTGGCCCTGCTCGGCGAGCCGGTCGAGGACGAAGGGGGGGACGATCGTGCAGTGACGCGGGGCAGCAGTCATGTTGCCAAGGGTGACGCATCCATGACTTCTTGTCACCATCGCGCGCAGCGACGCGGTGTCTCAAGGGGTGGAATCGTGGTGCGGTTCACTTCGTGCGCCCCGGGAGCTGGGTTACGCTGGGCTGCATCATGCGTTACGGGCTGCTTCTTCTTAGCTGCCGCGGCGAGGGCCTCTAGATCACCAGAAGGCCGGCTCCCTCGCCGCGGGGACTGTGCTGTGCCCATGCATCCTCCAGTGATGCGGTTCGATGCGGCGCAGTAGTCGGCCCGGTCGGGTGTCCACCGCCCCGACCCAGCCCGCAATCGACATCGGAAGCCGAGAGTCTCATCCATGACTGAGCAGTCCTCCATCGCTCGTGCGTTCATCGACCGTCCCACCCCCGTCACCGCCTCCACCGTCCAGCAGAAGCCGTCCGGTATGCCGTTCCACCGGTACGTGCCGTTCGGCACGGTCGACCTGCCGGACCGCACCTGGCCGAGCAAGGTGATCACCCAGGCCCCGCGCTGGCTGTCCACCGACCTGCGGGACGGCAACCAGGCGCTGATCGACCCGATGTCCCCGGCCCGCAAGCGCAAGATGTTCGACCTGCTGGTCAAGCTGGGCTACAAGGAGATCGAGGTCGGTTTCCCGTCCTCCGGCGCCACCGACTTCGACTTCGTGCGCTCGATCATCGAGGAGGGCGCGATCCCGGAGGACGTCACCATCTCGGTGCTGACGCAGGCCCGTGAGGACCTGATCGAGCGCACGGTGGAGTCGCTGGTCGGTGCCCACCGGGCGACCGTCCACCTGTACAACGCGACCTCGCCGCTGTTTCGCCGGGTGGTGTTCAAGGGGTCCAGGGACGACATCCGCACCATCGCCGTCGACGGCACCCGGCTGGTGATGGAGTACGGCGAGAAGCTGCTGGGCGAGGAGACCGTCTTCGGCTACGAGTACTCGCCGGAGATCTTCATCGACACCGAGCTGGACTTCGCCCTGGAGGTCTGCGAGGCGGTGATGGACGTCTGGCAGCCGGGTGAGGGCCGCGAGATCATCCTGAACCTGCCGACCACGGTCGAGCGTTCCACCCCGAACGTCTACGCCGACAAGATCGAGTGGATGTCGCGGAACCTGTCGCGCCGCGAGTTCGTCGCGCTGTCCGCGCACCCGCACAACGACCGGGGCACCGGCGTCGCCTCGGCCGAACTGGCCGTGATGGCCGGCGCCGACCGCGTCGAGGGCTGCCTGTTCGGGCAGGGCGAGCGCACCGGCAACCTGGACCTGGTCAACGTCGGGATGAACCTGTTCTCCCAGGGCGTCGACCCGATGATCGACTTCTCCGACATCGACGAGATCCGCCGCACCTACGAGTACTGCAACAAGATGGCCGTCCCCGAGCGCCACCCGTACGCCGGCGACCTGGTCTACACCTCGTTCTCCGGCTCGCACCAGGACGCCATCAAGAAGGGCTTCGACGCGCTGGAGGTCGACGCCGCGACGGCCGGCGTCCCGGTCTCGGAGTTCACCTGGGGCGTGCCGTACCTGCCGATCGACCCCAAGGACGTCGGCCGCTCGTACGAGGCCGTCATCCGGGTCAACAGCCAGTCCGGCAAGGGCGGCATCGCCTACGTCCTGAAGAACGACCACAAGCTGGACCTGCCGCGCCGGATGCAGATCGAGTTCTCCCGGATCATCCAGGCCAAGACCGACGCCGAGGGCGGCGAGGTCACCCCCGCGGCGATCTGGTCGCTCTTCCAGGACGAGTACCTGCCGACCCCGGCCAACCCCTGGGGCCGGATCGCGCTGAGCGGCTCGCGCAGCCTGACCACCGAGGACGGCCGGGACGCGCTGTCCACCGAGGCCGTGGTGGACGGCTCCCCGGTCACCCTGACCGGCACCGGCAACGGCCCGGTCTCCGCCTTCGGTGACGCGCTGGCCCGGATCGGCGTCGACGTCCGGGTGCTGGACTACGCCGAGCACGCGCTGAGCGAGGGCGGCGACGCCCAGGCCGCCGCGTACGTCGAGTGCGCGGTGGACGGCAAGGTGCTGTGGGGCGTCGGGATCGACGCCAACACGGTGCTGGCCTCGCTGAAGGCCATGGTGAGCGCCGTCAACCGTGCGCAGCGCGGGTAGTTCGTACGAGGGAAGATTTCGCGGGTCGACGCGTGCCACACCCCTTCCGGGTGTGGCACGCGTCACAAATTTTCGCAGCGGCACCCGTTCGGGGTGCTGACACGTGCCGGTAACCGTGGCAACATCGACGCACCGGAAACGGGGTCGGTGGGACGTCCCCGGCGTCCGGTCGCGTGACCTGCCCACTGATGCGCAGGCCGCCTGCCATGTCTGGGGAGTGGCACCGTGACAGGGTTGTGGGGTGTCCGCCCCCGGTGGCGGACGGACGTTCTCGGTGAGTTCTTCTGCCCGGGCTGTGGCGGGGACCGCAACTACCGCCGGCAGCACGGCCGGCGGTGGCTGCGGCTGTTCGGCACCCCGGTGCTGCCGCTCGGCCCGGTGATCGGCAGCGTCCAGTGCACCTCCTGCCACGGGCGGTACGGCACCGAGACCCTGGACCAGCTCACCTGCGTCCGGCTGGCCGCGATGCTGCGGGACGCCCAGTACACGGTGGCCCTGGCCGCGCTCGCGGCCGGCGGCACCGCGGGCCGGGCCGGCCGGGAGGCGGCCTGCGCGGTGATCCGCGACGCCGGCTTCGAGGACTGCGGCGAGGCCCAGGTGCTGGCCGCGCTCGCCGCGCTCTCCGGCCACGCCGGCGGCGAGCCGCTGGACGTGGACGGCGTCGGCAGCGGGCTGGCCGTCGAACTGCACGCCGCGCTGGAGCCGCTCGCCCCGCACCTCGCCCAGCAGGGCCGCGAGCGACTGCTGCTGCAGGGCGCCTGGATCGCCCTGGCGGACGGCCGCTACCTCCCCGAGGAGCGGGCCGCGCTGGCCGTCGTCGGGCGCTGCCTGAAGCTCTCCCAGACCCGCGTCGGCGAACTGCTGGCGGCGGCCACCCGCACCCCGCACTGAAGCCGCCCCCGACACCGCCGCGCGATCCCCACCGGCCGGGCCCGCTCCCCCCTCCGGGCCCGCCGTGTCCCGCACCCCACGGGCGTCCCCCCACGGCCCGGGTGCGGGCACACGGCTGCCCCCGATCCGGTCGGCCGCAACCACCCCCGCGCTGCGGGACAATGGTGGGATGTCCACACTGTCCGACCGTCCCCGGCGGGGCCCGGCATGAGCCTGTTCCGCGACGACGGCGTGGTGCTGCGCACCCAGAAGCTCGGCGAGGCCGACCGGATCATCACCCTGCTCACCCGCCAGCACGGCAAGGTACGCGCGGTCGCCCGCGGCGTCCGCAAGACCAAGTCGAAGTTCGGCGCCCGGCTGGAGCCGTTCTCCCACGTGGACGTGCAGTTCTTCAGCCGCGGCAGCGAGCTGGTCGGCCGTACGCTCCCGCTGTGCACGCAGGTGGAGACCATCGCGCCGTACGGCGGCCCGATCGTCGGCGACTACGGCCGCTACACGGCCGGCACCGCGATGCTGGAGACGGCGGAACGCTTCGCCGAGAACGAGGGCACCCCGGCCGTGCAGCAGTACCTGCTGCTGGTCGGCGGGCTGCGCACGCTGGCCGCCGGGCAGCACCAGTCGCACCTGGTGATGGACGCCTTCCTGCTGCGCTCGCTCGCCGTCAACGGCTACGGCGCCAGCTTCACGGACTGTGCCAAGTGCGGGCTGCCCGGGCCGAACCGGTTCTTCTCGCTCCAGGCGGGCGGGGTGCTGTGCGCGGACTGCCGAGTGCCCGGAAGTGCCGTACCCTCCCCTGAGACACTGGTACTGCTGGGCGCGCTGCTGTCGGGGGACTGGCAGACGGCGGACAACTGCGAACCCCGGTACTGGCGTGAGGGCAGCGGGCTGGTGGCCGCCTATCTGCAGTGGCACCTGGAGCGGGGAATCCGCTCGATGAGATACGTGGAGAAGTGAGCATGGCAGCGCGACGGCTGTTCGGCAGCAAGAAGCGGGACTACATCACCCCGGAGCCGCACCCGAGCGGCGCCCGGCCGCCCAAGCTCCCGGGCGAGCTGGTGCCCAACCACGTCGCGTGCGTGATGGACGGCAACGGCCGGTGGGCGAAGGAGCGCGGCCTGCCGCGCACCGAGGGCCACAAGGTCGGCGAGGCGGTCGTCCTGGACGTGCTCAAGGGCTGCCTGGAGATCGGGGTCAAGAACCTCTCGCTGTACGCCTTCTCCACCGAGAACTGGAAGCGCTCCCCGGACGAGGTGAAGTTCCTGATGAACTTCAACCGGGACGTCATCCGCCGCCGCCGCGACGAGATGGACGAGCTCGGCATCCGGATCCGCTGGGCCGGGCGGATGCCGAAGATGTGGAAGAGCGTCGTCCAGGAGCTCCAGATCGCCCAGGAGCAGACCAAGGACAACGACGCGATGACGCTGTACTTCTGCGTCAACTACGGCGGCCGGGCCGAGATCGCCGACGCGGCGCAGGCCATCGCCCGGGACGTCGCGGCCGGCGTGCTGGACCCGAGGAAGGTCAACGAGAAGACCTTCGCCAAGTACCTGTACTACCCGGACATGCCGGACGTGGACCTCTTCCTGCGGCCCAGCGGCGAGCAGCGCACCTCCAACTTCCTGGCCTGGCAGTCCGCCTACGCCGAGCTGGTGTTCCAGGACGTGCTGTGGCCGGACTTCGACCGGCGTGACCTGTGGCGGGCCTGCGAGCAGTTCGCGCGCCGCGACCGCCGCTTCGGCGGGGCGATCCCGAACGCCGTCGAGGACGAGACGCCCGACCTGCCGGCCCAGCGCTGAGCGACAGGTACGCGAGCGGGGCCCGGGTTCGACCGAACCCGGGCCCCGCTCGCGTACCTGTCGCTCAGGCCTTCTTGGCGCACTCCGCGCAGGTGCCGAAGATCTCCAGGGTGTGCGCGATGTCGCTGAAGCCGTGCTCGGCGGCGACGGCGTTGGCCCAGCGCTCCACGGCGGGCCCCTCCACCTCGACCGTCGCGCCGCACTGACGGCAGACCAGGTGGTGGTGGTGCCCGCTGCTGCACCGGCGGTAGACGGCCTCGCCGTCCGCGGTGCGCAGCACGTCCACCTCGCCGGCGTCGGCCAGCGACTGCAGGGTGCGGTACACGGTGGTCAGCCCCACCGAGTCGCCCCGGTGCTTGAGCATGTCGTGGAGTTCCTGCGCGCTGCGGAAGTCCTCGATCTCGTCCAGGACCGCTGAGACGGCGGCTCGCTGCCGAGTCGATCGCGCGCGCGGCGACGGGCCTGCGGTGGTCACCGTGAGTCCTCCTGGTGGTCGGGTGCTGTCGCACCTCATTGTGCCAGCCCCGTACTGGAGAGCGGGGCGTCCGTACGGCTCCCGTCCTCCTGCCTCGGCAGGGCCACGTCACAGACCGCGGGAGCGCCCTGCGGTTCGGCCCGGTGCCGGCGCCGTGCCAGCGGGGCCGCGACGGCGCTGAACAGCGCGAAGGCCGCGATGGCGAGCAGCACGATGGCCGGGCCTGACGGCACGTCGGCCTGGTACGAGCCGGCGACCCCGAGCACCGCGACGCCGATCCCGAGGCCCACGGCGGCGGCCTGGGTGGCGGCGAAGGACCGGGTGAGCTGCTGGGCGGCGGCCACCGGCACCACCATCAGCGCGCTGACCAGCAGCAGGCCGACCACTCGCATGGCCACCGTGACGGTGACCGCGGCCGTGACGGCGAGCAGCAGGTTGAGCAGCCGCACCGGGATGCCGGTGACCCGGGCGAACTCCTCGTCCTGGCAGACCGCGAACAGCTGCCGGCGCAGGCCCACGGTGACGGCCACGACGACGGCGGCCAGACCGCCGATGACCCACAGATCGCTCGCCGAGACGGTGAGGATCGAGCCCCACAGGTAGCTCTCCAGGCTGCTGCTGCCGGCCTGCGGGCTCATGCTGACCAGCAGCTTGCCGCAGGCCATGCCGCCGTAGAAGAGCATCGCGAGGGCGATGTCGCCGCGCTGGTTGCCGCGCGAGCGGACCAGCTCCATGACGATCGCGCCGAGCACGCAGACCACCACCGCCATCCAGACCGGGCTGGTCTGGAAGACGAAGCCGAGGCCGACGCCGGTGAGCGCGACGTGCCCGATGCCGTCGCCCATCAGGGCCTGGCGGCGCTGCACCAGGTAGATGCCGACGGCGGGGGCGGTCACGCCGACCAGGACGGCGGCGACCAGGGCCCGCTGCATGAAGTCGAACTGGAGCATCTCGATCATGACAGCAGCCCCTGGGCGCTCAGGTGGTGGTCGTCGGCGTGCGGGTGCACATGGTCGTGGCCGGGCAGGGCGTGCTGGCCGACCCCGCGCGGCGGCGGCCCGTCGTGCGCCACGCAGCCGTCCCGGAGCACCACGGCCCGGTCGATCAGCGGCTCCAGCGGCCCGAGTTCGTGCAGCACCAGCAGGACGGCGGTGCCGCGCACGACCTCGCTGCGCAGGGTGTCGGCGAGCACCTGCTGGCTGTCCAGGTCCACGCCGGCCATCGGCTCGTCCATGATCAGCAGGTCCGGCTCGCCGACCAGCGCCCGGGCGATCAGCACCCGCTGGTGCTGGCCGCCGGAGAGCCCGGCGACGCCGTCCGAGGCCCGGTCGAGCATGCCGACGGCCGCCAGCGCGCGGTCGACCGCGGCGCGGTCCTTGCGGCGGAACGGCAGCATCCGGTGCTGCGGGAGCCGCCCGGTGGAGACCACCTCGCGGACGGTGGCGGGCACGCCGCCGGCGGCGGTGGTGCGCTGCGGCACGTAGCCGATCCGCCGCCAGTCCCGGAACCGGCCGTACGGGGTGCCGAACAGCTCCAGCGTGCCGCGCTGCAGCGGCACCGAGCCGATCACGGCCTTGACGGTGGTCGACTTGCCGGAGCCGTTGGCGCCGAGCAGGGCGACCACCTCGCCCGGGCGCACGGTGAGGTCGATGCCGCGCAGGACGGGCCGTCCGCCGAGCGCGGCGGTGGCCTCGCGGAGGCGGACGGCCGCCGGCGCGGTGTCCGGGTCCCGGGGCTGCCGCGCCGGGCCGGAGCCGACCGCGGGGGAGGTGACGGAGCTCATGGGTGGGTGGTGTCCCCTCAGCTGGTGGCGCCGAGCGCGGCCTGGAGGTTGGTGAGGTTCTGCTTCATGACCGAGAAGTAGTCGGCGGTCGCCGGGTCCTTGACGCCCTCGATCGGGTCGAGCACGGCGGTCCTGAGCCCCAGGTCGTGGGCGACGGTCTCGGCCAGCCGCGGGTCGACCAGGGTCTCGAAGAAGACGGTGCCGACGCCGTGGTCCCGGGCGGCCTGCTGGATGGTGGCGAGGCGGGCCGGGGTGGGCTCGGCCTCCGGGTCGACGCCGTTGATCGCGACCTGCTCCAGCCCGTAGTGGTCGGCGAGGTAGCCGAAGGCGGCGTGGCTGGTGACGAAGGTCTTGGTCTTGACGCCCTGGAGGCCGTCCCGGAACTCGGTGTCCAGGGCGGTCAGGCGGGCGACCAGCTCGTCGGTGTTGTGCCGGTAGTCGGCGGCGTGCGCGGGGTCGGCCTTCGCGAACTCCGCGCCGACGCTCTGCGCGACCGCGGCGTACCGGGTCGGGTCGAGCCAGATGTGCGGGTCGCCGGCCGCGCCGGGGTGCTCGTGGCCGGCCTCGCCGCCCTCCTCGGTGCCCTCGTCGAGGTGGTGGTCGACCAGCGGGGAGGCGGCGGTGGCGTCGACCACGTGCTGGGAGTGGGTGCCCGCGACGGCCTTGTCGACGCTCGGCTGCAGGCCCTTGAGATAGACGACGGCGCCGGCGCTCTGGACCGCGGCGACCTGCTTGGCCTTGAGTTCGAGGTCGTGCGGCTCGACGCCGGCGGCGGTGAGGCCGGTGACCTGGACGTGGCCGCCGCCGATCTGCTCGGCGAGGAACTCCATCGGGTAGAAGGACGCCACCACCTTCAGCCTGCCGTCACCCGTCGTGGCGCTGGAGCTGCCGCCGCAGGCGGTGAGCAGCAGGGCGCCGACGGCTGCGGTGGCGGCGAGGGCTATCGAGGAGCGGCGGATCATCATGACAACCATTCTCATCTTGTTTGGAAATGATTGTCAACTCACCCGATTGGCTGATCGTGGAGCACGAATGTGCGAGGTCCGCCGCGCAGGCGCGCGGTGAAACCGGTGTGACAGTGGGGCACGTGCGCCCGGTAACCTGGGGCATTCGGGTGCGTGCAACCAGCCGCGCCTTGACCGTGCCGTCGTACTGAAGAGAGCACTGTGGCCGCCGACAAGATCGACACCATCGTCAGCCTGAGCAAGCGCCGTGGCTTCGTCTATCCCTGCAGCGAGATCTACGGAGGTACACGCGCCGCCTGGGACTACGGACCACTCGGTGTCGAGCTCAAGGAGAACATCAAGCGCCAGTGGTGGCGTTCGATGGTCCACGCTCGGGAGGACGTCGTCGGTCTCGACTCCTCGGTGATCCTGGCCCGCGAGGTCTGGGAGGCCTCCGGCCACGTGGCGACCTTCAACGACCCGCTGACCGAGTGCCTCTCCTGTCACAAGCGCTTCCGCGCCGACCACCTGGAAGAGGCCTACGAGGCCAAGCACAACCGGCTGCCGGCCAACGGCCTCGCCGACATCAACTGCCCGAACTGCGGGAACAAGGGCGCCTTCACGGAGCCCAAGGAGTTCTCGGGCATGCTGAAGACGCACCTCGGCGTCACCGAGGACGCGGGCGGCCTGGCCTACCTGCGCCCGGAGACCGCGCAGGGCATCTTCACCAACTTCAAGGCCGTCCAGACCACGTCGCGCCGCAAGCCGCCGTTCGGCATCGCCCAGACCGGCAAGAGCTTCCGCAACGAGATCACCCCCGGCAACTTCATCTTCCGCACCCGCGAGTTCGAGCAGATGGAGATGGAGTTCTTCGTCAAGCCGGGCGAGGACGACCAGTGGCACGAGTACTGGCTCCAGCAGCGCTGGGACTGGTACGTCGACCTCGGCCTGCGGACCGAGAACATGCGCTTCTTCGAGCACCCGAAGGAGAAGCTCTCCCACTACGCCAAGCGCACCGTGGACATCGAGTACCGGTTCAACTTCGGCGGCACCGAGTTCTCCGAGCTCGAGGGCATCGCGAACCGCACCGACTACGACCTCACGGTGCACAGCGAGGCCTCCGGCCAGGACCTCAA
This sequence comes from Kitasatospora sp. NBC_00374, assembly GCF_041434935.1. NCBI lineage: Bacteria > Bacillati > Actinomycetota > Actinomycetes > Kitasatosporales > Streptomycetaceae > Kitasatospora > Kitasatospora sp. NBC_00374. The sequence continues at coordinate 2,932,103 of NZ_CP107964.1, read as the reverse complement.
GTACTTCGACCAGGAGTCCGGCGAGCGGTACTTCCCCTACGTCATCGAGCCGGCCGCCGGTCTCAACCGCGCCATGCTGGCGTTCCTGCTCGACGCCTACTTCGAGGACGAGGCGCCCAACGCCAAGGGCGTCATGGAGAAGCGCGTCGGCATGCGGCTCGACCCGCGGCTGGCCCCGGTCAAGGTCGCGGTGCTGCCGCTGTCGCGCAACGCCGACCTCTCGCCCAAGGCCCGGGGCCTGGCCGCCGACCTGCGCACCGCGTGGAACGTCGAGTTCGACGACGCGGGCGCGATCGGCAAGCGCTACCGCCGCCAGGACGAGATCGGCACGCCGTTCTGCGTCACCGTCGACTTCGACACCCTCGAGGACAACGCGGTGACCATCCGCGAGCGCGACACCATGGCGCAGGAGCGCGTCTCGCTCGACCAGGTGAAGGCCTACCTCGGTGCCCGCCTGATCGGCTGCTGACCGGGATTCACCCCGCCGGACGGCCCCCACCGCCTCGCGCGGCGGGGGCCGTCCGGCGTCTCAGCCGCGGCCCCGGGAGCGCCGCCGCCCCGAGCCGCGGACGGCCGGTTCGGTCGGCAGGCCGGCCGTGCGCAGCGCCGCCAGTGCCGTCCGGGCCCGCGCCGCGTCCAGCCGGGCGACCGCGGCGAGCAGCGCCCCGTACAGCTCCGGGCGGGGCAGCACCGCCCGCCCGAACTCGCCCAGGCCGGTCGCCGAGCGCAGCCGGACCACCTCGCCGACCAGGTCCACCGCCAGCCCGTCGGCCAGCTCCCGGGCCACCTCGATCACCTCGGGGATCGGCCGGCCGGCCGCCTGGTGGAGCAGTACGCGACTGTCCCCGGCCCGGCCCATGGCGGACAACTGCTCGGCCAGCCGGGCCAGTTCGACGGCGGACGCCGATCCCCACTCCCACAGCAGGGTCTGCCCGTCGGCGGTCTGCCCGGCCTGCTCCAGGGCCGCCAGCAGCTCGGGCAGCCCGTCGGCGGGCACCGCACGAAGGACGTGGAACACCTGTGCGGCCTCCTCGGTCAGCCCGGCCTCCCGCAGCCCGGCCAACGTCCCCACGGCCTGGGCGGCCGGCCCGTCGGCGGTCGACCGGGCCAGGTATCCGGCGGCACCGGGCGGTCCGGCCGCGCGCAGCCGGACGGCCAGCCGGACGACGTCGGCCGGTGCCAGCGCCAGCGCGGCCCGGGCGGCGAGCGCCGCCGACTCGCCGCCGGAGCCCCGGAGGTGCAGATCGGTGATCAGGACGGCCAGCGCGGCCAGCTCCTCCTCGGAGCGCGCCCGCGGCCCGGGCTCGGGTGGGGCCGGGGGCGCCTGCGGCGGCTCGGCCGGCTCAGGTCCGGGTGCGGGCGCGCTCTCCCGCACCCCGCTGAACCGGGCGCCCCGCATCGGCGCCGCCGGTGCCGGCGCTGCCACGGGCGGCGGCGCCGTCTGCGGCCCCGCCTCGTAGCTGTCGGCGAACCTGGCGCCGGTGGGCCGGCGCCGCGGCGCCGCCCCGGCGCGCTCCTGCCCCTCCAGCGCCCGCAGCCGCTCGTCCTGTTGCCGGCAGCGCTCGCTCAGCCCCTCGCGCAGCCTTCGCGCCTGGCCCAGTTGGTGCAGCAGCTCGGCCGGTGGCTCGGAGGGCGGCTGCGCCGCGGCCCGCACGGCCTCGGTCAGCCGCCGCTCGCGCAGCGCCGCGTACTGCCGGGCGCGCAGCAGCTCGTCGAGCTCGGCCCGCACCCCCTCGACCTCGGCCGCCGTGGGGCCCAGCTCCTGGACTGTCATCGTGTCGGACCCGACCTCTCCGCCCGAGGACTCCTGCCCCGCCCCAGGCCATGCCTGGCAGCCATCCTGGCCCGCCGATACGGCAGTCGTGTTACGGGCACAAGTCGGCGCCCTTACGGCTCGAAGTGGATCAACTGCCGTGCAGGGGCGGGGCGGTGGGCCGCGAGCGGTCAGCCTTCCAGCCGGGCACGGGCCTCCATCAGGGCGAAGCCCAGGAGGTTGAGCCCGCGCCACCGGTAGGGGTCGGTCGCCCGCTCGTCGTCGGCCGCCAGGCCGATCCCCCAGAGACGGTCGAGCGGGCTGGCCTCCACCAGCACCCGGTGGGCGGTGCCCAGCAGGTAGGAGCGCAGCTCGTCGCTCGAACCGAACTTGGCGACGTTGCCCTGCACCACCAGCTCGAACCGTGCGGCCGCCCAGCGCCGCTCCTCGAAGCCAGCCACCTGCCGCCCCAGCTTCTTGGCCTCGGCCGGCGACCGGGCCGCCAGGATCCGCGGCACGATCGCCTCGTCCCCGAACAGCCGGGCCTTGCCGGCCATCATCCAGTGCTCGGCGGTCGGGTAGCGCGTCCCGTCCACGGTGAACGGAGCCGACCACCACTGGCTCAGCGACCCGGACCCGACGCTGCCGTCCCGCTCCGGCTGGTGGCCCCAGAACAGCAGGTACTTGGGCCGGGCACCGCAGGCCACCAGCGTGGCGAGCTCGTCGCGGGTGCGGGCGTCGGTGGGGGTGGTGGGTTGCACGGTCGTCATGGCGCCCATCGTCGCATCGGACGCCGACAGCCGACCATCGCATTGTTCCGAGGTCCCGCCACGGTGCCCCGGGAGCGGCCCGACCGGCCGGTGCGCCGAGTGGGGGACAATGGAGAGTCTCGAACCCCTCCCCCTGAGGACTTGCCGCGCATGACCACCACGCCCGCGCCCGCCCCGGCCGCCACCGAGTTCGCGCCGCTGAACATCGGCCCGATGCAGGTCTGGCCTCCCGTCGTGCTGGCCCCGATGGCGGGGATCACCAACGCGCCGTTCCGCACCCTGTGCCGTGAGCAGAGCGGTGGCCGCGGCCTGTTCGTCTCCGAGATGATCACCACCCGGGCGCTGGTCGAGCGGAACGCCAAGACCATGCAGCTGATCCACTTCGACCCGAGCGAGAAGCCCCGCTCGATCCAGCTGTACGGCGTGGACCCGGTCACCGTCGGCAAGGCCGCCCGCATGATCGCGGACGAGGACCTGGCCGACCACATCGACCTCAACTTCGGCTGCCCCGTCCCCAAGGTCACCCGCAAGGGCGGCGGCTCGGCCCTGCCGTACAAGCGCAACCTGCTCCGCGAGATCCTCCGGGAGGCGGTCGCGGGGGCCGGCGGCCGTCCGGTGACCATGAAGATGCGCAAGGGCATCGACGACGACCACCTCACCTTCCTGGACGCCGGCCGGATCGGCGCCGAGGAGGGGGTCTCGGCGATCGCCCTGCACGGCCGCACGGCCGCCCAGCACTACGGGGGCACCGCGGACTGGTCGGCGATCGCCCGGCTGCGCGAGGCCGTCCCGACCGGGATCCCGGTGCTGGGCAACGGTGACATCTGGTCGGCCGACGACGCGGTGCGGATGATGCGCGAGACCGGCTGCGACGGCGTGGTGGTCGGCCGCGGCTGCCTGGGCCGGCCCTGGCTCTTCCGGGACCTGGTCTCGATCTTCGAGGGCGAGGCGGACTACGCCCGCCCGGCCTTCGCCGACGTGGCCCGCTCGATGGTCCGGCACGCCCAGCTGCTCGGCGAGTGGATGGGTGACGAGACCCGCGGTGTGATCGACTTCCGAAAGCACGTCGCCTGGTACACCAAGGGCTTCTCGGTCGGTTCCGAGCTGCGGGTCAGGCTCGCCAACTCCAGCTCCCTGGCCGAGCTCGGCGACACCCTCGCCCAGGTTGACCAGGCACAACTGTGGCCGGCCGGCGCCGACGGCCCGCGCGGGCGGACGAGTGGCAACAATCGTGTTGTCCTTCCCGAGGGGTGGTTGGACGATCCGTACGACTGCGCCGTGCCGAGCGTGGACGCCGAACTGGACACCTCGGGCGGCTGATCGCTACGAAGTGGCCAAACCGGCCGCTGTGGTGCGCAGGCCGCCTCGGACGGGCCCTCTTGGACAACCTGGCCAAGAGGGCTCCTTTGAGGCAGATTTCGGTCACGGTGGGCGGTTCCGTTGTGACGCAATGACACGATCGGCGCAGGTCGACTACGACCGACGGCTGAGATGCGCCCGTGACGCTGGCCACATATCGTGGCGGTTGACGCCTGGTCAGAGGTCTCCGCAGGGGTGAGCGGGTGTGAATCGCTTCCCGAAGGGGCTTTCCGGCGGATCGGCGCGGCTGGATGCAGGAAATCAAGCCGGGGCAACACAGTGGTTCGCGGACCACTACGCTCTGTCCGGTTCATGTGATCTTCAGGTTTCGTTGTGTTCACTACTTGAAGCATCACTAGCGTCAGCCGGACGATTTCACCAACAGAGGTAAACGCCCTGACGGGCATTCGATCTGTCGGGTGTCCGCGGATCCCGAGCCTCGTACGTCATGTCGACGGCGCGGCACCACCTTCGAAATGGGTATGTTCTCCGGCGTCAGGGCAACCGTGTGCGAGGAGACCGACCCGTGCCGTCCGAGCAGAAGTTTGTTTACTCCTTCACCGAAGGAAACAAGGACCTCAAGGACCTTCTTGGCGGGAAGGGTGCGAACCTCGCCGAGATGACCAACCTGGGTCTCCCCGTCCCCCCGGGGTTCACCATCACCACGGAGGCCTGCAAGGTCTTCCTGCAGACCGGCAGCGAGCCGGGCTCGCTCAACGACGAGATCAGCCGGCACCTGCTGGCGCTCGAGTCCGAGATGGGCAAGCAGCTCGGCCAGGCCGACAACCCGCTGCTGGTCTCCGTGCGCTCCGGTGCCAAGTTCTCCATGCCGGGCATGATGGACACCGTCCTGAACATCGGGCTCTCCGACGCCTCGGTGACGGGCCTGGTCGCGCAGTCCGGCAATGAGCGCTTCGCCTGGGACTCCTACCGCCGCCTGGTCCAGATGTTCGGCAAGACCGTGCTGGGCGTCGAGGGCGAGCTGTTCGAGGACGCGCTGGACGAGCTCAAGAGCGCCAAGGGCACCGAGAACGACCTCGACCTCACCGCCGAGGACCTCAAGGTGCTGGTGGAGACCTTCAAGGGCATCGTGCGCCGCGAGACCGGGCGGGAGTTCCCGCAGGAGCCGCGCGAGCAGCTCGACCTGGCCATCCACGCCGTCTTCCACTCCTGGAACGGCGACCGGGCCCGCCTGTACCGCCGCCAGGAGCGCATCCCGAACAGCCTGGGCACGGCCGTCAACATCTGCAGCATGGTCTTCGGCAACCTCGGCGAGGACTCCGGCACCGGTGTCGCCTTCACCCGCGACCCCTCCACCGGTGCCCAGGGCGTCTACGGCGACTACCTGCAGAACGCGCAGGGCGAGGACGTCGTCGCCGGCATCCGCAACACCCTCCAGCTCGCCGACCTGGAGCAGCTCGACAAGAAGTCGTACGACGAGCTGATGGCGATCATGCACAAGCTCGAGACGCACTACCGCGACCTGTGCGACATCGAGTTCACCATCGAGCGCGGCAAGCTCTGGATGCTGCAGACCCGGATCGGCAAGCGCACCGCCGCCGCCGCCTTCCGGATCGCCGTCCAGCTGGTCGACCAGGGCCTGATCGACCTCGACGAGGCGCTGCACCGGGTCAACGGCGCCCAGCTGGCCCAGCTGATGTTCCCGCGTTTCGCGCCCACCTCCGAGACCAAGCCGGTGGCCTGGGGCATCGCCGCCTCGCCCGGCGCCGCGGTCGGCCGGGTGGTCTTCGACTCGTACACCGCGGTCAAGTGGTCCCGCTCCGGCGAGAAGGTCATCCTCGTCCGCCGTGAGACCAACCCGGACGACCTGGAAGGCATGATCGCCGCCGAGGGCATCCTGACCTCCCGCGGCGGCAAGACCTCGCACGCGGCCGTCGTCGCCCGCGGCATGGGCAAGACCTGTGTCTGCGGCGCCGAGGAGCTGGAGGTGGACACCAAGAACCGCAAGTTCACCACCTCCGACGGCCAGGTCGTCCACGAGGGCGACGTGGTCTCCATCGACGGCGCGAACGGCAAGGTCTACCTGGGCGAGGTCCCGGTGCTGCCGTCCCCGGTGGTCGAGTACTTCGAGGGCACCCTGCACGCCGGCGCCGATGTCCAGGGCGGCCTGGTCCAGGCCGTGCACCGGCTGATGTCGCACGCCGACGTACGCCGCCGGCTCGCCGTACGGGCCAACGCGGACAACGCCGAGGACGCCAACCGCGCCCGCCGCTACGGCGCCCAGGGCATCGGTCTGTGCCGTACCGAGCACATGTTCCTCGGCGAGGAGCGGCGCAAGGAGGTGGAGCACCTGATCCTGGCCGACAACGACAAGGACCGCGAGCAGGCGCTCTCCACCCTGCTGCCGCTGCAGAAGGGCGACTTCCTCGAGCTCTTCCAGTCGATGGACGGGCTCCCCGTCACCGTCCGGCTGCTCGACCCGCCGCTGCACGAGTTCCTCCCCGACATCACCGAGCTCTCGGTGCGCGTCGCCCTCGCCGAGGCCCGCAAGGACCCGAACGAGAACGACCTGCGCCTGCTCCAGGCCGTGCACAAGCTGCACGAGCAGAACCCGATGCTGGGTCTGCGCGGTGTGCGCCTCGGCCTGGTCATCCCCGGCCTGTTCGGGATGCAGGTCCGGGCGATCGCGGAGGCCGCGGCCGAGCGCAAGCTGGCCGGCGGCGACCCGCGGCCCGAGGTGATGATCCCGCTGGTCGGCACCGTCCAGGAGCTGGAGCTGGTGCGCGACGAGTGCGAGCGGGTGCTCGCCGAGGTCGTCTCGTCCACCGGGGTGCCGCTGGACATCAAGCTGGGCACCATGATCGAGTTGCCGCGCGCCGCGGTGACCGCAGGTCAGATCGCCGAGGCCGCCGAGTTCTTCTCCTTCGGCACCAACGACCTCACCCAGACGGTCTGGGGCTTCTCCCGGGACGACGTGGAGGCCAGCTTCTTCACCGCCTACCTGGAGAAGGGCATCTTCGGCGTCAGCCCGTTCGAGACCATCGACCGGGACGGCGTCGGCTCGCTGGTCAAGATGGCCGCCGAGGCCGGCCGGGCCACCCGGCCCGACCTCAAGCTCGGAGTCTGCGGCGAGCACGGCGGCGACCCGGACTCGGTGCACTTCTTCCACGAGGTGGGACTGGACTACGTGTCCTGCTCCCCCTTCCGGATCCCGGTGGCGCGCCTGGAGGCAGGCCGCGCCGCCCTCGAGACGGCGGGCAGCGACTCGCGCTGACGGGCCGGGGACATCCCCCCGTCGACGTGGTCCCATCGCTGACCGCACCCCCTCCAACCGGGGAGGGGCGTACGGCGGAGCTCGGCGCAGGAGAGCCGCCGTACGTGAAGCAGTCGGGGCGGGAACGGACAATGGCGTCCGTTCCCGCCCCGGCGGCGTTTTCGGGGTGAACCGCCCGGCCGTGGGCAGGCTGGGCCCATGCACAGCCGACCGGTCCTCGCCCTCGCCCTCGCCGTCTGCGCCCTGGCCGGGTGCGACGGCAGCCCCACGCCCGGCCCCGCGGCGTCCGCCGCCCGCCCGTCCGGCAGCTGGGTGCCGAGCAGCTCCGCGCTGGCGGACGTGTGCCGCTCCGGGCTGCCGAAGCAGGCCGCCGACACCCTCGCGCTGATCGCGGCGGGCGGCCCGTACCCGTACCGCACGGACGGTGTCGTCTTCGAGAACCGGGAGAACCGGCTGCCCCGCCGGGGCGGCGGCTACTACCACGAGTACACCGTGACCACCCCGGGCTCGGGCGACCGGGGGACCCGCCGGGTGGTGACCGGCGCGGCGGGGGAGCGGTACTGGACCGCGGACCACTACGGCTCGTTCCGGGAGATCGACGACAGGTGCTGAGATCACCCGGCTGCGGCACGGTCGGGAGGACGGTCGGGAAAGGGGTGCGTCGGGTCGGCGGCCGCACACCCCGCTCGCCGCGACACGCGCCGGGCGCAGCGCGCTCGCCGCGCACCCGGCGGGGCTCCAACGGCTGGCCGCCGCAGCCGAAGCCACCGGTGCCGACGCGACGCGGTCGGACCGAGCCGGTCCGGCCTCCTTGCGCCGGAGGTTCCGGGTCGCGAGGATCATGGCCATGCCCAACTTCACCGCCCCTGACGGGACCACCCTCGCCTACCGCCGGATCGGCCGCGGCGAGCCGCTGATCTGTCTGCCCGGCGGCCCGATGCGCGCCGCCGCGTATCTGGGCGACCTCGGCGGCCTGGCCGCGCACCGCACCCTGGTCCTGCTCGACCTGCGCGGGACCGGCCGCTCCGGGCGCCCGGACGACCCGGCGGGCTACCGCTGCGACCGGCAGGTCGCCGACGTCGAGGCGCTGCGCGCCTACCTCGGCCTGGAGCGGATCGACCTGCTCGGGCACTCCGCGGGAGCGGGCCTGGCCACCCGCTACGCCGCCGAGCACCCCGAGCGGATCGGGCGGCTCGCCCTGATCACCCCGGTCACCGCGGCCGTCGGCATCCCGGTCGACGTCGACGACTTCCGCGAGGCCGTGCGGCTGCGCGGCAACCCCGCGTGGGGCCCGGCCGCGCTGGCCGCGATGGAGGCGGCGCTGGCCGGAGCCCTCACCCCCGAGCAGTCGGACGCGATGCAGCCGCTGCTCTACGGCCGCTGGGACGCGGCGGCCCAGGAGCACGCGGCCGGCGGCCCGGCCCAGCGCAACGCCGAGGCCGCGCGGCTGTTCTGGGCGGCCGGCGCCTTCGACCCGGACGCCACCAGGGCGGGCCTGGCCGGCCTCAAGGCGCCCGTGCTGGTGCTGTCCGGCGAGCTCGACGGCGGCCCGTCGCCGCGGCGGGCCGCCGAGTTCGCCGAGGTCTTCCCGCAGGGCGTCCACCGTGTGCAGCCGGGCGCGGGCCACTTCCCGTGGCTCGACGACGAGGAGCGGTTCGTCCGGACGGTCGCGGAATTCCTCGGCCGCTGACGGCGGAGGGTGGGAGGATCTCCTCCCGATGACCGACACCACCACGTACGCCCTCGACTCCTTGCACGGCCTCTCGGTCGGCGACGCCCTCGGCGCCCAGTTCTTCGTCCCCGACAACCGCGACCACCTGGACCTTCGCCCGGCCCCGCCCGGGGTCTGGCCCTGGACGGACGACACCGAGATGGCCTGCTCGGTGCATGCCGCCTTCACCGAGCGCGGCGCCATCGACACCTTCGACCTCACCCACGCCTTCGCCCGCCGCCACGACTTCGACCGCGGCTACGGCCCGGCGGCCAACCGCCTGCTGCGGCTCGTCCGCGAGGGCGGGCACGCCCCGACCCTCGCCGCCGAACTCTTCGACGGCCGGGGCTCGTACGGGAACGGCGCCGCGATGCGGGTCGCGCCGCTCGGTGCGGCCTTCGCGGCGGACCCTGCGGCCGTGGTCGGGCCGGCCGCCGCGACCGCCGTGATCACCCACACCCATCCGCAGGCCGTCGACGGTGCGATCGCCGTCGCGGTGGCCGCCGCCCACGCCGTGCGGGCCCGCACCGAGCCGACCACCCCGGCCGGTTTCCTGCGGGCCGTCGGCGCGCTGACCCCGCGCGGAGCGGTCGAGCGGGGCATCGCCGAGGCGGTGCGGCTGCTGGGGGCGGACGCCCGGTCGGCCGCACGGGTGCTGGGCAACGGCAGCCGGGTGAGCGCCGCCGACACCGTGCCGTTCGCACTGTGGGCCGCGGCCCGGCACCTCGACGACTACTCCGGAGCCGTCCGGGAGACGATCTCGGCCGGCGGGGACGTGGACACCACTGCGGCGATCGTCGGCGGCATCGTCGCCGCCCGGACCGGCACCGAGGGCATCCCCGCCTCGTGGCTGGCCGCCCGCGAGCCGCTCCCGGCCTGGGCCGTACCCGCCCCCGGCAGCGTCGCCGCCGCCACCTCGCCGCCGCGCACGATCCGGCTGCCCCGCCCGGCGCCCGTCCCGGAGACGGTGTGGAGCGAGGAGCAGTGGCAGCGGACCAGGGAGGGCCTGCTGCCGAACGACACCGCCGGCCTCTGGCGGGCGTACACCGCCGAAGGCGTGCTCCACCTGCACCTCGCGGCGGGCGGTGACGCCCTGGCCGAGATCAGGGTGGAGCCGGTGCCGGGCGGCCCGGGCCGGGGGTGGCAGCCGGTCTCGGCCGTCCACGAGGCGCACCCGGCCTCCTACCGGGGCGGCGGGGAGGGCCTGGTGGAGACGCTGCTGCGGCTGCTGTGAGGCAGGGGCAGGTCCTGATCGGGTGACGCCCGGGGGGACGGGCCGCGGCCGTGCGCCGGCCGATCTAGGCTGCGGGTATGGCACATCTGCTCTCCGTGAACCTGGCCCGTCCACGTCCCAACCCGGCCAAGCCCGGGACCACCGCCACCGGCATCGACAAGCGCCCGGTGGACCACGAGGTGCACCTGCGCGCCCCCGGCCCGAAGAGCGGGGGGCTGGGCGGCGGCCTGGTCGGCGACAGCGTCTTCGACACCCGCAACCACGGCGGCGACGACCAGGCCGTCTACGCCTACTCCCGGGAGAGCCTGGACCACTGGGAGCGGGCGCTGGGCCGCGAGCTCACCGGCGGCAGCTTCGGCGAGAACCTCACCACCGCCGGCCTCGACGTCGACCGGGCGCTGATCGGCGAGCGGTGGCGGATCGGCGACGGGGTGCTGCTGGAGGTCTCCTCGCCGCGGATCCCCTGCTCGACCTTCGCCCGCTGGCTGGACGAGCGGGGCTGGGTCAAGCGCTTCGCCCAGGGCGCGCTGCCCGGCGCCTACCTGCGGATCGTCGAACCCGGGGTGATCCGGGCCGGTGACACCGTCACCGTCGAGCACCGTCCGGACCACGGCGTGACCGTCGAGCTCTGCTTCCGGGCACTGATGACGGAGGCTCAGCTGCTGCCCCGGCTGGTCGACGTCGAGGCGCTGCCGGAGGAGACCCGGGAGCTGGCCCGCAAGCGCACCGGCGGTACCCCGCCGTACGACCCGCAGGAGTGGGAGACCGACGTGTAGGGCGTGCGGGCGCCGACCGGCCGCCGCCCCCCGGGGCACCGGCCGGTCGGCGCCCGGAGCGCGGTCAGACCGCGATCAGTGGGCCGCCGTGTCTAAGACACTCCTGGGTGAGCGCCGGATCCGGCGCGCTCGGCGAGGTCGCGGCGGCGATCCGCAGCTCGATGATGTCGCGGACGGCCTCCCACTCCTCACTCAGGATCGAGTAGAAGGCGGTGCTGCGGACCTCGCCGTCCAGCCCCCGCGAGTGGGCCCGGCGGACGCCCTCGCAGGTGGCGCCGAGACGCTCGATCGCGGCGCGTGAGCGGGTGTTGCGGGCGTCCGCGCGCAGCGAGATCCGCTGCACACCCCAGACCTCGAAGGCGTGCCGGAGCATCAGCAGCTTGGCCTCGGTGTTGATGCCGGTGCCCTGGGCGCGCGGCGAGAGCCAGGTGTTGCCGATCTCGGCGGCGTCCGGGACGGCCAGCAGCGGGTCGCCGTGCGGCACCCCGGGGACCGGCGGCCACACCAGCGGCCCCTGCCAGTAGTCCAGTTCCAGGAATCGGGTCGAGCCGACCACCCGGTCGTCGGCGGTGCTCACCGTGGCGAACGGCTGCGACCGCCCCGCCGCCCGGTCGGCCAGCGCGCGGGCGATGTACTCCCGGGCGGCTTCCAGGCCGTGCGGTACGGGGGTGAAGGCGTAGGTCGTACGGTCCTCGGCGCCGGCCTCGGCCAGGGCCGCGGCGTGGTGCTCGGCGAGGGGCTCCAGCCGCACGGTGCGGCCGTAGAGGGTGACGGATACGGGCACGGATCCTTCGGTCCTTCGGCATTCGGAGGGGCCGTTCGCGCCGGGGTACGGCACGAGGGCAGTGGTCTTTCGCCCCGGCCCCGGAATCGACCGCCGCGGCCCGTCGAGACCCCCGGAACGCGGGCGGTACGGCGGTGCGGCGGCCCGGAAGCGGGCAGCGCGGTGCCGGAACGGAATCGGGTCGACGGGACCGTACCGGCGGGATGAGCGAGGGGACAGTGTGCGTCCGCGAGATGGCCGAAAGAGGAATGAGAGCGCGAAGGAAGCAGGCGGCCAGGTGAAGGCAAGGTGCGAGAGGAGTGGCTGGCCGCGCATCGGACCGGGTCGTGGCCCGCGCCGTGACAGACGGCGTGGCGACGACGCGACGATGCGAGGCAGCGAGAGGACGATACCCGTCCGAGGGCGGTGCGTCACCTCGCATCGCGCGAACGGGGGCGCGCGCGGGCTCCCGCCCGCCCGGATCCGCCCGGCGGCGGCCGACGCGGGGGCTCCCACCAGCGGTTTTCCAAGCGGGTGAGAACATTTCCGGGACGGGGAGAAGACACCGGGCGCGGCGGGAATGTCGGCGGGCTCCGGCACGCTGGACTGAAGCAGGCGGCCGGGCCGTGACAAGGCACTCCGCCGTGGGCGGGCCCAGCAGGGCCGGCCCGGTGAGACGACGAGACGGAACGGGGTTGGGTGCACCGTGCGTGATCCCAAGGAGCTGTACCAGCTGGAGCCGCTGGGCGTGGCCGCGGTGGCCGTCGCCCGCGACGCCGCGGCGGAGGCCGACAGCGGCCTGGTACTGCTGTACCACTTCGAGGGCTTCATGGACGCGGGCGAGGCCGGCGGTCAGGTCGTGGCGCACCTGCTGGAGCACGGCAGCCCGCAGGTGGTGGCGAGGTTCGACCACGACCGCCTGGTGGACTACCGGGCCCGCCGCCCGGCGATGACCTTCGACCGCGAGAGCTGGACGGACTACGACCCGCCCGAGATCCTGCTCCAGCTGGCGCACGACTCGGTCGGCGCGCCCTTCCTGGTGCTCACCGGCCCGGAGCCGGACACCGAGTGGGAGCTGTTCGCGGCGGCCGTGCGCGGCCTGATCGAGGAGTTCGACGTCCGGCTGTCGGTCGACTTCCACGGTATCCCGATGGGCGTGCCGCACACCCGGCCGGTCGGGGTCACCCCGCACGGCAACCGGCTCGACCTGGCGCCGGGCTACCCGAAGTGGTTCGAGCAGGCCCAGGTGCCGGGCAGCGCGCAGGCGCTGCTGGAGTACCGCCTCGCCGAGGCCGACCACGACGTGCTGGGCTTCGCCGTCCACGTGCCGCACTACATCGCCCGCTCGGCCTACCCGGCCGCCGCGGTGGTGATCCTGGAGGCGGTGCAGTCGGCCACCGGGCTGGTACTGCCCGGCGGCGAGCTGCGGGTGCGGGTCGACGAGGTGTACGCCGAGATCGAGGACCAGCTCACCCAGGGCGACGGCGAGCTGCGCTCGGCGATCCGCGGCATGGAGGGCCAGTACGACGCGGTGGCGGGCGCCGAGGACCGGGAGAGCCTGCTGGCCCAGACGGCCGACCTGCCCTCCGCGGACGAGCTGGGCCGGCGCTTCGAGGAGTTCCTGGCCGAGCACGAGCGCGACGCGGACTGACCCGGTCGTCGCGGGGGCGGCAGGGCCGGGAGAGTGACCACGGCCGGGGACGGGATCGATTCCCGTCCCCGGCTCGTTCGCTCTCTTCGGACGCCCGGGGGACGGGCCGTCCGTCGTGCACCGATGACGGCCCGACCCCGGGGGGAACACATGGACATGAGTCTCAGGCGCGCCGGCGTGCTGTCCGGCCTGGCCGGGCTGCTGGCGCTCGCCGGCTGCGGCGGTGGCGGCGACGGGGCCACCCCCGTGCCGGCTCCGTCCGCCCCGGCCTCCGCCGCGACCGCCTCGCCGTCCGCCGCGACCGCCCCGGCGTCCCCGCCGGCCGTCCGGCCCTATACGGCGCTCGGCGACTCGTACACCTCGGGCCTGCAGATCCCGCCCCAGCAGGGCACCCCGAGGGGCTGCGCCCGCTCGGGGGTGAACTACCCCTCGCTGGTGGCGGCCCGGCTCGGGCTGAGCGGTCCGGACTTCCGGGACGTCAGCTGCAGCGGCGCGCGCACCAGGGATCTGACGGCGCCCCAGCAGACCGCAGGCGGGGCCAACCCGCCCCAGCTGGAGGCGGTCTCGGACGCCACCCGGCTGGTCACCCTCGGGATCGGCGGCAACGACGTCGGCTTCATGGACGTGCTCGGGCGCTGCGCGATGGAGAGCGTCAAGCGGTCGGTGGCCGCGGCGCTGACCGAGCAACCGGGGGCCGAGGCACCCTGCCGGGAGTACTACACCACCGGCGGCGGCGCGGACGAGGTCGGGCGGGCGATCGAGGCGACCGGTCCGAAGGTGGTCGAGGCCGTGCGGGAGATCCGGCGGCGGGCCCCGCAGGCCAGGGTGCTGCTGGTCGGGTACCCGGCGCTGCTGCCGGCCGATCCGGCGGCCTGCGAGGCCACCCTGGGCTCCGGCGTGGCCCCGGGCGACCTGGCCTTCCTGGCCGAGAAGCAGCGGCAGCTCGACGCGATGCTGCGGCGCAGCGCCGAGCAGGCCGGCGGCGTCTTCGTGGACACCTCCACGCCGTCGGCCGGCCACGACATGTGCGCGGGGGAGGACCGGCGCTGGGTCGAGCCGCCGCTGCCCGCGCCCGGGCTGGCCTCGCTGCACCCCAACGCCAGGGGCGAGCAGGGGATGGCCGCCGCGGTGCTCGCGGCGGCCACCCCCTGACGTCCGGTCAGCCCCTGGGGCCTCAGGCCGCCCGGACGGGGTGGACGGGGATCCGGACGGCCTCGTCGTCCAGGCACTGGCCGGTGGCCAGCTCGAAGCGCTGCTTGAGCAGCGGCGAGGCGACGTACACCCGGCCGTCGGCGGTGGTGCCGAGCAGGCCCCGGGAGAGCACGTAGGCGCCGGTGAACGGGTCGCGGTTGGCGATCGCGTACAGGGCGTCCGCGCCGTCCCGGAAGACGGCGGCCTGCCGGCCGTCGGGCAGCAGGACGGCGACGCCCCGGCCGGGGGTGAGCAGGTCCCAGTCGCAGACGGGGGTCCAGGTGCGGTCGGCGAACAGCTCGACCCGGGTGCTGGTGCGGACGGGTGCGGTCATCGGGAGGCCTCCAGGATCGGGGCGCGGTCGGGGTCGAGGGCGGCGAGCAGGTCGGCCTCGGTGGCGAGCAGGGTCAGGTCGGGCTTGACCTGGTCGCGCTCGGCGGTGAAGCGGATGCTGGGGTCGGGCACGCCGGGGGCGTTGACGAAGGAGACGAACCGGGCGAGGCGTCCGGGGTCGGCCAGGGTGGCGGCCCACTCGTCCTCGTAGTCGGTGACGTGGTGGGCCATCATGGCCTCCAGGTCGGCGGCGATACCGAGGCTGTCGTCGACCACCACGGCCCGGACGTGGTCCAGGCCGCCCTCGATCCGCTCCAGCCAGGCCGAGGTGCGCTCCAGCCGGTCCGCGGTGCGGATGTAGAACATCAGGAACCGGTCGATCAGCCGGATCAGCCGCTCGTCGTCGAGGTCCTGGGCGAGCAGGTCGGCGTGCCGGGGGGTGGCGCCGCCGTTGCCGCCGACGTAGAGGTTCCAGCCGTTGGAGGTGGCGATCACCCCGAAGTCCTTGCCGCGGGCCTCGGCGCACTCCCGGGCGCAGCCGGAGACCGCCGACTTGAGCTTGTGCGGGCTGCGCAGGCCGCGGTAGCGCAGCTCCAGCCGGATCGCCATGGCGACCGAGTCCTGCACGCCGTACCGGCACCAGGTGGAGCCCACGCAGGACTTCACCGTGCGCAGCGACTTGCCGTAGGCGTGGCCGGACTCGAAGCCGGCCGCGACCAGCCGGTGCCAGATCTGCGGCAGCTGGTCCACCCGGGCACCGAACAGATCGATCCGCTGGCCGCCGGTGATCTTGGTGTAGAGGCCGAAGTCGCGGGCCACCTCGCCGATCACGATCAGCTTGTCCGGGGTGATCTCGCCGCCGGGGATGCGCGGCACCACCGAGTAGGAGCCGTTGCGCTGGAGGTTGGCCAGGAAGTGGTCGTTGGTGTCCTGCAGCGCGCCCTGCTCGTCGTCCAGGATGTGCCCGGAGACGGCCAGCTCGGGCGCCAGCGAGGCGATGATCGAGGCGACGGTGGGCTTGCAGACCTCACAGCCCTCGCCGCCGAGCCGGCCGTGCTCGGCCAGCAGCCGGCGGTGGGTCGGGATCCGCTTGACCCGGACGATCTCGTACAGCTCGGCGCGGGTCTGCCCGAAGCAGGGGCACAGGCCCTTGTCGACCTCGATGCCGGAGGCCGCCAGTTCCTCGTCGACGACGGTGCCCAGCAGCTTGAGGCAGGAACCGCAGCCGGTGCCGGCCTTGGTGCACTTCTTGACCTCGGGCACGGTGGTGCAGCTGTGCTCGGTGACGGCGGCCCGCACGGCGCCCTTGGTGACGTTGTGGCAGTTGCAGACCACCGCCTCGTCCGGCAGCGCGGAGCTGCCCAGCGAGACCGGCGCGCCGAGTCCGGCCGGCAGCACCAGCGACTCGGCCGGGACGGGCAGCGGGGTGCCGGTGCCGGCCAGCGGCCGCAGCGCGGAGTACGCCTCGGCGTCGCCGACCAGGATGCCGCCGAGCAGCGCGCCCTCGGGCGTGACCACCAGCTTCTTGTAGACGCCGGCGCGGGAGTCGGAGTACACCACGTCCAGGGCGCCGGCGGTGGTGCCGAAGGCGTCGCCGAAGCTGGCCACGTCCACGCCGAGCAGCTTGAGCTTGGTCGACAGGTCGGCGCCGGTGAACGGCTGCACGGCCTGCCGGGCCAGCTGCTGGGCCACCGTGCGGGCCATCTCGTAGCCGGGCGCGACCAGGCCGTAGACCCGGCCGTCGCAGGCCAGCGCGCACTCGCCGATGGCGAACACGGCCGGGTCGGAGGTACGGCACAGCTCGTCCACGGCGATGCCGCCGCGCTCGCCGACGGTCAGGCCGCAGTCCCGGCCGAGCTGGTCGCGGGGCCGTACGCCCGCCGAGAAGACCACCAGGCCGGTGTCCAGCCGGGAGCCGTCGGTGAACGTCATGCCGGCCGCCCGGCCCTCGGCCGAGACCTCGACGGCGGTGGTGCCCACCCCGGTGTGCACCACCACGCCCATGCCCTCGATGGTGCGGCGCAGTGCCTCGCCGCCGCCCTCGTCGACCTGCACGGGCATCAGCCGGGGGGCGAACTCGACCACGTGGGTCTCCAGCCCGAGCCCGCGCAGCGCGCCGGCCGCCTCCAGCCCGAGCAGCCCGCCGCCGACCACCGCACCGACCGTCTGCCCGGCCGCGTACGCCTCGATGGCCTGCAGGTCCTCGATGGTGCGGTAGACGAAGCACCCCTCGGCGTCCTTGCCCGGCACCGGCGGGACGAACGGGTACGAGCCGGTGGCCAGCACCAGCGTGTCGTAGCGCAGGGTGTGCCCGGCCGCGGTGGTGACCGTCCGGGCGGCCCGGTCCACGGCGGTGACCGGCGAGGACAGGTGGACCTCGTAGCCGTGCCGGTCGGTGAAGCCCTCCTCGGCGAGCAGCAGGTCCTCGGCCGTCCGGCCGGAGAAGTACGAGGTGAGGGCGACCCGGTCGTAGGCGGGCCGCGGTTCCTCGGCGAGCACGACGACCCGGTAGCGGTCGGCGGCACCGGTCTCGGCCAGGGCCTCCAGGAAGCGGTGGCCGACCATGCCGTACCCGACCAGGAGCAGCGTGGGCTTGGTGGTGGTCATCAGGAAGTCCCTCCGGTGGTGGTGCTCTGCGTGGTGAGCAGGTGGAGCGGGTGCGCGGGCAGGGCCTCGTCGCCCTCCCAGGCGTGGGCCAGGGTGCCGACCGTGTCGAGGTCGCCGAGCAGGACGCCGCCGACCAGGCGGTCGCCGCCCTGCCCGTCCGGGCGGACGATCACCTTGCGGTAGGTGCCGCGGGCGGCGTCCGCCAGCCGGATCACCCGGTCGTCGGGGTCGGCCTCGGTGGCGCCGAACGCGGCCAGGTCCAGCGGGGCGCCGCCGGGGCCGGCGAGGGTCAGCCGGGTCAGCAGCCGGCTGCCGCGGTACCCGGCCGCCCGGCCGGCTCCCTGGCCGGTGTCCCGGCCGGCGAGCACCTCGGCCAGCCGGTCGGCCTGGGCCAGCGCGGGGCCGGCCAGGCCGTACAGCACGCCGCGGTGCTCGGCGCAGTCGCCGACGGCGAAGACGTGCGGGTCACCGGTGCACAGCCGGTCGTCCACCGTGATCCCGTGCCGAGTGGCCAGCCCGGCGGCCCGGGCCAGGCCGGTCCGCGGCCGGACACCGACGGCGAGCACCAGCAGCTCGGCCGCCGGCCGGAAGCCGTCGGCCAGCTCGATGCCGGACACCCGCCGGTCCTCGGTGAGCACCGAGCGGACCCGGCACTCGGTGTGCACCTCGACACCCAGGTCGGTCAGGTGGGCGGTGAGCAGGGCGGCCGCGTCCGCGTCCAGGTGACGCTCCATCAGGTGCTCGCCCTGGTGGGCCAGCAGCACCGGGACGCCGCGCGCGGCCAGCGCCCGGGCGGCGCTCACCCCGAGCAGCCCGCCGCCGACCACCACGGCCTGGCGCACCTGCGGCAGGTAGGCGTCGATGTCGGCGCAGTCGGCCATGGTCCGGAACGCGAACACCCCGGCCGGCAGCTCGTGCCGTTCCCGGCCGGCCACCGAATCGTCGAACAGTCCGCGCAGCGGCGGCAGCACGGGGTTGCTCCCGGTGGCGAGCACCAGATCGCCGTAGCCGACCGCAGAGCCGTCGTCGCACAGCACCCGGCGCTGCGCCCGGTCGATCCGCACCACCCGGGCGCGGCGCCGGACGACCTGCGGGGGCAGCGGCGCGAGCGCCGCCACCTCGGCCGCGTACCGCCCGGCCAGGACCTCGGCCAGCAGCACCCGGTTGTACGGCGGCCACTCCTCCTCGCCGAGCAGGACGACCTCACGCCCGCCGTGCCGGGCGAGCTGCTCGGTGAGCCGGTGGCCGGCCATGCCGCCACCGACCACCACCACGCGGCTGTCGCTTGCTGTCATGCCCTCGAGCATCGGCCGCAGGTGTTACCCGGCCGGGGCCGCCCGGTTTCGCGAGCGGAACTTCGGCCTCAGCGCCGCCCCCGGGCGGCTGTGAGCGCGGCGGCCGTGGCGCCCCGCCGCGGCGGCCCGCCCGCTCAGAGCGGTTCCAGCCGGACGGCGCAGGCCTTGAACTCCGGCATCCGGGAGACCGGGTCCAGGGCCGGGTTGGTGTGGCGGTTGGCGTTGCCCTCACCGGGCCAGTGGAACGGCATGAAGACGGTGTCGGGGCGGATCGCCGTGGTCAGCCGGGCGGGGGTGACGGTCCGTCCGCGCCGGCTGACCACGGCGACCCGCTCCCCGTCCACGATGCCCAGCCGTTCGGCGAGCACCGGGTGGAGCTCGACGTACGGGCCGGGCGCGGCCGCGTTGAGGGCCGCCACCCGCCGGGTCTGCGCGCCGGACTGGTACTGGGCCAGGACCCGGCCGGTGGTCAGCCGCACCGGGTACTGCTCGTCCGGCTCCTCGGCGGGCGGCCGGTGCTGCACCGGGACGAAGCGGGCCCGCCCGTCGGGGGTGGCGAAGCGGTCCAGGAAGAGCCGGGGGGTGCCGGGGTGGTCCTCGTCCGGGCAGGGCCAGAACACCCCGTCCTCGGCGGCGATCCGCCGGT
Organism: Kitasatospora sp. NBC_00374; assembly: GCF_041434935.1. NCBI lineage: Bacteria > Bacillati > Actinomycetota > Actinomycetes > Kitasatosporales > Streptomycetaceae > Kitasatospora > Kitasatospora sp. NBC_00374. The sequence goes on along the minus strand of NZ_CP107964.1, from coordinate 2,912,779 downwards.
AGCTGATGCCCGCGTAGTCGGCGGGCCCGCCGGCCGAGGCGCGGCGCAGTTCCTCGAAGGCCTGCTCGGGGTCGGTGGGGAAGCCGGCGCCGTGGCCGAGCCGGTCCGCCAGCGCGTGCAGCACCTCCAGGTCGCTGCGCACGCCCTCGGGCGCGTCGACGGCCCGGCGCCGCAGCACGACCCGGCCTTCGAGGTTGGTCAGGGTGCCGGTCTCCTCGGCCCACTGGGTCACCGGCAGCACCACGTCCGCCAGCTCCGCCGTCTCGGACAGCACGACGTCGCTGACCGCCAGGAAGTCCAGCGCGCGCAGCCGGGAGCCGATATGCGTCGAACCGGGCGCCGAGACCACCGGGTTGGAGCCCATCAGCAGCAGCGCCCGCACCTCGGTGCCGAGCGAGTCGAGCAGCTCGTACGCGCTGCGCCCCGGGCCCGGCAGCGAGCCGGGGTCGACGCCCCACACCGCGGCGACGTGCGCCCGCGCGGCCGGGTCGTCCAGCTTGCGGTAGCCGGGCAGCTGGTCGGCCTTCTGCCCGTGCTCCCGCCCGCCCTGGCCGTTGCCCTGGCCGGTGAGGCAGCCGTACCCGGCGTACGGGCGGCCGGCGTTGCCGGTGGCGAGGCAGAGGTTGATCCAGGCGTTGACCGTGTCGGTGCCCTTGGCCTGCTGCTCGGGCCCGCGGGCGGTGAGCACCATCGCGGTCGGGGCCGCGCAGAACAGCCCGGCGGCGGCGCGCAGCCGGGGGAGCGGGACGCCGGTGACGGCCTCGACGTGCTCGGGCCAGTGCGCCATCGCGGCGGCGCGGGTCTCGGGCCAGCCGGTGGTGCGTTCGGCGATGAAGGCCTCGTCGGTGCGGCCGTCCGCGATCACCAGGTGGAGCAGTCCGAGGGCCAGCGCGAGGTCGGTGCCGGGGCGCGGGGCGAGGTGCAGGTCGGCGAGCTCGGCGGTGCGGGTGCGGCGGGGGTCGACGACGATCAACGTGCCGCCGTTGTCCCGGAGTTCGCGCAGGTACCGGACGAAGGGCGGCATGGTCTCGGCCGGGTTGGCGCCGACCAGCACGACGCACCCGGCCCGCGGGATGTCGTCGAGCGGGAACGGCAGCCCGCGGTCCAGCCCGAACGCGCGGATCCCGGCGGCGGCGGCCGAGGACATGCAGAACCGGCCGTTGTAGTCGATGGCCGAGGTGCCCAGCACCACCCGGGCGAACTTGCCGAGCAGGTAGGCCTTCTCGTTGGTCAGCCCGCCGCCGCCGAACACCCCCACGGCGTCCCGTCCGTGGGCGGCCGCGGTGGCCCCGAGGGCCTCGGCGATCCGGCCCAGTGCCTCGTCCCAGCCGGCCGGCCGCAGGGCGCCGCCGACCCGGACCAGCGGGGTGGTGAGCCGCGCCCCGGGGGCCAGTACGGCGGCCGCGTTGGCCCCCTTGCCGCACAGCGCCCCCCGGTTGACCGGGAAGCCGGGCCGCTCGACGACCGCGACCGGCACCGGACCGTCGGCGGGGCTCAGCCCCATCCCGCACTGGAGCGCGCAGTACGGGCAGTGGGTCTCGGTCGCGTCGCTCATGCCCGCCAGCGTGCTGCGGCGCTGTTTCGCCCCGGCGGCCCGCAGGTTACGGCGGCCGCACACCCCGCTCACCGGTGCGGGAGCCCGTTGTGAGGGCCGGGAAACCAGTCGTGACCACGGGGCAACGGCCGGGAAACAGGCTACGGCGAGGCTTGCCCCATGACCGTTCTCTCCGCCGCTCCGCCGAGGGTGCTGCACACCGCCCGCCGCCCGGCCCTGGTGCTCGTCGCCCACGGCTCCCGGGATCCGGCCGCGGCGGCCGAGATCCGCCGGCTCGCGGCGATGGTGGCCGACACCCGCCCGGAGCTCGACGTCCGACTCGCCCACCTCGGTCTGAACGCCCCGCTGCTGCCCGAGGTGCTGGGCTCGCTCAGCGGTTCGGCGGTGCTCGTCCCGCTGCTGCTCGGCCGGGGCTACCACGTGAAGGCCGACCTGCCGGCCGCCCTGGCCGGCGCACCGCAGCTCAGCGGGGTGATCGCGGCCCCGCTCGGGCCCGACCCGCTGCTCGCCGAGCTTCTGCAGGCCCGGCTGGCGGAGGCGGGCGTGCGGCCCGGGACCGGCTCGGTGGTGCTGGCCGCGGCCGGCTCGCGGGATCCGCAGGCGGCCCTGGACAGCGAGGCGCAGGCCGCCCTGCTCGCCGCGCGGCTCGGGGTGCCGGTACGGCCCGGCTATGTGACCGGTGCCGGCCCGAGTGTGGCGGAGACGGCGGGGCGGCTGGCCGCCGAGCGGCCCGGCCCGGTCGCGGTGGCCGGGTACTTCACGGCGCCGGGGGACTTCGCCCGGCTCGCGGCCGCCGCCTGGGACGGCCCGGCCACGGCCCCGCTGGGCGCGCACCCGCTGCTGGTCCGGCTGGTGCTGGAGCGCTACGGGTCCGCCGCCGGCCGGCTGCCCGCCGCCGTGGGTACGCACCGGCACCGGACCGCCGGCTGACCCGGTGGCAGGCCGAGGGCCGTGGCGGTCGCCGTCCTCGCCGTCGCCCGCCCGGTCACGGGCAGCCCTGCCGGCGCCGGCTGTTCACCGCCCGCACCCCGGGCCGAAAGCGCGGCGCACCGGCGTGATGTCGGCGGGCGGGCGTACGGTGACTGTCATATGGACGACACCGCGCACCGCACCGCCCCGTACGACCCGCAGGCCCAAGCCCGTTGGGTGCCCGAGCCGGACAAGCGCCCGGGCCGCACCGCCTTCCAGCGCGACCGGGCCCGGGTCCTGCACTCGGCGGCCCTGCGCCGGCTCGCCGGCACCACCCAGGTGGTCGCCCCGATGCGCGCCGACTTCTCCCGCACCCGGCTGACCCACTCGCTGGAGTGCGCCCAGGTCGGCCGCGAGCTCGGCGCCGCGCTCGGCTGCGACCCGGACCTGGTGGAGACCGGCTGCCTGGCACACGACATCGGCCACCCACCGTTCGGGCACACCGGCGAGGAGGCGCTCGACCAGGCCGCCCAGGCGTGCGGCGGCTTCGAGGGCAACGCCCAGTCGCTGCGCATCCTGACCCGCCTGGAGCCCAAGCGCTTCGCCCCGGCCGAGGAGGCCCCGGCCCGGCTCTCCCCCTGGCCCGGCCGCAGCGTCGGCCTCAACCTCAGCCGTGCCGCCCTGGACGCCGCCACCAAGTACCCCTGGGCGCGCGGCGGCCACCCCGCCGATCCGGGCTCCACCAAGTACGGCGTCTACGCCGACGACCTGCCGGTCTTCCGCTGGCTGCGGGCCGGTGCCCCCGACGGCCGCAAGTGCTTCGAGGCGACCGTGATGGACTGGTCCGACGACGTCGCCTACTCCACCCACGACGTGGAGGACGCGCTCCAGGCGGGCCACATCGACCCGGCCGCGCTGCGCTCCGCGGAGGAGCGTGCCGAGCTCTTCAAGATCGCCGAACGGTACGCCTCCGACGCCTCCGCCGAGGAGCTGGCCGAGGCCCTGGACCGCCTCCAGGCCCAGGAGTGGTGGCCGCGGGCGTACGACGGCTCGGCCCGCGCCCGTGCCGGGCTCAAGGACCTCACCAGCCAGCTGATCGGCCGCTTCTGCCTGGCCGCGGAGCAGGCCACCCGGGCCCGCTACGGCCCCGGCCCGCTCACCCGGTACGCGGCCGAGCTGGTCGTGCCGACCGAGGTCCGGCTGGAGTGCGCGGTGCTCAAGGCGGTCGCCGTCCGCTACGTGATGCAGCGCGACGAGCAGGCCCAGCTCCGCTCCCGCCAGCGGATCGTGATCGCGGAGCTGGCCGAGGCGCTGGCCCGCACCGCCCCGTACGGCCTGGACCCGGTGTTCGCCGCGCTCCACGAGGAGGCCGAGGACGACCGGGCCGCCCTGCGCGCGGTGGTCGACCAGATCGCCACCCTCACCGACGCCTCCGCCTTCGCACTGCACCGGCGGCTGGTCGAGAAGGCGACGGACTGATCCCGCGCCCCGGGAACGGGCCGCCGGGTGCGTAAACTTCCAGGGTGGCCGGTCGGATCAGGGATGAAGATGTACAGGCGGTGCGCAACGCGCTCCCCATCGACGCCGTGGTCGGCGACTACGTCCAGCTGACCAGTGGCGGCGGTGCGCAGCTCAAGGGCGTCTGCCCGTTCCACGACGAGAAGTCCGCCTCGTTCTACGTCCACCCGGGCAAGGGCGTCTACCACTGCTTCGGCTGCGGCGAGAGCGGCGACACCATCTCGTTCCTGATGAAGATCGAGCACTGCTCGTTCGCCGAGGCCGTGGAGCGGATGGCCGCCCAGGCGGGCATCACCCTGCGGTACGAGGAGGGCGGCTACTCGCCCCGGCACCAGCAGGGCGAGCGGACCAGGCTGGTCGACGCGCACAAGATCGCCGCCGCGTGGTTCCAGGAGCAGCTGGGCTCGCCCGAGGCGGAGATCGGCCGGCGCTTCCTGGCCGAGCGCGGCTTCGACGAGGCCGCCGCCCAGCACTTCGGGGTCGGCTACGCCCCGGTGGGCTGGGAGCACCTGGTCCGCTACCTGCGCGGCAAGGGCTTCACCGACAAGGAGATCCTGCTCGGCGGCCTCGCCTCGCAGGGCCAGCGCGGCGGTCTGATCGACCGCTTCCGGGGCCGGCTGGTCTGGCCGATCCGGGACTCCGGCGGCGAGGTGGTCGGCTTCGGCGCCCGTCGCCTGCGGGAGGACGACACCGGCCCCAAGTACCTCAACACCCCCGAGACGCCGCTGTACAAGAAGTCCCAGGTGCTCTACGGCATCGACCTCGCCCGCAAGGAGATCGCCAAGTCCGGTCGGGCCGTGGTGGTCGAGGGGTACACCGACGTGATGGCCTGCCATCTGGCCGGTGTCACCACGGCGGTGGCCACCTGCGGCACCGCCTTCGGCGAGGAGCACGTCAAGATCATCCGCCGGCTGCTGATGGACACCTCCACCTACCGCGGCGAGACGGTGTTCACCTTCGACGGCGACGCGGCCGGCCAGAAGGCGGCGCTGCGGGCCTTCGAGGACGACCAGAAGTTCGCCGCCCGCACCTCGATCGCGATCACCCCCGGCGGCATGGACCCGTGCGAGCTGCGCCTGGCCAAGGGCGACGAGGCGGTCCGGGAGCTGATCGAACACCCGGTCCCGCTCTTCGAGTTCGCCCTCAGCTCGGCCGTCGCCCGGCACCGGGTCGACACCGCCGAGGGCCGGGCCGCCGCCCTGGAGGAGGCGGCCCAGATCATCGTCAAGATCAAGGACCGCTCGATCCAGCACGAGTACGCCGTCCAGCTCGCGGGCATGCTCGGCATCCTGGACGAGCAGTTCGTGGTCCGCCGGATCGGCCAGCTGGCCCGCTGGCAGCGCGAGAACCAGCAGAACGCCGCCCAGCGCCCCACCCGCCGCCCGGACCAGGCCCAGGGCGCGCAGCCCGTCCAGCCGCCCCGGCCGGTCTTCCGGCTCAACCCGCGGGATCCGGCGCAGTTCGTCGAGCGCGAGCTGCTCAAGCTCGCCCTGCAGCATCCGGACCTGGTCAGCCCGGCCTTCGACCAGTACGGCGAGGACGAGTTCCCGACCCCGCCCTACGCCGCCGTCCGCCGCGCGATCGGCACCACCGGCGGTACCGCGTACGGCGCGAGCCTGCCCGACTTCACCGCCGCCGTCCGCGAGGCCAGCCCCGACGACCAGGTCCGCGGCCTGGTCACCGAGCTCACCGTCGAGCCGATCCGCTCCCGCCGCAAGGCCGACGAGATCTACGCCGGCGAGTTCCTGGTCAAGCTGCGGCTGCAGGCCGTGGACCGCCGGGTGAACGAGGCCCGGGCCCACCTCCAGCGGCTCGGCAGCCGTGCCACCGCCGAGGAACTGCACGCGGTGCAGAGCGAGTTGTGGGCCCTTCAGCAGTACGCCCAGCAGCTGCGGTCCCGGGGCGCGGCGGCGCTCTGAACCACCTCGGGCCGTGCTCCGTGTGGTCTGTCCCCCGTCGGTGGGTATCCCATCCCTTGTGGCGCGGCGTCCCCCCAGCGCCGCCACGGCCGTGGAGGGATGCCCGTGGAGCTTGCCGCTGTGAGCCGGCCCCAGGCCGTCGTGCGCGAGGACGGCACCGATCCGACGACCGACGAGCCTGCGGCCCGGGTGCCGGCCCAGGCCGGCCGGGCGGAGGCCGAGGAGCACGAACGCAGGGGCGCCGGCGCGCTGGACGAGGCCTCGGGCCCGGCCGCCGACCTGCTGCGCCAGTACCTGCGCGAGATCGGCCGGGTCCGGCTGCTGACCGCCGCCGAGGAGGTCGAGCTGGCCTGCCAGATCGAGGCCGGACTGTTCGCCGAGGAGGCGCTGGACCGGGCCGCCGCCGACGGCCCGGGCGCGGACGGCCCCGGGCTCGCCGACGAGCTGGACCGCCTGGTGGTGCTCGGCCGGATAGCCAAACGCAGGCTGATCGAGGCCAACCTGCGGCTGGTGGTCTCGGTCGCCAAGCGCTACGTCGGCCGCGGCCTGACCCTGCTGGACCTGATCCAGGAGGGCAACGTCGGTCTGATCCGGGCGGTCGAGAAGTTCGACTACACGCGGGGCTACAAGTTCTCCACCTACGCGACCTGGTGGATCCGGCAGGCGATGAGCCGGGCGCTGGCCGACCAGGCCCGCACCATCCGGGTGCCGGTGCACGTGGTGGAGCTGATCAACCGGGTGCTGAGGGTGCAGCGGACGCTGATCCAGGAGTGCGGCCGGGAGCCCACCGCCGCCGAGGTGGCGGGCGCCCTCCAGCTGTCGCCGGAGCGGGTCAGGGAGGTGCTGCGGCTGGCGCAGGAGCCGGTCTCGCTGCACACCCCGATCGGCGAGGAGGACGACGTGGCCCTGGGCGACCTGATCGAGGACGCCGACGCCGCCTCGCCGGTGGAGAGCGCCGCCTTCCTGCTGTTGCGCGAGCACCTGGACGCCGTGCTCGCCACCCTCGGGGACCGCGAGCGGCAGGTGGTCCAGCTCCGTTACGGCCTGGGCGACGGCCTGCCGCGCACCCTGGAGGAGATCGGTCACCTCTTCGGGGTGACCAGGGAGCGGATCCGCCAGATCGAGTCCAAGACCCTCGCCAAGCTGCGGGCCCACGTCGGCGCCGATCAGCTCAGGGGATATCTGGACTGAAATAGAATGTGACATTGCACAATGCCCCCGCCGCTGGTAGCGTCGCGGACGCGGCGGCCGACGGTGGGAGGAGGCCGCCGTACGGCGAGCAGCAGTGGCACGGCGGCCGACAACAGTGGGGTGCCGCCGGCCGCCTGCCGCCCGGTGCGGGCAGCCCACGCCCTCGGGCGCTGCCCGTGGGCCGGGCCCGGTCCCGACGGCACCCGCCGGAGCCGTCGGCACCGGGCCCGGCCGCCGCTCAGTGGTGGAACGCGGACCGGGTCTCGACCCCCATGCTGCTCAGCGGCGCCGGCTGGTCGCGCAGCTCGGGCAGCAGCCGGCGCAGGTCGTCGAGCAGCACAGGTCGGTCCGGTCGTCCGGGAAGGCGTACGCGGGCAGCTGCCAGCCCGCTCCCACATCCGGCGCGAGACGTCGAACACGTCGAAGGCGGTCTCGCCCTCGGTGGTGAAGGCGAAGACCGGCAGCTCGTCACCCCTGGTCCGGGCAGGACCTCCCGCGCTGCCACCGGCGCGGGCATGACGCATCCTCGGTGCCCGCGGAGAGTGGCGGCGGGCTCAGCCCGCGGCCTCCGGGTGCACCTGTCCGCGCACCGCGGCGTACTGCTGGCGCACCGCGCTGCCGACGGCCAGGTCGTGCTCCTGGTCCGGCACGATCGTGGTGACCTCGGGCAGCTCCCAGTGCGGCGGTTCGGGGGTGCCGGCCAGCGCCCAGGCGGCCTGCCGGGCCGCGCCGCGGGCGGCGTGGTCCCCCGGAGGCGGTACCACCACGGGCACGCCGAAGACCAGCGGTGCGATCTCCCGGACGGCGCCGAGCCGGCCGACCGCGCCCAGCAGGAAGATCCGGCGCACCCCGACCCCGTGCGAGCGCAGCACGTCGACGGCGTCCGCGATGTTGCACAGCATGCCCTCGACGGCGGCCCGGGCGAAGTGCTGCGGGGCCATCGACTCCATCCGCAGCCCGGTCAGGGTCCCCGCGGCGTGCGGCAGCTTGGGGGTGCGCTCGCCGTCCAGGTAGGGCAGCAGCACGAGCCCGTACGAGCCGGGGGAGGACTGCTGGGCGAGCGCGCTCAGGCCCTCCAGGTCGGTGCCGAGGACGGTGGCGGTCGAACGCAGCACCTGGGCCGCGTTGAGGGTGCCGACCATCGGCAGGTGGCGGCCGGTCGCGTCGGCGAAGGAGGAGATCAGGCCGGACGGGTCGACCACCGGCTGGTCGTGCACCGCGAAGATGGTGCCGTTCCCGCCGAGCGAGACCACCGCGTCCCCGGGGCCGAGCCCGAGCCCGAGGGCGGCCGCCATGTTGTCGCCGGTGCCGGCCGAGATCAGCAGGCCCTCGGGGGTGTGCCCGGCCGGCTCGGCGGGGCCGAGCACGTCCGGCACCCGCAGCTCGTGGCCGATCGCGAGCTTGATCAGGTCCTGCCGGTACTCGCCGGTGATCGGCGACCAGTAGCCGGTACCGGAGGCGTCGCCGCGGTCGGTGGTGCGCCGTCTCGGGCTGCCGAGCAGCTGGGAGATCAGCCAGTCGTGCGGCAGCAGCACCTCGGCGATCCGCTTGGCCGAGGCGGGTTCGAACTCGGCCAGCCAGCGCAGCTTGGCGATGGTGTACGTCGGTGCGGGCACCGCGGCGATGGCCTCCACCCACGGGCCCGGGCCGCCGAGCGCGTCCACCAGCGAGGCGGCCGCGCCGGCCGAGCGGGGGTCGTTCCACAGCAGGGCCGGGCGGACCAGCACCCCGCCCGCGTCCAGGCCGATCAGGCCGTGCTGCTGGGCGGAGACGCCGATCGCCCGGACCCCTTCCAGCAGGCCGCCGGCCGCGGCGTCGCCGAGCGAGTGCAGCCAGGTCTGCGGGTCGACCTCGGTGGTCCGGGCATCGACGCCCTCCGGCAGCGGGTGGGGCGCGCGCCCCTGACGCAGGACGGCCCCGGTGTCGGAGTCACACGCGACGATCCGGGTGCGAGTGGTGGAGCTGTCGATGCCCGCGACGATGGCCATGCGGAGATCATGCCTCAGCCGGTGGTCGCGGTGCTGGCGCCCGTGGCAAGTGTTGCCCAGTCGGTACGGGATTCGGCCAGGCCCCGGTCACGGCCGGAAGGTCCCCCAGTCGTCGGCGGTCTGCCGGCGGGTGAAGTACGGGACGCGGTCGGTCACGGCGTCCGGCAGCTTCTCGCCGACCCGGTCGGCCACGGCGCCTGCGGCCCGGCCCGCGACCGCGCCCGCCTGCTGCTTGGCCTTGCCCGCGGCGTCCTGGACCTTGGGGTTCTGGGAGAACTGTCGGGCCGCGCCGGCGAGCTGCTCGTACCGCTGCCGGCCGGCGCGGGCGCCCAGGACGTATCCGACCCCGACGCCCACGATCAACGTCAGTTTCCACATGCTCGGCTCCACCCTTCGTCGCGGTCATTGCCGCATTGCCCTACCCGTCGGGCCGGGCGGCGAACCGCCCGGCAGGTGGCGGGGCCGTCTCCGGTCACCCGCCGCCGTCCCAGCATCCCCGGCGGGCCGCCGGGGCGCGCGCGGGGCGCGCCGACCGGGCCGCCCGGGGGAGGGCGGCGCGGGTCCCCGGGTGGGGGCCGGGGAAAGCGATTGGCGGAACACCCCCCTGAGTGCGCTAATGTATGTCCCGCAGCGAGCGCCGAAGGCCCGGGAGGATCCGGGACAGAGGCAGAAGATCGATCCCCCATAGCTCAATTGGCAGAGCAGCCGACTGTTAATCGGCAGGTTATTGGTTCGAGTCCAATTGGGGGAGCTTGGACGGCCCCCTGTGGATCGTCCCGCTGTGCAATCCCCCATAGCTCAATTGGCAGAGCAGCCGACTGTTAATCGGCAGGTTATTGGTTCGAGTCCAATTGGGGGAGCTCGCCTCCACGGAGACGATCGGTACAGAGCGAAGGCCCCTCGGTCGACCGGGGGGCTTTCGTGTTTCCCCGGGGCCCGAGGCCCGGCGCCCGGCGCCCCCTGGCGGCCCGTCAGGCCGCCGCCGTCACCCGGTGGCCAGCCGGTAGAGCTCCGTCACCCGCCGGTCGAACGCGATGCTGTACGAGGTGGCGTCGGTGTTGCCGCCCTGCTGGTAGCCGCCGATCACCCCGACCACCTTTCCGTCCTCGGTGAGCCAGGGGCTTCCGCTGGTGCCGACGGTGTAGCCGGAGCACTCGAACCGCTCCTGGGTCGGTCCCTGCGCGCCGGTACGTCCCGAGCAGGTCACCGGGGTGCCGCTGTCGTTCGGGTAGCCGGTGACGGAGACCGGCAGGCCGACGCCGAGGCCGGTGCCGAGCGGGTTCGCGCCGACCCGGTCCTCGATCCGTTGCCCCTGCACCTCGGCCACGGTGAGGAAGGCCACGTCGTACTCCGGATCCTCGCCCAGGCTCCACCGCGGATCGACCGTGATCGAGGTCACCGGCCAGACGCCGTACGGGGTGCGGCCGTCGCGGTAGCCGGGGGCGAAGACCAGGTCGTCGAAGCGGCCGCGCTCCGCGGTCTGGACGCAGTGCGCCGCGGTGACCAGCAGGTTGTGCCGGGGGCTGGCGACCACGCTGGCGGTGCACATCCTGGGGCCGGTCACCGCGCCGAGGAAGAGGGCGCCGATCCGGTCGCCGGTGGCGCCGGCGACGGCGGGCCGGGCGGTGGGCCGGGGGCCGGTCCGGCCGTCCGGTCCGGGGTCCGGGCCGCAGGCGGCGGCGCAGTGGATCGTCAGCAGGAGCGCGGCCGGCCACCATGCCCGCCGTACCGCCCGTTCCGTCCGGCGCATCCCGCTGGCTCCCCGCACTCGCGTACTGCGGCCCGCTCGGACGACGGGCCGGAACGCAAGATCTACCAGGCCGGGCGGGCGCTGCGCCAGGCAGGGCTGAGCCGCGCGGGGGGCGTACCCGGTTGCGCCCCCGGCGCGCATCGCGACTGATCGACCGGCTATGCTGCCGGGGACGGCCCTGAGGGGCCGTCTGCTGCTGGAACGGCCGGCTTGCCGGTCACCAGCTGGTCGAATCGGGGGCGGTAGCTCAGCCGGTTAGAGCAGGGGACTCATAATCCCTTGGTCGTGGGTTCGAGTCCCACCCGCCCCACCTCGGCAGACCAGCCCCTACCTGCGAGAACTGTAGGGCAGTCGGGCCCCCGCCCGGGCGCCGACACACCGGGATTCACCCGTCCGGTAATGTCCGCGGATCCTCGCGTTGACGAGCGGGTGCCGCAGCCCCGAGCCCCCCGCGGGGTGACCCGTGCGGGTGATTGTCCCGGTACGTGCCGTCGGCTCGCGCGAGCCCCACAGGTGTGTCAAGTCGGATCCGGAACCGCCCTGTTGACATGTTCTGATGGTGGAGTAGATTCCGATGGTCCAGCTGGGATGGATGGTGCTTGGCAAGTCGTCAGCTCCACTGGAGCGGCGGCCGTCCGGAGGGAGCGCTCCGATGATCTACCGGCTCGATCCCGCGGTCGTCTGGTTCCCCGGGGACGGCGAGGTGCGGTTCTACCACCCGGTGGCGCGCGAGTTCCGCACGCTCGACGGCACCGCCGCCCGGATCTGGCTGCTGCTCGCCGAAGGGGGCGGTTCGGCCGCCATCGCCGAGCAGGCGGCCGTCGCGGCGCAGGACGTCCAGGAGTTCGTCGACCTGCTGCTCGCGCAGGGGCTGGTCCGGATCGACCGGCAGCCGCCGGGCCCCGGCCCGGCCGAGGTCCTGCCCGGGCCGGCCCCCCGGGCGGCCGGCGGCTGAGTGCGGGCGCCTTCGTATGCTGGGCCGGTGCTCTCCCCCGCCACGCTGCCGACCCCGCTGACCGTCCTGGACGAGCCGGCCCTCGCCCGGCTCGGGGTGGAGCTGCGGCTCAAGCGGGACGACCTCGCGCACCCGGCCGTGCCGGGGAACAAGTGGCGGAAGCTGGCGCCCAACCTGGAACGGGCGGTCGCCGAGGGCGCGCCCGGGCTGCTGACGTACGGCGGGGCCTACTCGACGCACATCCGGGCGGTGGCGGCCGCCGCGCAGGGGCTCGGGCTGGCGAGTGTCGGGGTGATCCGGGGCGAGGAGCTGGCCCAGGCGCCGCGGAACTGGTCGCTGCGGGCGGCCGAGGCGGCCGGAATGGCACTGGAGTTCGTCCCGCGCCCGCTGTACCGGGAGCTGGCGGCCCGGGGCGGGGAGCCTCGGGAGGGGTTCCTGGTACTGCCGGAGGGCGGGTCCAACGCGCTCGCGGTGCGCGGGGCCGCCGTCGTCGCCGCGGAGCTGGCGTCGCAGCTGCCGGACCTGGGCGAGCGGGACCTGGTCTGCTGCCCGGTCGGCACCGGCGGCACGCTGGCCGGGATCGCGGCCGGGCTGCCCCCGGGTGCGCGGGCGCTCGGGGTGGCGGTGCTGCGCGGCGAGGCCTACCTGGAGCGGGAGGTGGCGGGACTGCACCGGGCCGCGTACGGCCGGGAGTTCGGCAACTGGCGGATCCACCACGGCTACCACGGGGGCGGGTACGGCAAGGTGCCGGCCGAACTGGAGCAGTTCGCCGCGGGGTTCGAGCGGCGGCACGGGGTGCCGGTGGAGCGGCGGTACGTGGCGAAGGCGCTGTCGGCGGTGTACGGCCTGGCGACGGCGGGGGAGTTGGCCGCCGGCACCAGGGTCACCGTCGTCGTGACGGGACTGCCCGACCCGGGCGACGGCCTCAGCCGAAGCTGAGGTCGGCGCAGAGGTCGCTGTCGGCGGGGCGGGTGTTCTCGGTGATCCCGGTGGGGATGCCGGTGGGCAGCGCGGTGGGCGCACCGGCCCCCTCGCCGGGAGCCGTGCCCTCGCCGGTGTGGGCCGAGGCGTAGTCCCGGCCGAGGGTGACGGTGATCCCCTCGGCACCGGGGTCGGCCCGCAGCTCGGCGCCGGGAAAGAGCTGCGCGAGCCGGTTCGCGGCCTCCTGGTCGCCGGGGGCGTACCCGATCAGGGTTGTCCGGCGGAACTCGGTGTCGGGGCCGACGGTGATCTGCTGGTAGCCCTTGGCCCTGAGCGCGGTGGCGGCCTGTCCGGCGAGCCCGGTGGAACGGGAGGCGTTGTGCACGGTCAGCGGGACCTGCTCGGCGGCCGGGGTGTCGGCCGTGCCGGTCGCCGGGGCCGACGCGGGCGCCGACGCCGACGCCGAGGCCGGGTCGGTGGGGGAGGCCGCGGGGTCGGCGGCGGACTGGCCGGTCAGCGTCCGGTCCTGCTGCAGCAGCCGCCAGAGGGTGTCCACGTCGGGGTGGACCAGGGCGACCCGGTCGCCCTGGTAGCGCCAGGGCACGGTGACGAAGGATATGTCGGCGAGTTCGATGTCCTGCAGCGACTGGCCGAACTCGGCGAGCTTCACCGCCGAGCCCAGCTCCTCGTCCACGGTGAGCGACCTGGTCGCGGCGTCGGCCAGCGGGAGCAGGGTGGTCGGGTTGAAGCCCTGGCTCCGGACCTTCTTGATCAGGGAGGAGAGGAAGGCCTGCTGGCGTTTCACCCGGCCGATGTCCGAGCCGTCGCCGAAGCCGTGCCGGGCGCGGACGTAGTCCAGTGCCTGCTGCCCGGTGACGGTCTGCCGGCCCTTGGCCAGGTGTATGCCGTAGGAGTCGACGTTGTTGGGTACGCAGACGTCGACGCCGTGCACCGCGTCGGTCATCGCGGCGAAGCCCTTGAAGTCGACCACGATGGTGTGGTCGATCCGCAGGCCGGTCATCGCCTCGACGGTGTTCTGGGTGCAGGCGGGGTTGCCCTGCGGGTACTCGCCGACGGTGAAGGCCGAGTTGAACATCTGGTTGGTCCGCTGCGGGGACCAGTTGCCACTGGGAAGCTTGCAGGCCGGGACCGTGACCAGGGTGTCGCGGGGTATCGACACCCCGACGGCGTGCTTGTGATCCGCGTACACGTGCAACAGGATCGCGGTGTCGGAGTGGCCCACGCCCTCCTCGCCGCCGCCCAGGTCGCCGTTGCCGTCCTGGCGGGTGTCGGAGCCGAGCAGCAGGATGTTGACCGGCCGGCCGCCACCGCTGGCGGTCGGGCCGGCCGGCGGGCGGCTGGGGGCGATGCCGTCGGCCGAGAAGGTGCTGATGTTGTGGTCGAGCCGCTGGTAGAACCACGCGCCGGCGCCGGCGGTACCGACCACCAGGACTGCGGCGGTCGCACCCAGGCCACGGGCTATCCGGGCCCTGCGGGTGCCCTTGGCGGGCCGGCTCTTGGGGTCGGTCATCGGTCAGCGCTCTCTGCCGGGTGTGGCAGGCGCCACGGGTACACGTACGGTCCAGATGAATAGACGGTCCGGGAGTGCATCCGGTTACACATGTGAGCCGAACTTCTTCTTCCCGGCCTCCCCGGGCCTGCCCCGGGGTGGGCCGGCGTGGGCGTCAGTCCGCCGTGTCGGCGCCTTCGAGCATCCTGCGCAGCAGGTCACGCAGCTGGCGCCGCTCGTCCTCGGCCAGCGCGGCCAGCGGCTCGCGGGCGAAGTTCAGCGATTCGCGCAGTTCCTCGGTGGCCTGGCCGCCGGCCTCGGTGGCGGCCACCCGCTTGACCCTGCGGTCCAGCGGGTCGGCCTGGCGGGTCACGAAGCCGCGGGTCTCCAGGCGGTCCACGATGCCGGTGATGTTGGAGGGCTCGCAGGCCAGGGTCTGGGCGATGTGGCGCATCGGCATCGGGCCCCGGCTGAGCAGGGCGAGCACCTTGGCCTGGGCGCCGGTCAGCGAGCGGGCGGCGGCGGCCTCCTCGTACTCGCGGTGGAACAGCGCGACCAGGCTCGCCATGAGGTCCACGACCTCGCGGGTGATCGGGTCGGCGGGCGGCTGCTTCTCCATGGACACCAGTCTAGCTGAACATTTGACAACGTGAACCTTTTATCCCCACGATTGCTTTAGTTGGTCAACCTTTCAGGCAGGCCACGGACAGACGAACCACGCAAGGAGCACGACATGGCAGAGCAGGCGACGCCCACCACCGGCCGCGAGTGGCAGCTGGCGGCCCGGCCCCAGGGCTGGCCGACCCCCGCGGACTTCGCGCTGGTCGAGGCCCCGGTGCAGCAGCCCGGCCCGGGTCAGATCCTGGTCCGCAACGCCTTCCTCTCGGTCGACCCGTACATGCGCGGCCGGATGAACGACGTGAAGTCCTACGTCCCGCCGTTCGCGATCGGCGAGGCGATGGACGGCGGCGCGGTCGGTTACGTGATCGCCTCCGAGGCCGAGGGCTTCGAGGTCGGCGACGCCGTCCTGCACGGGCTCGGCTGGCGCGAGTACGCGACCGTGGACGCGGTCCGCTCGGTCAAGGTGGACCCGCAGCTCGCCCCGCTCTCCTACTACCTCGGCGTGCTCGGCATGCCGGGCCTGACCGCCTACGCGGGCCTGCTGGAGGTCGCCTCGTTCAAGGAGGGCGACACCGTCTTCGTGTCCGGCGCGGCCGGCGCGGTCGGCTCGCTGGTGGGGCAGATCGCCCGGCTCAAGGGCGCCAGGCGGGTCATCGGCTCGGCCGGCTCGGCGGAGAAGGTGGCCAAGCTGGTCGACGACTACGGCTTCGACGCGGCCTTCAACTACAAGGACGGCCCCGTCCGCGAGCAGCTCGCCGAGGCCGCGCCGGACGGCATCGACGTCTACTTCGACAACGTCGGCGGCGACCACCTGGAGGCCGCCATCAGCCTGCTCAACGTGAACGGCCGCGCCACCCTGTGCGGCGCGATCGCCCAGTACAACGACACCAACCCGCCGGTCGGGCCGCGCAACCTGGCGCTGGTGATCGGCAAGCGGCTGCGCCTGCAGGGCATGCTGGTCGGCGACCACGCGGCGCTGCAGCAGCAGTTCGTGGCCGAGACGGCCGGCTGGCTGCGGGACGGCGGGCTGACCTACGACGAGACGGTGGTGGAGGGCGTCGAGAACACCGCCGAGGCCTTCATCGGTCTGCTGCGCGGTGCCAACACCGGCAAGATGGTCGTCAAGCTCTGACCTCCCCGCGGCCGAGTCGCACTGCCCCGCCGCGCTGCCCCGTCGCCATGCCCGCCGCCAGGCCCGGGGTGGCGGGCAGGGCGGTTCGGGTACGGGCGCTCGCGGGCGCCGCGCCCCGGTCCTTCCGACGGATCGTCACCGGGCCCGCCGTGCCTGCCGATAGCGTGATCCGGCAGGCAGACCGCGGGCGATAGGTCCGTTCGGGGGAGAGATCCCGGGCAGGGGTGGACCTCCCCGGGGATCCGACTAACATTGGGTGAAAGCTTGTCCGTTTTGCTCAATTTGATGACCTAATGTCGAATAACTTGAGCGTCACGGGGGTAAACGGTACCTACCGGCGACGGGCACGAGGCAGCTGGGGAAGGCGACCCTCGTCCACAGCCTGGAGGTCCCGGTGACGACACGTGGAGTCCTGTACGTCCACTCCGCGCCACGCGCGCTGTGCCCGCATGTCGAGTGGGCGGTCGCGGGCGTGCTCGGGGTGCGAGTCAGCCTCGACTGGATCCGGCAACCCGCCGCGCCCGGTCACTGGCGGGCCGAGCTGTCCTGGCAGGGCGCGCCCGGCACGGCCTCCCGGCTGGCCTCCGCCCTGCGCGGCTGGCAGCTGCTGCGCTACGAGGTCACCAGCGAGCCCTGCGCCACGGCCGAGGGCGAGCGCTACAGCAGCACGCCCAGCCTCGGGATCTTCCACGCCGTCACCGGAATGCACGGCGACATCCTGATCCCCGAGGACCGGCTGCGCGCGGTGCTGCTGCGCTCCCGCAACGAGGGGAGCAACCTGGAGGCGGAGCTCTCCCGGCTGCTCGGCAAGCCCTGGGACGACGAGCTGGAGCCGTTCCGGTACGCGGGCGAGGGCGCCCCGGTGCGCTGGCTGCACCAGGTGGTCTGAGCCGCCGTCGACGGAGACGGAGAACGGGCCGGGGCCCCGACCACGAGATCACCTCGTGGTCGGGGCCCCGGCCCAATCGCTGCTGCCGGCGTCAGGCGGTGCGGAAGGCCAGCACCACGTTGTGGCCGCCGAAGCCGAAGGAGTTGTTGATCGCCGCGACCGGGCCCTCGGGCAGCTTGCGCGGCTCTCCGACCACGATGTCCGCGTCGATGTCGTCGTCCAGCTGCTCGACGTTGATGGTCGGCGGGGCCAGGCGGTGGTACAGGGCCAGCACGGTGGCGACGGTCTCGATCCCGCCGGCGCCGCCCAGCAGGTGGCCGGTCATGGACTTGGTCGCGGAGATCGCGACGTGGTCCAGGTGCTCGCCGAGCTCCTTGCGCAGCGCCTTGATCTCGGCGGTGTCGCCCTGCGGGGTCGAGGTGGCGTGCGCGTTGACGTGCACGATCTCGGCCTTGTCCAGCTCGTTGCGCTCGAACAGGTCGGCGATCGCGCGGGCCACGCCGGCGCCGGTGGGCTCCGGCTGGGCGATGTGGTGGGCGTCCGAGGACAGGCCCTGGCCGACGGCCTCGCAGTAGACCCGGGCGCCGCGGGCGGCGGCGTGCTCCGCCGACTCCAGCACGACCACGCCGGCGCCCTCGCCGAGGACGAAGCCGTCGCGGCCCTTGTCGTACGGGCGCGAGGCGTGCTCGGGGTCGTCGTTGTTCTTGGACATCGCCATCATGTTGGAGAAGGCGACGATCGGCAGCGGGTGGATCGCGGCCTCGGTGCCGCCGGCCACCACGACGTCGGCGCGGCCGGTACGGATCATCTCGATCGCGTAGCCGATCGCCTCGGCGCCGGAGGCGCAGGCGGAGACGGGGGTGTGCACACCCGCGCGGGCACCGACCTCCAGGCCGACGTTGGCGGCCGGGGAGTTGGGCATCAGCATCGGGACGGTGTGCGGGGAGACCTTGCGCACGCCGTGCTGCTTGAGCACGTCGTACTGGTCGAGCAGGGTGGTGACGCCGCCGATGCCGGAGGCGATCACGGTGCCCAGGCGCTCGGGGGCGAGCTTGGAGGACAGGTCGGTGGCCGGGGTCTCGAAGCCGGCGTCCGCCCAGGCCTCGCGGGCCGCGATCAGCGCGAACTGCGCGGAACGGTCCAGCTTGCGGGCCAGCGGGCGGGGCAGGATCTCGCCCGGCTCGACGGCGGTGCGGGCGGCGATCCGGACGGGCAGGTCGGCAGCCCACTCCTCGGTCAGCGCGGCGACCCCGGAACGGCCGGCGAGCAGGCCTTCCCAGAACGAGGCGGCGTCGCCGCCCAGCGGCGTGAAGGCGCCGATACCCGTGACGACCACGGTGCGGTTTTCAGCGGTCACTGGTTTCTTCTTCTCTCACGTGTTCAGGGGAAAGGCGAGCTGGGGGAGGGAGGGCGGCCGGGGCGCGGTGAGGCACCCCGGCCGGTCAGCTGGATCAGCTGTTGTTGACGATGAAGTCGACCGCGTCGCCGACCGTCTTGAGGTTCTTGACCTCGTCGTCCGGGATCTTCGCGCCGAAGCGCTCCTCGGCGGCCACGACGACCTCAACCATCGAAAGCGAGTCGACGTCCAGGTCGTCGGTGAAGGACTTGTCGAGCTCGACGTCCTCGGCCGGGATGCCGGCGATCTCGTTCACGATCTCGGCGAGACCGGCCAGAACCTCGTCCTTGGTAGCCATAGTGGCTGCTCCTCTTCAGTGTGGAAAGCGATCGGTCCGGCGGACCGTCGCAGGTCTTCTTCGGTGGGCAGGAATGCCTAGGGGAGAGTAACGACTGCGGCGGCGTAGACCAGACCCGCCCCGAACCCGATGATCAGAGCCAGGTCGCCGCTCTTCGCCTCGCCGCTCTCCAGCATGCGTTCCATCGCCAGCGGGATGGAGGCGGCCGAGGTGTTGCCGGTCTCGACGATGTCCCGGGCGACGGGCACCGAGTCGGGCAGCTTCAGGGCCTTGATCATCGTGTCGGTGATCCGCATGTTGGCCTGGTGCGGGATGAAGGCGCCGAGCTGGTCGGCGGTGATCCCGGCGGCGTCCAGCGCCTGCTGGGCCACCTTCGCCATCTCCCAGACCGCCCAGCGGAAGACGGTCTGACCCTCCATCCGCAGGGCCGGCCACTTGATGCCCTCGCCGGCGCCGTTGACGGCGTCCTCCTTGGCGAAGGCGGTGTCCCAGGCCTGGGTCTGCGAGATGACGTCGCGCTGCGAGCCGTCCGAACCCCAGATCACCTTGCCGATGCCGGGGACGTCCGAGGGGCCGACCACGGCCGCGCCGGCGCCGTCACCGAAGATGAAGGCGGTGGAGCGGTCCGAGGTGTCGGTCAGGTCGCTGAGCCGCTCCACGCCGATCACCAGCACGTACTCGGCGCTGCCGCCGCGCACCATGCCGTCGGCCAGGCCCAGGCCGTAGCCGAAGCCGGCGCAGGCGGCCGAGATGTCGAAGGCCGGGGCGGTGCCGCAGCCGAGCCGCTCGGCGATCTCGGTGGCGATGGCCGGGGTCTGCTTGAGGTGCGAGACGGTGGCCACGATCACGCCGCCGATCTGCTCCGGTGCGATGCCGGCCTGGGCGATCGCCTTGCCGGCCGCCTGCACCGACATCTCGGCGACGCTCTCCTCGGGGCCCGCCCAGCGGCGCTCGGCGATGCCGCTGCGCGAGCGGATCCACTCGTCCGAGGACTCGATCCAGTTGAGCACCTCGGCGTTGGGGATCACCCGGACGGGGCGGTAGCCGCCGACGCCGTGGATCCGCGCGAACTGCGCGCCGCTGCTGGGCTTGATCTGAGGGCTGGTCATGCGTCGTTCTCCTGACCGCCGTGCTCCGCGACGAGCTCCCGGGCCTTGTCGAGATCGGCAGGGGTCTTGAGGGCCAGCGTCGCGACACCCTTGACGTTGCGCTTGACCAGGTTGGTGAGGGTGCCGGCCGGGGACAGCTCGATCACGGCCGTCGCGCCCAGCTGCTGCAGGGTCTCCATGCAGAGGTCCCAGCGGACCGGGTTGGAGACCTGGGCCACCAGCCGGTCCAGCACCGCGGCGCCGGTGGGGACGGCCTCGCCGTCCCGGTTGGAGACGTAGGTGACCAGCGGGTCGGCCGTGCTCAGGGTGGGCGCCAGCTTGGCCAGGCGCTCGACCCCGGGGGCCATGTGCGCGGTGTGGAAGGCGCCCGCCACCTTCAGCGGGATCAGCCGGGCACCGGCCGGCGGGTCGGCCTTGAGCGCCGCCAGCTGGTCCAGCGTGCCGGCGGCCACCAGCTGCCCGCCGCCGTTGTTGTTGGCCGCGGTCACGCCGTACTCGGCGAACTTCGCGGCCACCGCCTCCGGGTCGCCGCCGAGCACGGCGGTCATCCCGGTCGCGGTCGCGGCGGCGGCCTCGGCCATGCCCAGGCTGCGCTCGCGGACGAAGGCCAGGGCGTCCTCGGCGGTCAGCACGCCGGCCAGCGCGGCCGCGGTGATCTCGCCGACGCTGTGGCCGGCCACCGCGCCGACCAGCTCACGGGGGCCCGGGCCGTCCGCGAACAGCACACCGGCGGTCAGCAGACCGGCCGCGACCAGCAGCGGCTGGGCCACCGCGGTGTCCTTGATCTCATCCTCGGACGCCTCGGTGCCGTAGCGGACCAGGTCGAGGCCGGCCACCGTCGACCACTGACGCAGCCGGTCGGCAGCGCCGTCCAGTTCAAGCCAGGGGTTGAGGAAGCCGGGAGTCTGGGCACCCTGTCCAGGGGCGACGATTACGAGCACGGTTCAACCCTCTCTCGCCGGACGCCCGGGGGCGGGTAGGCGACGGTAACGAAGAAAAGCACGTCGGCTTGTGGAGTCTCCACAGTGCCCCTCAGCCGTGGTCGGCCGCCGTACCGAGGCGGCCCAGCGCCAGGGCGATGCGCAGGGTGAAGGCCGAACGTACGTCGGACGGAGCATAACCGGTGACGTCGGTCACACGACGCAGCCGGTAGCGCACGGTATTTGGGTGGACGAAGAGCATCCGGGCGGCGCCTTCGAGCGAGGAGGCCTGCTCCAGGTAGACGCTGAGGGTCTCCAACAGGGCGGACCCGGCCTCCTCCAGCGGTGTGTAGATCTCCTCCACCAGCTGTTGCCGAGCCACCTCGTCGCCCGCCAGCGCCCGTTCGGGCAGCAGGTCGTCGGCCAGCACCGGGCGCGGGGCGTCCGGCCAGGCCGCGCAGGCGCGCAGCCCCGCGGCCGCGGCGTGCGCGGAACGGGTCGCCGAGAGCAGGTCGCCCACGGTCGGCCCGACCACCACCGGGCCGGGGGCGAACTGGCCGATCAGCGCCCGCGCGGCGTGCACCGGCTCCTTGTCGCCGCCGACCACCACCACCAGCCGACGGCCGAGCACCCCGGTGAGCACGTGCAGCTTGGCGTACCGGGCGGCCCGGCGGATCGCCTCCACCACCAGCTCGCTGTCGCCGTCCGGCGCACTGCCCATCACCACCCGGACCTGCTTGGGCTGGCCCCAGCCCAGCGCCGCCGCACGCGACAGCACTCCTTCGTCCGCGTCACCGGACAGCAGCGAGTTGACGACCAGTGCCTCCAGCCGGGCGTCCCAGGCGCCCCGCGCCTCGGCGGCCTGGGCGTAGACCTGGGCGGTCGCGAAGGCGATCTCCCGGGCGTAGACCAGCACCGACTCCCGCATCCCGGCCTCGTCGCCCGGGGCGGCGACCTCCTCGATCGCCTCCTCCATCACCTCGATGGTGGTGCGGATCAGCTCCACGGTCTGCCGCAGGGTGATGGCCCGGGTCAGCTCGCGGGGCGCGGTGCCGAAGACGTCCGTGCTGATCGCCTGCGGCGCCTCGGGGTGCCGGTACCACTCGGTGAACGCGGCGATACCGGCCTGCGCCACCAGGCCGATCCAGGAGCGGTGCTCCGGCGGCATCCGCCGGTACCACGCCAACTGGTCGTCCATGCGGGCGATCGCGGCCGTCGCCAGCTTGCCGGAGGACTTCTCCAGCCGCTTGAGGGTGGCGATGCGCAGCTCCGCCCGCTCGGCGGCGAGCTTGCGCTCCTGCGCCGTCAGCCGGCCGGACCGCCCGGTGGAGGGCGGCTTGGCGGCGGCGGGACGGGCGGGCGCCGCCTTCTTGGCGGCGGACTTCTTGTCGGGACTCGCTGAAGCGGCTGGCACAGGACAAGACTGCCTCACCGAGGGACATGCTGGTGCACACCCCCACCGGAAGCACGGGGTGGGGCAGGTCACACCCGTTACGGTAGGCACCGTGACCGACACCCGACAGCGCCCCCGCGCAGATCAGCGCCGGGCTCCCGAACGCTACCTGTCCACACCGGCCGAGGGCATCGAGACCCGGCACGCGTTCTCCTTCTCGGCGCACTACGACCCGAAGAACACGCACTTCGGCGCGCTGCTCGCCTGCAACGAGGAGACCCTCGCCCCCGGCGCCGGGTACGAGGAGCACCGGCACCGCGACACCGAACTGCTCACCTGGGTGGTCTCCGGCGCCCTCGCGCACCGGGACGGCGACGGCCACGCGGGTGTGGTCCGCCCCGGGATGCTCCAGCACCTCAGCGCCGGGCGCGGGGTCACGCACACCGAGCGCAACGTCGGCGGCGCCCGGGAGCCCGTCCGATTCGTCCAGTTCTGGCTCCAGCCCGACGAGTTCGCCGCCGAACCCGCGTACGGGCTGCGCCGGGTCGAGCCCGCGCCCGGCGGGCTGACCCTGCTCGCCTCCGGCCTCGACCGCGACGCCGACACGGACGCCCTGCGGCTGCGACGCAGCGACGCGGCGCTGCACCTGGTCACCGCCGGCCCCTGGCAGCCGCTGCCGGAACTGCCCCGGGCGCCTTACCGCTACGCGCATCTGACGGCGGGTTCGATCGGCTACCGGACGGTGCCCGGGCCGCAGGGCGGCGGCCGCTCGCTGGAGCCGGGCGACAGCGTCCGGATCACCGGCCCGGCCTTCGCGGACCCGGTGGCCGGGCCGGACGGCGCCGAACTGCTGCTGCTGGAGATGCACTCCGGGCTCGTCCTCGGCTGAGCGGGGGCGGCGGCCCGCGCTCCGCCCGGCGCTCAGCCGCGCAGTTCGGCCAGGACGGCGTCGGTGAACGGCGGCCAGACCTCGGCGGCCCAGGGGCCGAAGTCGCGGTCGGTCAGGGCGACGCAGGCGACCCCGGCGGCGGGGTCGACCCACAGGAAGGTGCCGGACTGGCCGAAGTGGCCGAAGGTACCGGCGGAGCTGGTGGTACCCGTCCAGTGCGGGGCCTTGTCGCCGCGGATCTCGAAGCCGAGGCCCCAGTCGTTCGGGCGGCGGTGGCCGAAGCCCGGGAGCACGCCGCTGGTGCCGGGGAAGGCCACCTCGCGGGTGGCGGTGTGCACGGTGGAGGCGTCGAGCAGCTTGGGGGACTGCAACTCGGCCGCGAACAGCGCCAGGTCGTCGACGGTGGACAGGCCGCCCGCGCCGGCCGGGGAACGGTGCGCGGTGTTGATCAGGGTCGACCGCATGCCCAGCGGCTCGAACACCGCCTCGGCCGCGTACCGGCCGAACTCGATGCCGGCGGCCGCGGACAGCGCCTGCGCCAGCACGTCGAAGCCGGCGTTGGAGTAGAGCCGCCGGTCGCCGGGCGGGGCCATCACCCGGTGCTCGTCGAAGGCCAGCCCCGAGGTGTGCGCCAGCAGGTGCCGGACGGTCGAGCCCTCGGGGCCGGCCGGATCGTCGAGCTCGAAGACCCCCTCCTCGACCGCGACCAGTACGGCGTACGAGGTGAGCAGCTTGGTCACCGACGCCAGGGGGAAGAGGTGCTGCTGCGGCCCGTGGCCGCCCAGCAGCGCGCCGTCGGCGCCCCGCACCACCGCGGCCGCAGCGTTGGGCACCGGCCAGTCCTCGATCATCCGCAAGCTCTGCATGGGTCGAACTCTAGCCATCCGGGCCCGTCGGCCGCGTGGGAGGCTTGCTTGGAGTGCACTCCAACTCAGTAGCTTCGTAGTCGTCGCCGATCACCGGGGGTCAGACCATGGCAACGCTCGCACCGATCTCGATCGACCTGCTCACCTGCGGGGAGGCCTACAACCGGGCGAGCGCGGACGCCGACCGCACCCCGCGGCACGCCATCGGCGAGGTCGCCGAGGCCAGCGGTCTGACCGCGCACACCCTGCGCTGGTACGAGCGGATCGGCCTGCTCGACCCGGTCGACCGCTCCTACTCGGGCCAGCGGCGCTACAGCGACGCCGACCTGTCCCGGCTGGCCTTCCTCGGCCGGCTGCGGCTGACCGGGATGCCGGTCGCCGACATGCTCCGGTACGTGGAGCTGGTCCGGGCCGGTGACCACACCTTCGACGACCGGCGCGACCTGCTGGTCGCCCACCGCGAGGAGGTCCGGCAGCGGCTCGCCGACCTGCACGCGACCCTCGCCGTCCTCGACTACAAGATCGACCTGTACTCACGCCTCCCCGACGCAGGGGAGCGGAAGGAGAGCGCATGACCCTCCCCACCACCGCGCTCGGCACCGGCGGCCCGACCGTCGGACTCCAGGGCCTGGGCTGCATGGGCATGAGCGAGTTCTACGGCCCGACCGACACCGCCGAGGCGCTCGCCACCCTGGACGCCGCCCTGGACCTGGGCGTCACCCTGTTCGACACCGCCGACGTGTACGGCTCCGGCCACAACGAGGAACTGGTCGGCCCGTTCGTCCGGGCCAACCGCGACCGGGTGGTGCTGGCCACCAAGTTCGCCATCGAACGCCGTGCCGACGACCCGTCCTACCGGGGCGTGCGCAACGACCCCGCCTACATCCGCACCGCCGTCGACGCCTCGCTGCGCCGCCTGGGCATCGAGGCGATCGACCTCTACTACATGCACCGCCGCGACCCGCGGGTGCCGCTGGCCGAGTCGGTCGGCGCGCTGGCCGAGCTGGTCCGGGCCGGCAAGGTCCGTCATCTCGGGCTCTCCGAGGTGACCGGAGACGAGCTGCGCGAGGCGTACGCGGTGCACCCGATCGCCGCGCTGCAGTCCGAGTGGTCGGTCTTCTCACGGGACGTGGAGCGCACGGCGGTGCCGGCGGCGGCCGAACTCGGCGTGGCCTTCGTGCCGTACTCGCCGCTCGGCCGGGGCTTCCTGACCGGCTCCTTCACGGCTGCCGAGCAGCTCAGCGAGGGCGATTTCCGGCGCTCCCACCCGCAGTTCAGCGGGGACAACGCGGCCCGCAACGCCGCTCTGGTGGCGCCGATCCAGAAGATCGCCGCCGACCGCGGGGTCTCCGCCGCCCAGGTCGCGCTGGCCTGGGTGCACCAGCGGGCCGAGGTGCACGGGCTGACCGTGGTGCCGATCCCCGGCACCCGCAAGCGCTCCCGGCTGGCCGAGAACACCGCGGCCGCGGCGCTGCGGCTGACGGCCGCCGAACTGGCCGAGCTGGAGCCGATCGCCGGGCAGGTCGCCGGCAACCGGTACGCCGACATGACCTTCACCTCGGCCGGCCGCGAGTAGGCCGCGGGCAGCCGGCCCCGCGCTCGGGGCCGGGCCGTGCGGCCCGGCCCCGACGGTCAGACCGTGCGCCCCATCCAGCCCGCGAGCCGGGTGTACGGGTCGGCGCCGGCGGGTACCGGCTGCACCGGCCCGAACGGCAGCTCGCCGCCGCGCGGTTCGGCCGGCAGCACCTGCTCGGCGACGCCGAGCGCGCCGAGCGCGAGCTCCTCGTCCAGGGCCGCCGACGGGTCGACCGCCTGGGCGATGTCCCAGGTGTGGGTGACGGCCTCCATCACGTAGCCACCGAGGGCGAACCGGCCGGGCACCTGTCCCCACGGCACCCAGGACAGCCGGTCGAGGACGGCGTCGTCGGCCCAGGCCGCGGCGGCCCGGGCCCGGGCCCGGTCGAACGCCTCGGCCCACTCGGTGTCCTCCACCTCGCCCACCGAGGCCGCCACGTCCAGGCTGCGGCCGCCCTCGCCGACGTACGCGATCCGGTGGACGCCGCCGACGGTGTGGCCCAGCAGGGTGCGCAGGTCGAACTCCGTGCAGGGGGTGGGGCGGTCCAGCAGCTCCGGGGTGACCTGGGCGATCAGCTTGGCGAGCTGGTCGAGGGCGCGCAGGTAGTGCGGGCGGGGGTCGAACGAGGCGTCCATCTTCTTGCTCCTCAAAGGGTTCGTGCTGTCTTCGAGGCACACTCTCCCCGCTATACCTGACATCTCGTGTCAGGTTTTAGGCTGACTTTCGTGAAGGCCGACCGACTGCTCTCGATCCTGCTGCTGCTCCAGACCAGGGGCATGGTCCCGGCCGGGGAGCTGGCCGCCCGGCTGGAGGTCTCCGTCCGCACCGTCTACCGGGACGTGGAGGCGCTGTCGGCGGCCGGCGTACCGGTCTGGGCCGAGCGCGGACGCAACGGCGGGATCAGCCTGCTGCCCGGCTACCGCACCGACGTCACCGGGCTGACCGCCGACGAGGCCCGCGCACTGTTCGTGCTGGCCACCGCCGGCGCGCACGACGCGCTGGGCCTGGGCGAGGCACTCGCCACCGCGCTGCGCAAGGTGATGGCCGCGCTGCCCGCGCCGCACCGCCCGGCCGCCGAGCGGACCAGCGAACGGATCCTGGTCGACCCGGAGCGCTGGATGCGGGTCGGCGCCGCGCCGGTCGAGCTGGGCGACCTGCAGCGGGCGGTCTTCGCCGACCTGCGGCTGGAGCTGAGCTACCGGCACAGCGGCGCGGCGCAGCCGAGCGGGTACACCGTCGACCCGTACGGCCTGGTGAGCAAGGCGGGCGTCTGGTACCTGGTGGCGGACCTCGACGGCGCGCCCAGGCTGTTCCGGGCCGACCGGGTGCGGGCGGCGCGGGTGGCCGAGGAGCCGGTGCGGCGGCGGCCGGGGCAGGGGCTGCCGGAGGTCTGGGCGGTGCTGCGCGAGCGGGTCGAGGAGCTGCCGGACGAGGTCACGGTGGTGGTCCGGGTGCGACGGCGACGGCTGGACATGTTCACCCGGATCCACGCCGCGCTGCTGTCGGCGCCGCCGTCGGGCGAGGACCCCGACTGGGCCGAGGTCCGGCTGGGTCTGCGGGCCGTGCCGGCGGTCCGGATGCTGCTGGCCTTCGGGGCGGACGTCGAGGTGCTCGACCCGCCGGAGGCGAGGGAGGAACTGGCCCGGGCGGCCGCGGAGGTCGTCGAGCTGTACGGAACGGGCGCGCCCTAGGCGACGGTCGGCGGGTGGCTGACGCTGTCGTAGTGGCCGAGCGCGATGGCGCCGAAGTTGTGCAGGCTGGCGGTGCCCTGAGCGAAGTAGCCGTTGTGGCCCTCGGCGCCGGTGGAGGAGACGTCCATCGCGCCGAACGCGGTGCTGGTCGGGTCGGCGCCGTGGCCGAGACCACCGACCTCCAGGTACGGGACGTTGCCGATCCAGTCGCTCCGGTTGCGGGTCGCCCAGACCTCGACGCCGCGGCCCAGCTCGGTGGCGGACTCCACACCCATGCCCGGGCTGCCGAAGACCACCACGTCGGTCGGGCTGCCCTCGTCGATCCGCGGCGCGGCGGTGCCGCAGACCACGGAGCCGTAGGAGTGGCAGAACAGCGCGGGCGGGCCGGCCGGGTGGCTGGTCACCTTCAGACCGGCCAGCAGCCGCACCAGCCGGGGCGCGGCCACGTCGGCGAGCCGGGCGGTGACCGCGTCGGGGCCGAGGCCGGACGGGGTGACGTAGCCCGTCCAGGCGATCACCGCGGTACGGGTGCCGGGGGCCTGGCGGTGCTCCTCGGCGAGCAGGGCGCGGGCCATGCCGGCGGGGGAGCGCAGCGGGTCGACGGCCTGGTCGAAGTGGCCGAGGTCGGCGTCCGAGCCGGGGACCAGGACGGACACCCGCTGGGCGGTGGCCAGGTCGCCGTACACCTCGCTGACCAGGCCGCGGCCGCGCGGGTCGAAGGCGAGGATCTGCCGGCCTTCGGCGAGCAGGTGTTCCGAGTCGTCGGCACGGGCGGTGGCCAGCGCGCGGGCGGTGGCGTCCAGGGCGCGGTCGGCGGCCCGGGCACGGGCGCGGTCGCGTTCGGCCGCGATGGCGATCCGGTTGGCGTGGTAGCGCAGGGCCAGTGGGGCGCCGTCCAGGTTGCCGACCACCAGCGGGTAGGCGGCGGTCAGCCGCTCGGTGTCGGCGGGGTCGAGCGCGGCGAAGAAGGCGGCGACGGTGGTGGCGTCGGCGGTGGCCGGGTCGGGCAGCCGCAGGCCCGTCGAGTGGTCGGACACCCAGGCGGCGCTGCCGGCCGGCGGGGTCGCGATGGCGACCTGCTCGTTGGCGGCCGCGGCCTGTGCGGCGGCGGCGCCGGCGTCGACCAGCACGGCACAGCCCGCGAAGGCGCCTATCAGGATGCGCTTGACCTTCCTGCGCTGCATGGCGTCATCTCCCTCGGGCCGGTCACCGTCACAGCGGGCCGGGCCCGATGGTGCTACGACTGCCAACTACACGTCAGCCAGGTTAGAGGCAGCGGGAAGCCGGGGAGAGCCTGCAAACTGTGTTCTGGCTCACATTCGCTCGTGTGGGTGGCGGAAACCGACCGGTTCCGATCACTTCACCCCTGGTTCAGTTACCACCCCCGGTCCACCTGCCTCACCCCCGGTCCACCTGCCTCACCCCCGGTCCACCTGCCTCACCCTTGGTCCACCTGCCTCACCCTTGGTCCACCTGGGAGTGCAGGCGCTTGGGGGCGACACTGCGCCAGGCCTCGGTGAGCAGCTCGCCGAGCTCCTCGCCGTCCACCTCGGCGAGGGCGACCAGCACCCAGCCGTGCCGGCCGACGTACGGCGCGAAGGAGTACACCTCCGGGGCGGCGGCGAGCAGCTCCGCCTGGTCCTCCTTGGAAGCCTTGACGCAGACCCTCCCCGACTCGGGGCTGCCCATGGCGAAGATCTTCTTGCCGACCCGCAGCGTGATCTCCTCCCAGGTCGGCTGCTCGTGCGCCTCGGGCAGGGCCAGCGCCATCGCCTTGAACTGATCGAACGTCACCATGGCGCCAGGGTAGGGCCGGGCACCGACAGCCGGCGGCACCCCGGGCCGGCGGCACCCCGGAGCCTCGGCGCCACCTCAGACCACCCCGAGCGCGTACACGGTGAAGACCGCGGCCCCGGCCCCCGCCGCGGTCCGCCACAGCCGGGACGGCCACGGACCGTCGAACCGCCGCGCGAACCGGCCGACCGCCGCGAGCACCAGCGCGAACACCGGCAGCCAGGCGGCCCGGGCCAGGACCCAGCCGAGCGAGTCGGGGCCGGCGGTCAGCCCGGGGACCGCGCCGAGCAGCGATCCGGGCAGGGCCACCGCGAACATCGCCGTCTGGTGCCAGCAGAAGATCGTCATCGCGGACAGGTTGACCACCACCACCGGCAGCCACAGCAGCGGGCGGCCCAGCAGCCGGCCCAGCCGCTCGCGCAGCAGCACCGCGGCCCCGCACTGCACCGAGGCCAGGGCGAGCACCAGCAGCGACGGCGGGTGCGAGTTGGTCCGGGCCGCCCCGGGCACCCCGACCATGCTGGCCGGGTAGTGGAACACCGCCAGCAGCACCGCGAACAGCGCCGCCCCGCCGAGCAGCAGCAGCCCGCCGCCGGCCCGGCGCAGCCGGCCCTGTGCCCAGGAGACCCCGAGCTGGTAGGCGAACAGCCAGCCGGGCAGCAGGTTCACCAGCGCCAGCCAGGAGGGCACCGCCCCGCCCCACGGCCCGTAACGCAGCAGGTCGACCACGGCCACGGCGCCGAGCAGCGGGGCCGCCGCCCAGGCGCCGAGCCGGCGTCCGGCCGCCAGGCAGTACGGGGTCAGCGCGGTGAGCACCAGGTAGATCCCGACGTACCAGAGCGGCTGGACCACCAGCACCGCGCCGGTGCGCACCGTCCCCTCCGGCACCCCGGCCGCGTGCATCAGCGGGATCAGCAGGGCCCAGACCGCGGCCACCCCGAGCACCGGGCGCAGCAGCCGTACGGCCCGTCCGCGCAGCCAGCCCGCCAGGTCCGTGCCGCGTTCCCGGGCCCGGGCCAGCGACCTCGCCGCCGCGTACCCGCCGACCAGGAAGAACAGTCCGAGCAGCTGGAGCACCCAGCTGAGCGGGGCGAGGAAGCCGAGCGGGCCGAGCGGGCTGGCGTTGTGCAGCACCCCGTCCCCGGGGGTGACGGTGAAGCCGCCGAGCATCCAGTGGCCGGTCGGCACGGCGAGCAGGGCGAGGGCGCGCAGCCCGTCCAGTGCCCGGTCGCGGCTCGCGGGGGTGCGGGCGTCCACCGCGGCGGCGGCCCTGCGCAGCAGGTCAGTTCGCATCGTGGCACTCCGGGGCGCGGTCGGCGCAGCGCACCTCGGCGGTGTCGCCGAGGGCCAGCGCGGTGAAGTTGGCGAGGGAGGCGGTACCGGGAGCGAAGTAGCCGGTGTGGCCGTGCGAGCCGGCGGAGGAGAGCAGCCGGGCGCCGAAGCCCGGCGCGGTCGGGTCGGCGCCGTGGCCGAGGCCGAGCACGGAGACGTGCGGGACGTCGCCGATCCAGTCGGTGTCGTTGCGTTCGGCGGCCCAGACCGGCACCCGCAGGTCGGCGGCGTGGTCGGCGTCCGTGCCGGGGGAGCCGAGCAGGACGAGAGCGGCGGCCTGTCCGGGACCGAGGCCGGCGCGGGCGCAGACCACCGAGCCGTAGCTGTGGCAGAAGACGGTGGCGGGGCCGCCGTGCGGGGCGAGGCCGGCCAGCAGGCGGTGCAGCCGGGGGCCGCCGGCCGCGGCGAGGTCGGAGGCGGCGGCGTCGAGGCCGACCCCGACGGGCGTGGTGTACCCGGCCCAGGCGATGACGGCGAGCTGCTCCCCGGCGGCCGTCCGCAGCTCCCGGGCCATGCCGGCGGGGGTGCCGTACGGGTCCCCGGCGCGGTCGAAGCTCATCAGGTCGATGTCGGAGCCGGGGACCACCACGGCGGTGCGGCGGGCGGTGGCGAGGTCCCCGTACACCTCGGCGACCTGGCCGCGGCCGCGCGGGTCGAAGGCGAGCACCTGCCGGCCGGCCAGGGTGGCGTACCGCTCGGCCCGGGTGCGGGCGGCGGTGCGGCGGGCGCCGCTCAGCGCCGGGTCGTCGGCCCGGGCCTGCTCGGTGCGGCGCTCCTCGTCCAGGGCCAGGGCGTTGGCCCGGTAGCGGAGCCGGAACGGCGCGCCGTCGAGGTTGCCGACCACCAGCGGGTGGCGGACGGCCAGCGCCTCCTGCTGGGCGGGCGTCAGCCCGGCGAAGAACGCGGCCACCTCCTCGGGGCCGGCGTCGCCCGGGTCCGGCAGTCGCACGCCCAGGACGGTGTCCGCCCGCCAGGCGGCCGTGCCCGGCGGCGGCCCGGTGAGCGCCGTCTGGCCGTCGGCCACGGCCCAGCCGCCCACCCCCACCACGGCGGTCGCGGCCAGCACGGCGGCCACCAGGGTGCGCCGAAATCGCAGCAGCATCTCGCTCTTCCTCTCGTCCGTGAACGGGAGGAAGGTAGGAGCACGACGGCCCCGCGGACATCGGTCCACGGGGCCAACCGGCTCGTACCACCCGGGTACCACCCGGGCGCCGGCGGTGCTACTGACCGGGCGTCACCAGGCCCGACTCGTAGGCCAGCACCACCGCCTGGGCCCGGTCGCGAAGGTCCAGCTTGGCGAGCACGCGGCCGATGTGGGTCTTGACGGTCTGTTCGGCGACCACCAGCCGCCCGGCGATCTCCTGGTTGGACAGGCCGCGGGCGATCAGCTCCAGCACCTCGGTCTCCCGGGGCGTCAGCCCGTTCAGTCGCAGGGCGGGGTCGCGGCGCGGGGCCGGGCGGGTCCGGGCGAAGTCCTCGATCAGGCGGCGGGTGACGGACGGGGCGAGCAGTGCCTCGCCCGCCGCGACCACCCGGACGGCGGCGATCAGGTCGGCCGGCGGGGCGTCCTTGAGCAGGAAGCCGCTGGCGCCGGCGCGCAGCGCCTCGTAGACGTAGTCGTCCACGTCGAACGTGGTGAGCATCAGCACCCTGGGCCGGTGCACCACGCCGGGCGGAGGGTCGAGGAGGCGCCGGGCGGCCTCCAGGCCGTCCATCTCGGGCATCCGGACGTCCATCAGCACCACGTCGGGGTGGGTGCGCCCGCTGGCCTCCAGGGCCTGCCTGCCGTCGGCGGCGTCGCCGACCACGTCGATGTCGCTCTGGGCGTTCAGCAGGGCGGCGAAGCCGGCCCGGACCATCGCCTGGTCGTCGACGATGAGTACGCGGATGGTCATGGAGCGGTCTCCCCCGGGGTGGTGACGGGCAGTACGGCGGCGACCCGGAAGCCACCCTCCGGGAGCGGGCCGGTGTCCAGCCTGCCATCCAGCAGCCGGACGCGTTCGCGCATCCCCACCAGCCCGTGCCCGGTGCTTTCGGTGCCCTCGACCCGGGCGCCGCCGGGCCGTGGGGCGGCGTTCACCACGGTGACCCGCAGGGTGCCGTCCTCGGCGGCGAGCGAGACCCGGGTCTGCGTGCCCGGTGCGTGCCGGACCACGTTGGCCAGCGCCTCCTGCACGATCCGGTACACCGAGAGGTCGGTGGCGGCCGGCAGCGGCAGCAGCGCGTCGACCTCCGGGCCCACCGACAGTTCGGCCCGGACCCCGGCCCCGGCGACCGTGCCGACCAGCCGGCCGAGGTCGGCGACGCCCGGCTGGGGGCTCTTGTCGGGGCCGCCCTGCTCGCTGCGCAGGACGCCGAGCAGGCGCCGCATCTCGGCCAGCGAGCTGCGCGCGGCCGCGGCGATGCCGGCGAACTCGTCGACCGCCTCGGGGGGCAGCCCGCCGATCCGGTAGGGCGCGCTGTCGGCCTGCACGGTGATCACCGACATGTGGTGGGCGACCACGTCGTGCAGCTCGCGGGCGATCCGGGCGCGCTCCTCCAGGAGGGTGCGCAGCGCCCGTTCCTCCTCGCTGATCTGCTCCTGCTCGGCCAGCCGGCGGCGGGCCTCCCCGCGCCCGCGCAGGCTCCAGCCCAGCAGCAGCATCGCGCCGCCGAGCACCACGGCGAGGGCGGGGGCGTCGCCGGCCCGCTGGGGGAACGCGGCGGCCGCGCCGACCGTGCCGAACAGGGTGACCAGCCAGACCGCCAGCAGGGTCCGGCCGCGCTCGCGCAGGGCCAGTGCGGCCAGCAGGAAGAGGTAGCCGATCAGGGTGGCGGCCGGCCAGGGCCAGGGGCCGGCCCCCGGCGTGCTGTCGAGGGTGACGGCGGCGGTGGCGGCGGTGGCGGCGGTGATGATCCACCAGGCGGGCAGCGACCGCCGGACGGCCAGCAGCAGCGGCGCCGTCTGGGCGATCGAGAGCACCGTGGCCGGATAGCCGTCCAGCCCGTACGAGCCGGTGAGCACCACGATGTCGATCGGCAGCAGGGTGGCGACCAGGATCAGCGCGAGCGCGTACGGCAGGGCGCGCAGCCAGCGGTTGGGCGAGTCGGCCAGCAGCGGCCGGTGGTCGGGGGAGGGCCGGGTCAGGCTGAGGGAGAGCTCCTGCAGCTGGTCCTGGACGGTGGCTCTGTTCACCCGGCCCGAGCGTAGGGGCCCGCGGTGCGGATGTCGTCCCACCCGGGTGCCGGGTCCGGTGTCATACCCCGGTATGACCCGGCCGCCCTCACTCCCGCCAGGAGCCGGCCAGCGCCGGGCCGAGCTGGTCGAAGTGGCGCTCGATCAGCTCGATCATGCCCTCCGGGCCGGCGTCGTTGGCGGCGCCGTCCGCCCCCCAGGACAGGTGGGAGATCCGGACCACGCTGCCGAAGACGGCGGCCAGCAGCCGCGGCCGCAGGTCGGTGGCCGGGTCCAGGCCCTCGCGGTCGGCGAGCACCCGGGCGACCACGCCCTCCTGTTCGGTGGCCCGGCGCAGGTGGGCGGCGAGCAGGGTGGGGGTGTTCTCGATCAGCTCGAACAGTTCCAGCGCGGCGGTGACGCTGCCCGGCCCGCTGCTGCGGCCGCTGCCGAGGGTGCGCCAGGCCTCGGTGATCGAGGCGCGCATGGCCTGCAGCGGGTTCTCCTCGGCGGGGCGCTCGCGCAGGCAGGCGATGAAGAAGTCCTCCGCGTCGGCCATGACGGCCAGCGCGACCTCCTCCTTGTTGGCGAAGTACCGGAAGAACGTGCGCTGCGAGACGTCCACGGCCGCCGCGATCTCGTCGACGGTGGTGTCGCCGTAGCCCCGGTTGAGGAAGAGCGTGTGCGCGGCGGCGACCAGGGAGTCTCGGGTGCGCTGCTTCTTCCGCTCGCGCAACCCGAGCACCCGGCAGCCGGGATCGGTCTCGGATGCGGAGAGCTGCGAGGCCATGACGTGGGCCTTTCGACTGCGAGGGGGTGGCGCGGCGGGGCCGGGCCCGGAGGCGTCCGGCAGGTCAACCATAGCGCTCTGCCATATGTCAGCGTGAGTCACAAGTCACAGTTTGCCGAATGTCAGTGGCTGACATAATGTTCCCGAGTGGCGCCCGTCAGGTCCGACAGCTCGTGGGGACGGGTGGACCGGGGCGCCACCTTCCTGTCTCCCCAGCCCTCGGAAGGCGTGTCCATGAGCCAGTCCGTCGTCAACACCGACAAGGCGGACGTACCGCCTCGGCGCAACGCCGCGCCTCCGGCCGGGCGAGGGCTGCAGGGTCACCCCTGGCTGACCCTGCTCACCGTGGCCGTCGGCGTCATGATGGTGGCCCTCGACGGCACCGTCGTGGCCATCGCCAACCCGGCCATCCAGGCCGACCTGGGCGCCTCGCCCGCCGACATCCAGTGGGTCACCAGCGGCTACCTGCTGGCCCTCGCGGTCTTCCTGATCACCGCGGGCAAGATCGGCGACCGGTTCGGCCACAAGTCCACCTTCCTGGTCGGCGCGACCGGGTTCGCCGCCACCTCGGCGGCGATCGGCTTCGCCGGCTCGATCCAGATGGTGATCCTCTTCCGGGTGCTCCAGGGCCTGTTCGGCGCACTGCTGCAGCCTGCCGCGCTCGGCCTGCTGCGCGGCGCCTTCCCGGCCGAGAGGCTCAACATGGCGATCGGCATCTGGGGCGGCGTGATCGGCGCCTCCACCGCGGCCGGCCCGATCGTGGGCGGCCTGCTGGTCGAGCACGTCAACTGGGAGTCGGTGTTCTTCATCAACATCCCGGTCGGTCTGATCGCCCTGGCGCTCGGCCTGTGGATCCTGCGGGACGTCCGCAGCGAGAACGCCGCCAAGTCCTTCGACATCCCGGGCATCGTGCTGCTGTCGGGCGCGATGTTCATGCTGGTCTGGGGCATCATCAAGGCCCCGACCTGGGGCTGGGGCGACCTCACCACCTGGGCCTTCCTGGGCGGCGCGATCGTCGCGATGGTGGTCTTCGCGTTCTGGCAGACCAGGGCGGAGGAGCCGCTGATCCCGCTCGGCCTGTTCCGCTCGGTCTCGCTGTCGGCCGGCACCCTGCTGATGGTGCTGATGGCGTTCGCGTTCTTCGGCGGCGTCTTCTTCGTCACCTTCTACCTGCAGAACGTGCACGGCATGACCCCGGTCCAGGCCGGCGTCCACCTGCTGCCGATGACCGCCATGATGATCGTCGGCGCTCCGCTGGCCGGCGCCGCGATCGGCAAGGTCGGCCCCCGGATCCCGATCGTCGCGGGCATGCTCTTCACCACCGCCGCCATGCTCGGCATGTCCACCCTGGACGTGGACTCCGGCACCGGCGTCATGTCGCTCTGGTTCGTGCTGATGGGGCTCGGGCTCAGCCCGGTCATGGTCGGCGCCACCGAGGTCATCGTCGGCAACGCCCCGCTGGAGCTGTCCGGGGTGGCCGGCGGGCTCCAGCAGGCCGCCATGCAGGTCGGCGGCAGCCTCGGCACCGCGGTGCTGGGCGCCGTGATGGCCTCCAGGGTCACCGACGTGCTGCCGGGCAACTGGGCCAGGACCGGACTTCCGGCACCCCGGGGCGCGGACGCGGAGGGCCTGAAGCAGGCCGCCCAGCTCGGCATCGCCCCGCCCGCCCCGGCCGGAACCCCGCAGCAGGTGGTCGACGCGATGGCCGGCGCCGTCCACTCCTCGTTCGTCAGCGGCATGTCGGTGGCGTTCGTGGTCGCCGCCGTGGTCGCGGCCTTCGCCGCCGGGCTCGGCCTGCTCACCAGGCGCGGCGCCACCGACGCCGGACCGGCCGTGCACATCTGACGTCCTCGCCGACGACGGCGGCCCCGGGCACCCGCTGCCCGGGGCCGCCGTCGTGTCAGGTCCCGCCCGGCCGCCTGCCGGGAGCGTCCCCCGCCGACAGCCGCGCCTCGCGGACGTACCGGATCCGCTCCTCCCGCTCCAGCTCGGGGAACCAGTCGGCGAGCCGCTGCTGGGCCTCCTCCGGGGTCAGGCGCAGTTCCCGCAGCAGGAACCCGGCCCTGGCGACGATGTCCTCGTGCATCGCGAGCCTCCCGGTACGAACGGCCCCCATGTCCCCGAGTCTGCTCCGTCCGGGCGGCCGGGGCCTATCGGCCGCGACCGTGCCGGAAGCGGCCCTCGTCCAGGCCGATGATCGGCGCCGGGTAGTCCGCCGGCTCGCGCAGCAGCCACGGCCGGTGCACCGCGGCGCCCGGTACGGCGGCCAGCTCCGGCACCCAGCGCCGCACGTACGCGCCCTGCGGGTCGAACCGCCGGGCCTGGGTGAGCGGGTTGAGCACCCGGTTCGGCCGGGTGTCGGTGCCCGTGCCCGCGACCCACTGCCAGTTCAGCTGGTTGTTGGCGACGTCCCCGTCCACCAGCAGCGCCAGGAAGTGCGCCGCACCGGCCCGCCAGTCCTGGTAGAGCGTCTTGACCAGGAAGGACGCGGTCAGCAGCCGGGCCCGGTTGTGCATCCAGCCCTCCGCGGCGAGCTGCCGCATCCCGGCGTCCACGATCGGATAGCCGGTCCGGCCCTCGCGCCAGGCGGCCAGCTCGCCCTCGTCGTGGTGCCACCGGTCCCCCCGGGGCCGGTAGTCGGCCCGGGCGGCGCCGGGGCGGGCGGCCAGCACCTGGTGGTGGAAGTCGCGCCAGACCAGCTGCCGGACGAAGGCCTCCGCCCCCGGCCCGCCGCGCCGCTCGGCGAGCGCGACCAGCTCGGTCGCCGAGAGGCAGCCGAAGTGCAGGTAGGGGGAGAGCCGCGAGGTCCCGTCGCCCGCCAGGTCGTCGTGCTGCTCCTGGTAGTCGGCCGAGGCCCAGCCCGACCAGCGCCGCCGCCCGGCGCTCTCGCCGCCCTCCGGCAGCCCGGGGGAGTCGGGCCGCACCTCGGGCACCGCGACCCCCCGGACGGCGTCCGGCACCCGCACCTCGCGCGGCGCGGCCAGCGGGGCCCGGCGCTCGGCCTGCCGCCAGGCCCGGGAGTAGGGGGTGAAGACGGCGTAGTGGTCCTTCCCGGCCGGGGTGACGGCGCCCGGGGCGAGGGCGGTCAGGACCGCGTCGTGCACCCGCAGCCGCCCGCCCAGGGCCTCGCGCAGCCGGCGCTCCCGGCGTTGCGCGAAGGCGCTCACCCCGGCGGCCAGGTGCACCCCGGCCGCGCCGGTCTCGCCGGCCAGCCGGACGGTCTCGGCCACCGCGTCCCCGCGCCGCACCACCAGCCGCCCGCCCCGGGCCGCGAGGCCCGCGTCCAGGTCGGCCAGGCAGGCGGCCAGGAAGGCGGCCCGGTTGGGGACCGCGAAGCCGGCGGCCTCGATCCGCTCGTCGAGCACGAACAGCGGCACCACCTCGGGGGACTGCGCCAGTGCGGCCCGCAGTACCGGGTTGTCGTGGAGCCGGAGGTCCTGGGTGAACAGCGCGATGGAGACGGACATCCGCCATACCTACTCCTTTCGGGCGGCGCCCGCCCGGGGCGCGCCGAGCCGGACCCGGCGCGAGACTGGGAGGACAGCTCGGGGCCGCCTTCCGGACACGCACGGGACACGCACAGTGGGGTCGCCATGAGTTCTCAGGACGACGCGGTGCCCGGCAGCGGCCGGCTGATCGCCGGGCGCTACCTGCTGGGGGAGCGCCTCGGCCGCGGGGGAATGGGCACCGTCTGGGTGGCCCGGGACACCGAGCTCGACCGCGAGGTCGCGGTGAAGGAACTGAGCGTCGCCGGCATCCCGCCGGACGAGCTCGCGACCCTCAACTCCCGGATGAAGCAGGAGGCCAGAGCGGCGGCGAAGATCAAGCACCCGGGTGTGATCACGGTCTACGACGTGCTGGAGCAGGAGGGCCGGCCGTGGATCGTGATGGAGCTGATCGACGGCCGCTCCCTGGCCGAGGTGATCGGCTCCGAGGGCACCCTGCTCCCGCGCGACGCCGCCAGGGTCGGCGAGCAGGTGCTGGCGGCCCTCGACCAGGCGCACCGGCACGGCGTCCTGCACCGGGACGTGAAGCCGGCCAACGTCCTGCTGGAACGCGGTGGACGCGCGGTGCTCACCGACTTCGGGATCGCGCTGCTGGAGGGCTCGCCCGGGCTGACCCGGACCGGCGACATCGTCGGCTCGCCGGACTACGTCGCCCCCGAGCGGGTCAACGGCCACCGGCCCGGGCCGGAGTCCGACCTGTGGTCGCTGGGGGCCACGCTGTACGCCGCGGTGGAGGGGCAGTCGCCGTTCCACCGCACCACGACCATGAGCACCCTGCGGGCGGTGGTCGCCGACCCGCTCCCGGAGCCCCGGAACGCGGGCGCCCTCGCCCCGGTGATCGAGGCACTGCTGCGCAAGGACCCGGCCGAGCGGCCGACGGCCGACCGGGCGCTGGGCATGCTCGCCGAGGCCGCGGCCGTCGATACCGGCCG
Source organism: Kitasatospora sp. NBC_00374 (assembly GCF_041434935.1). Classification (NCBI taxonomy): domain Bacteria; kingdom Bacillati; phylum Actinomycetota; class Actinomycetes; order Kitasatosporales; family Streptomycetaceae; genus Kitasatospora; species Kitasatospora sp. NBC_00374. Next base: position 2,874,275 of record NZ_CP107964.1, on the reverse strand, counting down.
GACCCGGACGCAGTCCACGCCGCCGACGCCGATCCCGCCGATCCCGAAGCCGACGCCGACCCCGACGACCCCGACGCCGGTCCCGCCGACGCAGCCTGGTGGCGGCGGCCACCGTCGACGGACCCTGCTGGTCGTGGCCGGCGCCGTCCTGGCGGCGCTGCTGGCCGGCGGCGTGGCCTTCGCGGTGGTCAACAGCGGCTCGCACGACGGGGTGCAGACCACGATCGTCAGCCCGTCCGTGACCACCCCGCCGACCTCACAGCCGCCGACGACCCAGGCCCCGACGACCCAGGCCCCCACCTCGCAGCCACCGACGACCCAGGCGCCGACGACCCAGGCCCCCACCTCGCAGCCACCGACGACCCAGGCCCCCACCTCGCAGCCACCGACGACCCAGGCCCCCACCTCGCAGCCACCGACCTCGCAACCCCCGACCACCCAGGCCCCCACCTCGCAACCCCCGACCACCCCACCCACGACGTCGCCGCCGACCTCCCCCGGGCCGACCGCCCCGGCGGCCCCGGCGGGGTTCCGCTGGGTGGACGACCCTGCCGGCTTCCGGGTCGCCGTCCCGCAGGGCTGGACCCGCAGCGAGACCAACGGTCAGATCGACTACTCGCCCGACGGCGGCCTCCACCTGCTCCGCTTCGGAGTCGGGCGGGGTGTGGTGCAGAGCGCGGAGTCGCACTTCGTGGAGCTGGAGCAGACCGTCGGCCGGCAACCCGACTATGCCCGGATCATCCTGCAGGCCAACGTCTACCAGGGCAGCGACGGCGCCCTGTGGGAGTACACCTGGACCGACGCCAAGCGCGGCCCGCGGCACGCGGCCGACCAGGCCTTCGTCGCGTCGAGCGGCACGGAGTACGCGATCTACATGGCCTCACCGGCGGGGGACTGGACCACCGCCCAGCAGCAGTTCGGCACCGTGCTGAACACCTTTGAGCCCAGGTGACGGCCGAGGGCCGGACTCCTCGGCGGGAGTCCGGCCCTCGGTCGTTCAGCGGGTGCCGCGGATCAGGCGTCGCCGCCGGCCGCGCCCGGGTCGGCCGCCGCCACGTCGAGCAGCTGGTAGCGGTCGATGGCCTCCTTCAGCAGGCCGCGGTCGACCTTGCCCTGCTTGGCCAGCTCGGTGAGCACGCCCAGCACCACCGACTGCGAGTCGATGTGGAAGAAGCGACGCGCCGCGCCACGGGTGTCGGCGAAGCCGAAGCCGTCGGCGCCCAGCGACTGGTACGCGCCCGGCACCCAGCGCGAGATCTGGTCCGGCACCGCGCGCATCCAGTCGGACACCGCGACGAACGGGCCCTCGGCGCCCTGGAGCTTCTGCGTCACGTACGGGACGCGCTGCGGCTCCTCCGGGTGCAGGAGGTTGAACTCCTCGGCCTCCACCGCGTCGCGACGCAGCTCGTTCCAGGAGGTCGCGGACCAGACGTCGGCCTTGACGTTCCAGTCCTCGGCGAGGATGCGCTGGGCCTCCAGGGCCCACGGCACGGCCACGCCGGAGGCGAGGATCTGGGCCGGGATCTGGCCGGCGGTGGCCGGCGCGTACCGGTGCAGACCCTTGAGGATGCCCTCGACGTCGACGTTCTCCGGCTCGGCCGGCATCTTGATCGGCTCGTTGTAGACCGTCATGTAGTAGAAGACGTCCTCGCCGTGCGGGAACTCCGCCGACGAGCCGTACATCCGCCGCAGACCGTCCTGGACGATGTGCGCGATCTCGAAGCCGTACGCCGGGTCGTACGCGACGACACCGGGGTTGGTCGAGGCCAGCAGGTGCGAGTGGCCGTCCGCGTGCTGCAGGCCCTCGCCGGTCAGCGTGGTGCGGCCCGCCGTGGCGCCGATCACGAAACCGCGGGCCAGCTGGTCGGCCATCTGCCAGAACTGGTCACCGGTGCGCTGGAACCCGAACATCGAGTAGAAGACGTAGACCGGGATCAGCGGCTCGCCGTGCGTCGCGTACGAGGAACCGGCGGCGATCAGCGAGGCGGTGCAGCCCGCCTCGGAGATGCCGTCGTGCAGCATCTGGCCGGTCGGGGACTCCTTGTACGCCAGCAGCAGCTCGCGGTCGACCGACTCGTAGGTCTGGCCGAGCGGGTTGTAGATCTTGGCGGACGGGAAGAGCGAGTCCATACCGAAGGTGCGGTACTCGTCGGGCGCGATCGGCACGAAGCGGTTGCCGATGCCCTTGTCCCGCATCAGGTCCTTGAGCACCCGGACGAACGCCATGGTGGTGGCGATGGTCTGGTTGCCCGAACCCTTCTTGACGGCCTTGTACGCGTCGTCGCCCGGGAGCTCCAGCTGGCGCGGCCGCACCTTGCGGGTCGGCACGTAACCGCCGAGCTCGCGCCGGCGGTCGTGCATGTACTGGATCTCCTCCGAGTCCTTGCCCGGGTGGTAGTAGGGCGGGTAGCCCTCGTCCAGCTGCTTGTCGGTGATCGGCAGGTGCAGCCGGTCACGGAAGCGCTTGAGGTCCTCGACCGTCAGCTTCTTCATCTGGTGGGTCGCGTTGCGGCCCTCGAAGTTCGGGCCCAGCGTCCAGCCCTTGACGGTCTGGGCGAGGATGACCGTCGGCTGGCCCTTGTGCTCGCGGGCCGCCTTGTACGCCGCGTAGACCTTGGCGTGGTCGTGGCCGCCGCGACCCAGGTGCTGGATCTGCTGGTCGGACATGTTCTCGACCATCGCGCGCAGCCGCAGGTCGCCGCCGAAGAAGTGCTCGCGGATGTACGCGCCGGTCTCGGTCGCGTAGGTCTGGAACTGGCCGTCCACCGTGGTGTTCAGCTTGTTGACCAGGACGCCGTCGCGGTCCTGCGCGAGCAGCGGGTCCCAGCTGCGGTCCCAGACCAGCTTGATGACGTTCCAGCCGGCGCCGCGGAACTGCGACTCCAGCTCCTGGATGATCTTGCCGTTGCCGCGGACCGGGCCGTCGAGGCGCTGCAGGTTGCAGTTGACCACGAAGGTGAGGTTGTCCAGGCCCTCGCGCGCCGCCAGGGACAGCTGGCCGAGCGACTCGGGCTCGTCCATCTCGCCGTCGCCCAGGAAGGCGTACACGTGGCTGTCGGAGGTGTCCTTGATGCCGCGGTGCTCCAGGTACCGGTTCATCCGGGCCTGGTAGATCGCGCCGAGCGGGCCGAGGCCCATGGACACGGTGGGGAACTCCCAGAAGTCCGGCATCAGCCGCGGGTGCGGGTAGCTGGACAGGCCGTAGGGGGCCTTCGACTTCTCCTGGCGGAACGCGTCGAGCTGCTGCTCGGACAGTCGGTCCAGCAGGAAGGCGCGGGCGTAGATGCCGGGGGAGGCGTGACCCTGGAAGAAGATCTGGTCGCCGGACTCGCCCTCGGCGTCCTTGCCCCGGAAGAAGTAGTTGAAGCCCACGTCGTACAGCGACGCGGAGGAGGCGAAGGTGGCGATGTGGCCGCCGACGCCGATGCCCGGGCGCTGCGCCCGGGAGACCATCACGGCCGCGTTCCAGCGGGTCGCGTTGAGGATCTTGCGCTCGATCTCCTCGTTGCCGGGGAAGAACGGCTCGTCCTTGGTGGCGATGGTGTTGACGTAGTCCGTGCTGCGCATCTCGGGCACGGCGACACGCTTCTCGCGGGCGCGCTCGATCAGGCGGAGCATCAGGTAGCGGGCGCGCTCACGCCCCCGCTCGTCGATGGCCGCGTCGAGCGACTCCAGCCATTCCGCGGTCTCCTCGGGATCGAAGTCCGGGACCTGACTCGGAAGGCCGCCAATGATGATCGGGTTGCGATCGGATCCGGAAGCCACGCTGTTCCTTCACTGTCGGTCGATACTGAGGTATGTCGCGCCGCCTCCATCGTGTACCGCGACTCGGAGATCCGTCATCTCTACCGATCGGTAACCGTTCCGCCTGGTGGGCGGCCCGGTCAGGAGGTGTGCGGCAAGCGGCTTCATTGCCTTCGCCGCGCACCCCCGAGGGTTACGAAGAGGTGGTCCGACCTGGTTACCCGGCCGCCCGATGGCGGGCGGTCAGGGTGAGGGCCAACAGGAGACTCTACGCCCGCGTGGGCGAGTACCCCGAATGCCGTTCGCATCTCGGTCAGCTGTACGGCATGTGACCCAGGACCGGGGGAAGCATCCTCGGCCAGGATGGAAAAGGGCAAATCGGTGTGATTCCCGCCACCTGGAGCGGCGTGTTCCCCCGCGACACGTCAACCTTTGGGTGGGATCGGCGGTCGGGTACTTGCGCGAACCGCCGGTCCCGTGTGGACTACGGCCACAGCCTCGGCATTGATGCCGAGCCGAATACTGGAGGTTATTCCCGTGAGCGCGACCGCGGACCCCGCGGACAAGTCCAACCCGGCACTGCGTTTCGGCTTCGAAGAGGGCCAGATCGTCCAGGAGCTCGGGTACGACGATGACAGTGACCAGGAGCTCCGCGAGGGCATCGAGGACATCACTGGTACGGAGCTCGTCGACGAGGACTACGACGACGTCGCAGACGCCGTCCTGCTGTGGCACCGCGAGGAGGACGGGGATCTCACCGACGCCCTGGTCGATGCGCTGGAGTACCTGGCGGAGGGCGGCCTGGTCTGGCTGCTGACCCCGAAGACTGGCCGTGAGGGCCACATCGAGGCCTCCGACATCGCCGACGCAGCCCGCACCGCCGGTCTCTCCCAGACCAGCTCGGTGTCGGTCGCCAAGGAGTGGGCCGGCACCCGGCTGGCCACCCCGAAGGCCTCGCGCACCGGCAAGCGCTAGTCCCGATCGTCCCCCCGAAAAGCCCCGACCGGGCCCCGCTGGAGCTTCCTCCAGCGGGGCCCGGTCGCATCGGCGGGCCGGTTGGAGAAGCCGCCGGGGAGTGTGTTCACCCAGGGCGAAACCGGCCCTCCACCAGCCGGAAGCTCTCACCCGTTCGGCCTAATGGCCGTGATCGGATGCGAGGATGCCCCTGTCCGCGCGGCACACCGAGGGCCGCGGCACCCCAGAGGAAGGTCTCACCATGGCCATCGAGGTCGGCACCCAGGCTCCGGACTTCGAGCTGAAGAACCAGCACGGCGAGCTCGTGAAGCTCTCCGACTTCCGGGGCGAGAAGAACGTCGTCCTGGTCTTCTACCCGTTCGCCTTCACCGGCGTCTGCACCGGCGAGGTGTGCGCGATCCAGAAGGAGCTGCCGCGCCTGCAGAACGACGAGGTCCAGGTGCTCGCGGTCTCCAGCGACTCGCCGTTCACCCTGCGCGTCTTCGCCGAGCAGGAGGGCCTGGAGTACCCGCTGCTGTCCGACTTCTGGCCGCACGGCGAGGTCTCCCGGGCCTACGGCGTCTTCAACGAGGAGAAGGGCTGCGCGGTGCGCGGCACCTTCGTGATCGACAAGAGCGGCGCCGTCCGCTGGTCGATCGTGAACGGCCTCCCGGACGCCCGGGACGAGCAGGAGTACCTGAAGGTCCTCGGCGCGCTCTGAGCGCGCCCCGGAGCAGGCTCCGGTGGACCGGGCGGGACGGCCCGGCGGCGGCCGGTTCGAGGCGCGCCGGGCCGACTCGCCCCCCGGTGGGGAACCCGGCACTACGATCGGGCCGTTGGCAGGACGGGCGCCGGCTTTGAACGGGCGGCGTCCGGAAACCGCACCACCGGGGGCACCAGCCGTGCCTCCCGATTCCTGGAGGCAACACGTGGGTGTCAGTCTGAGCAAGGGTGGCAACGTCTCGCTCACCAAGGAGGCTCCCGGCCTGACGGCCGTGATCGTGGGCCTCGGCTGGGACGTCCGCACCACCACCGGCAGCGGCTTCGACCTGGACGCCAGCGCGCTGCTCTGCGACGAGCAGGGCAAGGTCCGCTCCGACGCCGACTTCATCTTCTTCAACAACCTCAAGAGCGCCGACGGCTCGGTCGAGCACACCGGCGACAACCTCACCGGTGAGGGCGAGGGCGACGACGAGCAGATCAAGGTCAACCTCGCCGGTGTCCCGGCGGAGATCGCCAAGATCGTGTTCCCGGTCTCGATCTACGACGCGGAGAACCGCCAGCAGAGCTTCGGCCAGGTCCGCAACGCCTTCATCCGGGTGCTCAACCAGGCCGGCGGGGCGGAGATCGCCCGCTACGACCTGAGCGAGGACGCCTCGACCGAGACCGCGATGGTCTTCGGCGAGCTGTACCGCAACGGCGCCGAGTGGAAGTTCCGCGCGATCGGCCAGGGGTACGCCTCCGGCCTGCGCGGCATCGCGCAGGACTTCGGGGTGAATGTCTGACCGCGGTGGCGGTTGGCTAAGCTGCACGGCCGGGGCCGGCGGGAGCGATCAGCGCTCCCGCCGGCCCCGTGTGCTGCCCCGGCGCGCCGTCGGGCCGGGGGAGTTCAGGAAGTTCAGGCGGGAGTGCAGCACTGCGCGGGCCGCGGTGGGCGTAGACCTTTGGGGTGCGCCGCCCGCACCGACGTGCGGCGGCAGGGCTGTACCCCGCGGACACGGAGCCCCGAAGAGCGGGGGGACTAGGGAGGAAGTACATGAGCGTCACGCTCGCCAAGGGCGGCAACGTCTCGCTGACCAAGGCCGCGCCGAACCTGACGCAGGTGCAGATCGGTCTCGGCTGGGACGCCCGATCGACCACCGGGGCGTCGTTCGACCTCGATGCGAGTGCACTGCTCTGCTCCGGTGGCAAGGTGCTCGGCGACGAGTACTTCGTCTTCTACAACAACCTGAAGAGCCCCGAGGGCTCGGTCGAGCACCAGGGCGACAACCTCACCGGTGACGGGGACGGCGACGACGAGGTCGTGCAGGTCCACCTCGACCTGGTCCCGGCCCAGGTCGACAAGGTGGTCTTCGCGGTGTCGATCTACGACGCCGAGACCCGGCAGCAGAGCTTCGGCCAGGTCGCCAACGCCTACATCCGCGTGGTGAACATGGCGGACGGCTCGGAGATCGCCCGCTACGACCTGAGCGAGGACGCCTCCACCGAGACCGCCATGATCTTCGGCGAGATCTACCGCTACCAGGGCGAGTGGAAGTTCCGCGCGGTCGGCCAGGGCTACGCCTCCGGCCTGCGGGGCATCGTCCAGGACTTCGGCGTGAACGTATCGTAAAGCGCGGTTCAGGGAACCGTACTGCGGCGCCGGGCGGGCCGTCCGGGAGTCGGTCCCGGTCGGCCCGCCCCCGCCTGAACTCAACGAATTCGAAAGGTAACTGACTCCAGTGTTCCTCCGCACATTCGGATGGTCCTTCGCCATCACGATCGCCGGCCTGATCGCAGCCGGCCTGATCTGGGGGGCCGAAGGATTCGGCGTGGTGCTGATCCTCTCGGTCCTCGAGATCTCCCTCTCGTTCGACAACGCGGTCGTCAATGCCACCGTCCTGAAGCGGATGAACCCCTTCTGGCAGAAGATCTTCCTCACCGTCGGCGTGCTGATCGCCGTCTTCGGCATGCGGCTGATCTTCCCGCTGCTGGTGGTCGGCCTGACGGCGCACCTCAGCCCCGGTACGGTCATCGAGCTGGCGCTGGACTCCAGCAAGACCTACGAGGGGCTCACCTACGCGCAGTACCTGGAGGCCGCCAACCCGGCGATCGCCGCCTTCGGTGGCATCTTCCTGCTGATGATCTTCCTCGACTTCATCTTCGAGGAGAAGGACTTCAACTGGCTGCGCTGGCTGGAGAAGCCGCTGGAGAAGATCGGCAAGCTGGACGCCCTCTCCTCGGTGATCGCCCTCGTGGTGCTGGCCGTCTCCTCGCGGCTGTTCGCCGCCGAGCACGCCGAGACCGTGCTGCTGGCCGGCCTGATGGGCCTGGCCACCTACCTCGCGGTGAACGGCCTGTCCGGGGTCTTCGAGTCCGGGCTCGAGGAGCAGGAGGAGGCCGAGGAGGAGGCCGAGAAGACCGGCAAGTCGATCGTGCAGGTCGGCGGCAAGGCCGCGTTCTTCCTCTTCCTGTACCTGGAGGTTCTGGACGCGTCGTTCTCCTTCGACGGCGTGGTCGGTGCCTTCGCCATCTCCCAGGACATCTTCATGATCACCCTGGGTCTGGGCATCGGCGCCATGTACATCCGCTCGCTGACCGTCTTCCTGGTCCGCAAGGGCACCCTGGACGACTACGTCTACCTGGAGCACGGCGCGCACTACGCGATCGGCGCGCTGGCGCTGATCCTGCTGGCGAGCATCGAGTACCACATCCCGGAGATCGTCACCGGGCTGATCGGTGTCGCCTTCATCGGTGCGGCGCTGGCCTCCTCGATGGTCCGCAACAAGCGCGAGCAGGCGCTGGCGGGCAGCTCCTCGGACGGCTGAGCCGCCTTCGGCCGACCCGCCTTCGGCCGGCATGACGAACGGGCCCCCGCACGGTGTGCGGGGGCCCGTTCGTCATACCGGGGGAGCTCAGCCGAGCTGCTTCTCGATGGCCCGGAGCTTGCGCTCCAGCGAGTCCAGCTTGGGCATCGCCAGGGTGTCGTCGTCGGCCGTCAGGTCGATCGAACCGTACGAGGACGAGCCCAGGTAGGAGTCCGAGGAGTACGGGTTGTCCCCGAGCACCGAGGACGAGGCGGAGCCGACCGCGGCCACCGGGCGGCGGCCGGCCGAGAGGGCGGCGGGCTCCAGCGCGGAGGGGCCGCTGGGGTCGACGGCTCCCTCGGCTAGGGCAGGCTCCGAAGCGGGCTGTCCGTCGCCGCCGGCGGTCAGCGCCGGCACCTGGCGGCCGCCGCGGGCCCTGGCCAGCATGCCGCCCTGGCGGGCGATCGCCTTCAGCTCGGCCCGCTCGCGGCGGTCGGCGCTGCGGGCACGCGCCTTGGCGTCCAGCTTGGCCTGGCGCTCCTCGCGCACCTCGTCGACCGCCTCGTCCAGGCTGCGGACGTTCTCCAGCAGCATCAGCGACCAGGCCGCGTACGTCTCGCGCGGCGCGCGCAGCCAGCGCACGATCCGGATCTGCGGCAGCGGACGCGGGATCAGGCCCTGCTCGCGCAGCGCGGCCCGGCGGGTCTGCTTGAGCGCCCGGTCGAAGAGCACGGCCGCGGAGATCGACATGCCGGCGAAGAACTGCGGGGCGCCGTCGTGCATCCCGCCGCGCGGGGCGTGCACCCAGTTGAACCAGGCCGAGGCGACCGCGAACAGCCAGACCAGCAGCCGGGAGCCGAGCGCGGCGTCACCGTGGCTGGCCTCGCGGACCGCGAGCACCGAGCAGAACATCGCCGCGCCGTCGAGGCCGAACGGCACCAGGTACTCCCAGCCGCCGGACAGGTTCAGGTTCTGCTGACCGAAGCCGACCAGGCCGTGGAAGGAGAGCGCGGCCGCCACACCGGCGCAGCAGAACAGCAGCACGTAGGAGGCACCGCCGTAGATCGCCTCCTTGCGGCGGCGGCGCTCCTCGCTGCGCTCCCAGGAGTCGGTGTTCTCGTCGGCGCCGTTGTTCTTGAAGCGCAGGAAGGCCACCAGGATGGCGGTGAACAGCAGGGCTGCGGCGCCAACGACGGCCCAGACCAGCTGTATGGAGGAGAGGTTCATCGCGGGGAGGGCCTCGGCTTTCCGCAGGGCAGGAGAGATCTTCGCGGTCGGGCACAGGCGGGGGGTGCCGGTCGGATCCCGCCGCAGGGGGCGGGTCTGACGGCCCGTCGCGGACGCCGGGGGACAAGGCGAACGGGACACCTGTGCGGCTAGACGATATCGCGTCCGAGGGAGCGGCATGTTACGGGAGCGGGGATCCTTCTGCCACCAAGGACTTCCCGGTGCGCTGACGTTGACTCAGCCACCCGGATTGGGTATGGCTCTGACTGCCCGGTACGGGCACGACGGAAGGGCCGGCTGCGGGATCATGGGCCCGGTCGGATCTGACTGGCTCTGGGGGAGGACGCAATGGTCTCGGTGTGGGAGTTCCTGAAGGGCGAACGCAACAGCGTGGACGCCGGGGGGCAGTTCAAGATCACCTTGACCAAGGCCCGCCCGCAGCACGCGATCACCGGCTCGGCGGCCACCACCGGCTACCTCTACGTCAACCTGCACTGGGCGGCCCGCACGGCCGACGGCCCGGCCGGCGGCTCCTCGCTGCGCCGGCTCTTCGACCCGCGCATCCTGCGGCCCCTGGCGCCGGACTCCTTCAACCGCCCGCAGCTCAACGTCGACCTCGACCTGGCCTGCCTGTACGAACTGACCGACGGCACCCGGGGGGTGGTCCAGCCGCTCGGCCAGCTGTTCGGCGACCTGAACCGGCCGCCGTACATCAAGCTGAGCGGCGACGACGTCTACGGTGCGCCCTCGGGCGAGACGATGTACATCAACCTGGAGAAGAAGGACCAGTTCAAGCGCTTACTGATCTTCGTCTACATCTACGACGACACCCCGGCCTTCGACCGCACGCACGCCACGGTGACCATCGTCCCGCAGAGCGGCCCCCGGCTGGAGATCAAGCTGGACGAGCGGGCCCCCGCGGCCCGTTCCTGCGCGGTGGTACTGATCGAGAACTCCGGGGACGGCCAGCTCACCGTCCGCCGGGAGGTGCGCTACGTGCACGGGTTCCAGTCCGACCTGGACCGGCTGTACGGCTTCGGCATGCAGTGGCAGCGGGGCTACAAGGCCGGCCCCACCGCGCCCGGCACGGCCTGAACGGCCGGCGCCCGACCGGCCCGGGCCCGGCCGGTCAGCGGGGCTGGAACTGCGGGCCCTGCGGCGGCAGCGCGAAGGTGCCCTGCGGCTGCCGCTGCTGGGCCGGCTGCGGAGGCGCGACCGGCTGCTGCTGCGGGTAGCCGTACCCGGTGGGCTGGTGCTGGGGCGGGAAGCCGTACCCGGCGTAGCCGGTCGGCTGGGGCTGCTGCTGGGGCTGCTGGTGGGGCGGCGGGTAGCCGTAGCCGGTCGGCGGGGTGCTCGGCGGCGGCGGGGCGGCCGGCGGGTTGCTCGGCAGGGGCGGCGGGGTGAGCGGGGCCGCGGGGGTGGCCGGGGCCAGCGTGTAGGTGTCGGGCTCCTCGGACGGGTGGTCCGGGTGCCGGTCCTCCGGGAGACGCTGCAGCTGGGCGCCGCCGGTCGAGTCGGGGCCCGCCGCGCCGTCCGCGCTCTCGTCCTCGACCGCGATGCCGTAGTCGGTGGCGAGGCCGCTCAGGCCGGACGCGTAGCCCTGGCCGACCGCGCGGAACTTCCAGCCGCCGTCGCGCCGGTACAGCTCGGCCGCCACCAGGGCGGTCACCTCGCCGGTGTCGGCCACGGTGAACTCGGCCAGCGGATCGGACGGCTCGCCCGCCCCGGCGTCGTACAGCAGCACCCGCAGTCCGGCCACGGCCGGGAACGCCCCGCCCTCCGCGGAGCCCGCCAGCACCACCCGGTCGACCTCGGGCGGCAGCTTGGCGAGATCCACCTCGACGGCGTCCCAGACCTCGGAACCGGAGTCGGACCCCTGCTTCGGCAGGTGACGCACCAGGCCGGACGGGTGCCGGGGCTGGTTGTAGAAGACGAAGTCCGCGTCCGACCGGACCTTGCCGCCGGCGCCGACCAGCAGCGCGGAGGCGTCCACGTCGGGCGAACCGGGCGAACCGGTCCAGCGCAGCACGGCGCGGACCGCGGCGGCTGTCAGCGGGATGTTGGCGCCCTTCGCCATCACATGCGTCATAGCGCACCATCCTGCCTGTTCGCGACCGGTTCGGACAATGCGCCTCCCCCGGCGGGGCCGTGCCGGGGGGCCGCCGGGCGCGTGTTGTGTGAAGCGGATGGCAACCTTCCGAGAATTCGATGTTTCACGGCTCCGCGTGGCCGAATCTGTCCGTACCATGGCGCCCAACGGCCCCGGCCTCCCACCCCTCCCCGAAACGCCCCCGCGCGGGCGCGTGCCGATCACGGGCTGCGGTGGAAACCGGGCGAACCATTCGTCCGGCTCATCCGTCCCACTGGTGAGGCGCCGGCCACCCCGCCCACCGGCGGGCCGCAATCAATCCCAGGGGAGGGCACTTTGCGCCACTTCGGTCATCTCGCGGAGGACGTCCGCAGCCGGCTCTTCCTCCGGGAGCCCGCGGCCTTCGACCAGGACAGCGACGCCGCCGTCCTCGCCACCGCGCTCGGCGCCACCCTCTACAGCCCCGCCACCCGGGCCAGCCTCGCCGCGGACATCCGCAAGCAGGCCGCCCGCGGCGTGGTCTCGATGGTGCTGTGCCTGGAGGACGCCATAGCCGACCACGAGGTCCCGGCCGCGGAGGCCAACCTGGTGGTCCAGCTCGGCGAGCTCGCCGCCACCGGGCAGCAGCGTCTCCCGCTGCTCTTCGTCCGGGTCCGCGCCGCCGGACAGATCACCGACCTGGTCGAACGGCTCGGCCCCGCGATCGCCCTGCTGACCGGCTTCGTGGTGCCCAAGTTCACCGAGGACACCGGCGCCGCCTTCCTGGAGGCGCTCACCGACGCCGAGGAGGCCTGCGGGCGGCGGCTGTTCGCCATGCCGGTGCTGGAATCCCCCGAGCTGGCCCACCTGGAGAGCCGCCGCGAGACGCTCTTCGGTGTCGCCCGGCTGCTGGAGAAGTACCGGGAGCGGATCCTGGCCGTCCGGCTCGGCGTGACCGACCTGTGCTCCGCGTACGGGCTGCGCCGCTCCCCCGACCTGACCGCCTACGACGTCGCGCTGGTCGCCGGCGTGATCGGCGACGTGGTGAACGTGCTCGGCCGGGCCGACGGCAGCGGCTACACGGTCACCGGCCCGGTCTGGGAGTACTTCCCGGTCCAGGAACGGATCTTCAAGCCGCAGCTGCGCCGCACCCCGTTCGCCGAGGCCCACCCGCCCGCCGAGGGGCTGCGCCAGCAGATCATCGAGCACGACCTGGACGGCCTGATCCGTGAGATCGAGCTCGACCGGGCCAACGGCCTGCTCGGCAAGACCTGCATCCACCCCAGCCACGTCCCGGCCGTGCACGCGCTGTCCGTGGTCACTCACGAGGAGTTCTCGGACGCCCAGGACATCCTTCAGCAGAGCCTGGGCGGCGGCGGGGTGCTGCGCTCGGCGTACACCAACAAGATGAACGAGGCCAAGCCGCACCGGGCCTGGGCCGAGCGGGTACTGCTGCGGGCGGAGGTGTTCGGCGTGGCCCGCGAGGAGGTGAGCTTCGCCGAGCTGCTCGGCGCCTGCCTGTGCCCCTGAGCGCCGGACCGTGCCCCGGGCCGTCCGGCTGCGCCCCGGGACACCCGGCCGGGCGCCCGGGCGCCCCGGAACCCGTACGCTCGTTCGAACGACAGGTTCGAGCCGCACCACCGAAAGCAGGAGTCTTGACAGCACAGCACGCCGGACCGGCGCCCTGGACCGGCCAGTGGGTCACCGACCGGCTCGACCTGCGGCTCACCGGCTCGCCCGAGCTGCCCGGTCTGATCGGGCTCGCGCTGCGGCGCAACCCGCGGCGGGCCCACCTGCTGGTCTCCGGGGTGCTCGGCAAGCACGTCCCGCAGCTCCCGTCGGTGGTGCACGGCGCAGGCCTGGAACTCGGCCGCCGGGTCCGTGAACTGCTCGGCCCCGACGCCGCCGCCCGGTCCGTGGTGCTCGGCTACGCCGAGACCGCCACCGCGCTCGGCCACAGCGTCGCCGACGGCCTGGACGCCCCCTACCTGCACTCCACCCGGCGGCCCGTGGCCGGGGTGGACCCGGTGGGCGGCTTCGAGGAGGAGCACTCGCACGCCACCTCCCACCTGCTGCTGCCGGAGGACCCTCGGCTGCTGGCCGGCGACGGGCCGCTGGTCCTGGTCGACGACGAGTTCTCCACCGGCACCACCGTGCTCAACACCGTCCGCGCCCTGCACGCCACCCACCCGCGCGACCACTACGTCGTGGTCGCCCTGGTCGACCTGCGCACCGCCGACGACCGCGCACGCCTGACCGAGGCGGCCGCCGAACTCGGCGCCCGGCTCGACCTGGTGGCCACCGCCGACGGCGGCGTCCTGCTGCCGCCCGACGTGCTGACCCGCGCCCAGGCCCTGATCGAGGCCGCCGGCCCCGAGGCCCCCCTGCCCGGGGGCGGGCCCGCCCCCGTGGAGCGGGTCGAACTGGCCTGGCCCGCCGACCTCCCGGACGGCGGCCGGCACGGCTTCACCCCCGGGCACCGGGCCCGGCTGGAGCAGCTCCTGCCCGGCCTCGCGGCCGCCCTCGCCACCCGGATCACCGGCGAGCGGGTGCTCGTCCTCGGTTTCGAGGAGCTGATGTACGCGCCGCTGCGCCTCGCCGGCGCCCTGGCCGGGGTGCTCGGCGAGCAGCGGGTCCGGTTCTCCACCACGACCCGCTCCCCGGTGCTGGCCGTGGACGACGCCGGGTACGCCATCCGGACCCGGCTGGCCTTCGCCTCCCACGACGACCCGGCCGACGGGCCGGGTGAGCGCTACGCCTACAACGTCGCCCCCGGCGACGACGTCTCCCGCCGCTTCGACAGCGTGGTCCTGGTGGTGGACGACCCGGCCGACACCCCCGCCCTGCACCGGGGCGAGCGGGCCCTGCTGCAGCAGTTGCGGCAGGTCACCGACCAGGTGGTGCTCGCCGTTCTCCCCTCGTACCGCCCGACGACACCCCGCTGACGCCTCGCTGCACCACCATGCAAGCTGAGCACCCCCACCGAAGGCCGGCATGATCACTGAGACCAATCTGACCAGCTCGCCGCCCCTGCACGGACCGGCGTTCTCCTCGTACCCGGCGCAGGACGTCACCTGGCTGCTCAAGGACCTCTCCGAGGTCCCGCTGGAGGCCCCGACCGAGGAGCGCGAGGAGGCCGTGCAGTCGGGCGGTGCCCACTACGCCGAGTCACTGCCGGTCGAGTACCAGCCCAGCCCCGAGTACCAGGAGCTGTTCCAGCAGGCGCTGACCGCCTCGGCCGAGCGGATCGCGCTGGCCGTCGGCACGGTCGCCGAGACCCTGGTGCGCGAGCGCGGCCGCACCCTGGTGCTGGCCTCGCTGGCCCGGGCCGGCACGCCGGTGGGCATCCTGATCCGCCGCTGGCTGGAGTTCGCGCACGGCATCGACGCCCCGCACTACACCGTGTCCATCGTCCGCGGCCGCGGCATCGACCAGGTGGCCCTGCGGTACCTGGCCGCCCACCACGACGCCGGCACGGTCGTCTTCGTCGACGGCTGGACGGGCAAGGGCGCGATCACCCGCGAGCTTTCCGACGCCCTGCGGGGCACCGGGTTCGACCCGGACCTCGCGGTACTCGCCGACCCGGGCGGCTGCGTGCGCACCTACGGCACCCGGGACGACTTCCTGATCCCCTCGGCCTGCCTCAACTCGACCGTCTCCGGCCTGATCTCGCGCACCGTGCTGCGCGACGACCTGATCGGCCCGAACGAGTTCCACGGCGCCAAGTACTACCGCGAGCTGGGCGGCGCGGACGTCTCCCGGGCGTTCGTGGCCGCCGTCGTCGAGCGCTTCGCCGCCGTCCGTGAGGCCGCCGAGGCCGCCGCCGGCCGGCTCGCCGCCGAGGACCGCACTCCCACCTGGGAGGGCTGGGCCGCGGTCGAGCGGATCAGCGCCGAGTACGGCATCGACAACGTCAACCTGGTCAAGCCGGGCGTCGGCGAGACCACCCGGGTCATGCTGCGGCGGGTGCCCTGGCGGGTGCTGGCCCGGCGCGGCGCCGGCGCGGACCTGGACCACGTCCGGCTGCTGGCCGACCAGCGGGGCGTACCCGTGGAGGAGGTGGACGGGCTGCCGTACTCCTGCGTGGGCCTGATCCACCCCCGCTACACCCGGGGCGCCACCGGCGCCGACGGGACGGCAGTGCGAGCGGAGGACAACTGATGGACAGCCGGTTCCTGGTGGCGAGCGACCTCGACCGCACCCTGATCTACTCCAACCGGGCGCTGGCCCTGGAGATGCCCGACCGGCTGGCCCCCCGGCTGCTCGCGGTGGAGGTGCACGACGGTCGGGCGCTCTCCTTCATGACCGAGGACGCCGCCGAGCTGCTGGTCGAGCTGACCACCCTGGCCGCCTTCGTCCCCGCCACCACCCGCACCCGCGCGCAGTACGAGCGGGTCCACCTGCCCGGCCCGACGCCCGGCTGGATCCCCGAGTACGCGATCTGCGCCAACGGCGGCCACCTGCTGGTCAACGGCGTGCCGGACGAGGACTGGCAGGCCGAGGTGGGTGCCCGGCTGGCCGCCTCCTGCGCCCCGCTGGCCGAGGTGGTCGAACACCTGGCGATCACCGCCGACCCGGAGTGGACCCACAAGCGCCGGGTCGCCGAGGACCTCTTCGCCTACCTGGTGGTCGAACGCGCCGAGCTGCCCGACGGCTGGCTGGCCGAGCTGACCGGCTGGTGCGAGGAGCGCGGCTGGACCGTCTCGCTCCAGGGCCGCAAGGTGTACGCCGTGCCGTCCCCGCTCACCAAGAGCGCGGCCCTGGCCGAGGTCGAGCGCCGGACGGGCGCCGCCACCGTGCTCTCCGCCGGCGACTCGCTGCTCGACGCGGAGCTGCTGCTCGCCGCGGACCACGGCTGGCGCCCCGGCCACGGCGAACTCGCCGAGACCAACTGGACGGCGCCCGGTGTCACGGCGCTCAACCGGATCGGTGTCTCGGCGGGCGAGGAGATCGTCCGTCAGATCCTGGCCAGGGTCAGGGCGGGTGCCTCCGTCCGGGTCTGACGGCCGGTAGACATCTGGTGGGGGTTCACGAACCTCTCACGAAGATCAGGTTTGCCGATGAATCTCGCCTGGGTCTCCGCGATTCGAGGCCGCGGCGAAGGACAAGGCGAACGAGGCGGCCGCGCAGAACACCGGCGGCGGCGAGCGACCGGGCGCACCGACGCCACCACCGACTCCTCCGCGGTGCTGGCCTCCACCGGCGGCGGCGAGGGGCTTCCGTGGGAGCTCGGCGGCTCCGTCGCGGCCCTCGCCCTCGGCGCCGGCCTGGTCGTGGCGGCCCGCCGGCGTACCGCCGACGAGCGCTGATCCACGACGGTTCGGCCGACCGACACCGCCGCCCCCGGCAGGCTCTCCTGCCGGGGGCGGTGTCGTGCCTGTCGGCCCGGCCGCTGGCGGGATCAGCCGCAGCAGCCGCCTCCGCAGCAGCCTCCGCCGCCGCTCGGGGCGGCCGGGGCCGCGGAGGACGCGGCGCCCCCGGTCACGGCCACCGTGGAGAGCAGCTTCGTGGTGTCGGTGTGGCCCTCGGGGCAGACCGCCGGGTCGTTGGCCTGGGCCATGGCGCGGCGGAGTTCGAAGGTGGCTCCGCAGGAGCGGCAGCGGAAGTCGTAGCGAGGCATACCCGCAGGGTACCCAGGTTCAGCCGGCGGAAGGCTCCGGGCGCCGCTTCTCCCGGACGTAGATCTGCTTGCGGACCCGCGCCACCACCGTGCCGTCCGACCCGAGCACCTCGGTGTCGAACCAGACCAGGGCCTTCTTGCCCTCGGCGGTCAGCTCGCGGATCTCGGCCAGCCGGTCGTCGGTGAGGTGGAAGTCGGCGAAGACGTCGCCCCGGCCGGGCGCGACGAACTCGATCTCGGCGGCGCTGTCCCAGACCAGGTAGTCCGGGCCGAGGTTCTGCATCACCAGCAGCATCCAGAACGGGTCGGTCATCGCGAAGATCGAGCCGCCGAAGTGGGTGCCGACGTAGTTGCGGTTGAGCCGCCCCAGGCGGAGCCGGACCTTCGCCGTCCGGAAGTCGGGGCTGACCGCGAGGACCCGGATGCCGGCGAACAGGAACGGCGGCCAGATGGTGAGCACGCGTCTGAAGGTGGACGCGGTGATCTTGCGCTTTCGTGCCATGGGGCAACTCTAGCAACTAAGTTACCGGCGGGTAGGGGTGGGCTTGCCCGGGATCAGTGGCTGCCCCGGATCATCGCGACCACCTCGGCCGCCTTCTCCCGCACCGCCGCCAGCTCGGTCAGGAAATGCCAGTAGTCCGGATGCCGGCCCGCCTCCTCCAACTGCGCCACCGCCCGGTCCAGCCGAGCGACCGCGGCGTCCAGCGGCGCCGCATGCCGCGGGTCCGGCGTCTGCCGCCCCGACATCGCCAGCCGCTGGGCGTCGCGCAGCGCGAACCGGGCCCGGTCGATCTCCTGCTGGGGGCTGTGCTCCACGTCGTTCAGCTGCCGGAGCCGGTCGGTCACGGCCGAGACCGAGCCCTCCGCCGTGTCCAGCAGCGCCCGCACCGTGCCGATCGCCGCCGTCGCGTCCGGCCAGCGCTGCTCGTCCCGGGCCCGGACCGCCTCCGCGAGCTTGCCCCGCGCCGTCCGCACCGCCTCCGGGATCTGCGCCGGGACGTGCTGCAGATCCTGCCAACAGGCCAGGCTGAAGCGGCGCCGCAGCTCGCTCAACGCCGGCTCCACCGCCTCCGACCTGGTCTCCAGCGCCTGGATCCGGGTCCGCAGACTGCCCACCCGGCGGTCGATCTCCCGCGCCCGCTCCGGCAACTGCTCCGCAGCCGTCCGGACCGCCTCCGCCCGCCGCTGCACGTCCTCGGCCCGCCGCAGGGTGTCCGGCACCCCGTGCCTGCCGGCGCCCTCGTTCAGCCGGGTCAGTTCCGGGGCCAGCTCCGCCAGCCGGGCCGCCAGGTCGTCCGCCCGCATCCCCGCCGCCCGGACCGACTCCAGCGCCGTCGTCGCACCCAGCAGCGCCCGCTTCGCCTGCTCGACCGCCGGGGTCACCTTCATCAGCTGGGCCTCGGCCCGGTCCACCAGCGGCTGCAGCCTGGTCAGGAAACCCGACAGCTCCGACCTGGCGGCCTGCAGCTGACGCTGCGCCTGCTCAAGCCCCTGCCGGGCACGGGCGGCGGCCGAGGACTCCAGCTCCTCGGCCTCCAGGTCATGGGCGTCCAGCGCGGCCAGATAGCCGACGGTCACCTCGTCCACCCGGGCCGCGATCTGCTGGTAGTCCGCCACCGTCCGGCGCGCGGTCTGCTCGTCCTCGACGGCGCGGACCGTCTCCACCGCCAGCTGCACCTCGCGCTGGGTGGAGTCCAGCTCGTAGAAGGCCTCCTGTGCGGCATCACGGGCGGCCTTCGCGTCCGCCCGCTGGCCCTCGCCCCGGCGCCACCAGCCACCCCGCCCGCCGCCACCGCCGGCCACCCTCACACCGCGCTCCCTCTTCGGCCCCGCACGCCTGATCCACTGCCCATTCTTCCCGATCTCCACCCCCGACCGGCACCCCCGGGTGGCGGCCCGCGCGCAAGGGGGCGGCGAGCGGGGCGCCGGACCAGGTACTCTTGGCTGTCGTCGTGCCGCCGGACACCGGTGGACGTGACGCGCGGGCGCATAGCTCAGCGGTAGAGCGCCGCCCTTACAAGGCGGATGTCGGCGGTTCGAAACCGTCTGCGCCCACAGGTCGTGACCAGTACGAGGGCTCCGAACCATGATCGGTTCGGGGCCCTTTCCGTGTCCGACGGGGATATTCGGGAGATCAACTCCCAGGGGCCGACGGAGGCGCAGGACCTCCGGCCGCCCGAGCCCGGTCCCACCGAACCTCCAGAGCGTCGAGACTGCGCTTGATCCGCAGCTGACGAAGAACGACTCGTCGGCGGCTCGGCGAATTCACGACTGGGGTATCCGCCGTGGCAGCCGCGATCCGAGGGGAAGGCCGCCGTTCGACCTGAGCCGCCGCGTGATGACGGTGCAATCCCAGCAGCCTTCGAAGTGGTTGCCCCCTGGATTTCAACCACTCGGTTGAGTTCGGGCAGGCTCAGGCACTGTGGGCGCAGACGGTTTCGGACCGCCGTCCGCCGTGCACGTTCGACCGGGTGACGCGACGAGCAGGACCCACGGCCGCCGGTCTGCGCGGTCGGCACGGCGCGGGGGGCGGCCGAGGGCGGTGACGGCGACGTCACTGGTGGCGGGTGTCGCCCCACGGGTGTCTCGAGGCCCGGGAGTGCCGGAACTAGCCCCGGCGGGCCAGGAGTTGGAGCAGGCCGCTGACCGCGACGCCGGTGACGATCTCGCGGCGGTCGATCATGCCCTGGAGACGGGCCACCGGGATCCACTCGATCCGGTCGGCCTCGTGGGTGTCGACGGGCGGGCCGATGTGGACGGCGTCGCGGGCGAGGAAGGTGTGGTGCTCGGCGTTGGACATGCCGACGATCGGCTGGATGTACGCCAGGGGTTCGAGTGTGGAGACCCGCCAGCCGGTCTCCTCCTCGACCTCGCGGGCGGCGGCGGCCTCGACGCTCTCGCCGTCCTCGACGATGCCGGCCGGGATCTCCCAGCTCCAGGTGTCGGTGGTGAAGCGGTGCCGCCACATCAGCAGGACCTCGTCCCGGTCGTTGAGGACGACCGCGGCGGCGACCGGCGCCCACTTCACCACGTGGTGCCCGTAGCGGGGGTGGCCGGGAGGTTCGACGTCCACGAGGTGGAGCCCCACCCAGGGACTGGTGTAGATCGGCCGGCTGCCGTGCACGGTCCACTCGCTCATCTCGTGCCCTCTCCTCGGCTGCGGCCCCCGCGATCCTGCCACACCGCCCGGCGGTGGCGGTGGGCCTGGCCGGCCCGGGCGGTCACCAGGTGACCGGGAGCGGCTGGAGGCCGTGCACGATCTTGCCGGTGTGGTGGCGCAACCGCTCGGCCACCCGGGCGAGGCCGAGCCGGGCCTGCGCCGGCGGGGGTGGTGGGCGAGGGTGCCGAAGAGGTTGACCCGGCCGGGCCCGTCCTTGGGGAAGGACTCCAGGACCGCCCTGAGTGCGGGCGGCCAGTCGGTCAACGGCAGGGGGCGATCAGGGGTTGGGGGTTCACGGGGGCTCCGGCGGTGGAGGGGGACGGTTGGGCCGTGGGCGGGCTCACCACTCGCCGACGACGACTCCGGCGCCGGGCCCCGCTGGCGAAGCCGCACATGCCGACCAGGTAGGCCGTTGCAGGCGTTCATGAGGTCGAAGACCGGTGCGCGCAGGCCGAGTTCGTCGGCCACCACGTGGGCGGTGGCCGCGAGGATGACGGCAGGTTCCCGGGCGCGGCGCGGTGCTCCCGGGCGGTGGTCCGCCGGGGGGGAAGCGGCCTGCCGCGAAGCTTCGTTCGTAGTCGTACCGGGGGGGCGGGGTCGGTGGGTGCGGCGGCGGGGGTGCGGTGGTCACTCGTTGGTGTGGCATTTCCGGTGGGCGGGCACTCGGGTGGCTCCGGAAACCGCGAACGGCCGCCCCCCGGTGCGGGGAGCGGCCGTTCAGGTGCTGAGGGGTGTCAGCGGGGCTGCTGGCTGCTGCTGTGGCCGCCGCCGGTCCGGCGGGCTCCGCCGGGGCGGGCGCCCGAGGAGCCGCCGGTGCCCGAGGCCGCGGCGCGGCCAAGGTGGGCCGGGCGGCCGCGGCGGTTGCGGTTGGCGGCGGCCGAGCGGCGGGGGCGCTCGATCACCGGGTCGGGGATGACCACGGGGACGCCGCTGGGCTCCCGGGCGCCGGTGATCCGGGCCAGCTCCGGGTCGGTGGAGTGCACCCGGGCGGAGTTCGGGGTGATGCCCGCGGTCGCCATCAGCCGTGCGACCTCGCGCCGCTGGTTGGGCAGGACCAGGGTGACCACGGTGCCGGACTCGCCGGCCCGGGCGGTGCGGCCGCCGCGGTGCAGGTAGTCCTTGTGGTCGCCCGGCGGGTCGATGTTGACGACCAGGTCGAGGCCGTCGACGTGGATGCCGCGGGCGGCGACGTTGGTCGCGACCAGCGCGGTCACGGCGCCGGTGCGGAACTGCTCCAGCGTGCGGGTCCGCTGCGGCTGCGACTTGCCGCCGTGCAGGGCCGCGGCGCGCACGCCGCTGGCCAGCAGGTCCTGCACCAGGCGGTCCGCGCCGTGCTTGGTGTCCGTGAACATGATCACGCCGCCGTCGCGGGCGGCGATGTGCGTGATGGCCGCGTTCTTGTCGGAGCTCTGCACGTGCAGGACGTGGTGCTCCATGGTGCTGACGGCGGCGGCGGACGGGTCCACCGAGTGGGTGACCGGGTCCTTCAGGAAGCGCCGGACCAGGCGGTCCACGTTGCGGTCCAGGGTCGCGGAGAACAGCATCGTCTGCCCGTCCGCGCCGACCTGCTCCAGCAGCTCGGTGACCTGCGGCAGGAAGCCCATGTCCGCCATCTGGTCGGCCTCGTCCAGGACGGTGACGGCCACCTCGTCGAGCCGGCAGTCGCCCCGCTCGATGAGGTCCTTGAGCCGGCCGGGAGTGGCCACGACCACCTCGGCGCCGCGGTGCAGCGCCTGCGCCTGGCGGCTGATCGACATGCCGCCGACCACGGTCGCGATCCGCAGCCGCACCGTGTGGGCGTACGGCGTGAGCGCCTCGGTGACCTGCTGGGCGAGCTCGCGGGTGGGGACCAGCACCAGGGCCAGCGGCTGGCGCGGTTCGGCGCGGCGGCCGGCGGTGCGGGCCAGCAGCGCGAGGCCGAAGGCGATGGTCTTGCCGGAACCGGTCCGGCCGCGGCCCAGGACGTCGCGCCCGGCCAGCGAGTTCGGCAGCGTGGCGGCCTGGATCGGGAAGGGCGAGGTGACGCCCTGCCGGGTCAGGGTGGCGACCAGGGCCTTCGGCATGTCCAGCTCGTCGAAGGACTCGACGGCGGGCAGGGCGGGGGTGGTGCTGACCGGGAGCGCGAACTCCGCCTGGCCGGAGCTGCGGGGCCGGTGGCCCGAGCCGCCGCCGGTGCGCGGACCGGAGCGGGAGCCGCTACGGGCGCCGGCGCGCGAGCCGGCGCCGGAACTCCGGTAGGACGAACGGTTGGAATTGACCATACGAGAACCTTCCTTGGGGCGGCACGTCTCCCGGGAAGGTTCCGCGGCGCGACAGCGCGCCGGGACATCGCAAGAACGGGCCAGAAAACGGGCGGCAGCGGGGCGGCGTCGAACGCAGCGCCCCGTGACATGCCAAAGGGCCCGCACCGTGCAAGTACGCGGTGCGGGCCCCGGCTGCGTGGCGGGTGCCTGTGCAGCGGCAAGAATTAGAGGGGGCGAATGTTCTCCGCCTGCGGGCCCTTCTGGCCCTGCGTGACGTCGAACTCGACCTTCTGGCCCTCGAGCAGCTCACGGAAACCGCTGGCGTTGATGTTCGAGTAGTGGGCGAACACGTCCGGACCGCCACCCTCCTGCTCAATGAAGCCGAAGCCCTTTTCCGAGTTGAACCACTTCACGGTGCCATTAGCCATTTAAAGAATCTCCTTCAGGGGACTGTCGAAACCCGCACTGCGCAGGTTTCGCGTCGCCGTGATGATGACCCGCCCGGGAAAAAAGAACCGGGAAACAAAAATGCGCCTGTCGGTCACAAGCCAACAGGCGCACACAAAGTTCATGGGAACCAAAACTGCAACTGGTACCGACTGTAGCAGGCCGGGGGCCGGAGCGGGTGATCGCGGGCCCACCAGTTCTGCCGGCCGCCCGCGCGGCCCCGTGCCCGGGCGCCCGCGGGCCCGTCACCCGCGGGCGGGGCGGGCCGCCGGACGGGTGAGTCTGACGGTACGTCAGCGATCATCGGCGCCGGCCGGGGTTCACCCTCCCGGGTTCAAGATCCGGATAACTATTCAACTCCGATGCCCGCACACATGGCGCGGTCGCATTCCCCGGGGCGCATACTGGCGATGATGACGAATTCAGCCGCAGCCCGGCGACACCTGCCCACCAGTCCCTTCAAGGCTCCTGTCCAGCCGGTCCCCAAGCGGTTCGCCGTGGGAGACCGGGTCTCGCACGACCGCTACGGACTCGGTCGGGCCATCGCGGTCGAGGGTGACGGCGAGATCGCCGTACTGGTCGACTTCGGCTCGCGCCAGGAGCGGCTGGTCCAGCCGTTCTCCCAGCTCTTCAAGCTCTGACGGCACAGCTCCGACAGCCCTGACGGCCTGACTCCGACGTCACGGCTCCGACGCCGCCCCGGTGGCCTCCCGGGCCGCGCGACCCCTCGTCCCCGCGGACGGCCGGGGTGCGTGGCGCGGGATACGGCCGCGCGACAGCGGCGATACGCCGGCCCGCCACTATGGGTACCGGCGGCGCTGCGACCGATCGGCACGGGGCGATCCGGCAGCACGTCGCCAGCACGGGGGCGGCTTGGCCGGACCGGTCGGTGACCGGTGCGGCCGGTACGG
The DNA here is from genome assembly GCF_041434935.1 of Kitasatospora sp. NBC_00374. Taxonomy (NCBI): domain Bacteria; kingdom Bacillati; phylum Actinomycetota; class Actinomycetes; order Kitasatosporales; family Streptomycetaceae; genus Kitasatospora; species Kitasatospora sp. NBC_00374. The sequence goes on along the minus strand of NZ_CP107964.1, from coordinate 2,850,395 downwards.
GGGAGCGGACAGGTCAGAGCGAGGGGAGCCCGGCTGCGGGCTCCCGGCGGGTGCGACCGGATCGAGGGCGGTGTCCTCGGCCCATCCGGTCCCGACCGCGATTGATCGGCCGTCCGGACAAAGGGTGCGCCGGTGGGACAATGTCCCACCGGCGCACCCTTGTCGTTTCCCGCCGCAGACGTTCTGGGGGTGGGTCAGGGACCGGCCGGTGCGCGGAAGCTGATGGGGTGACTTGTAGGTTGCCCTCGTCAGGTTGCGCCGTGCGGTCGGGCACCCCCGGCTGTCGCACTGCTGCGGCGAGTTCGAGTAGAGGCTAGGAGACGCGTTGGCTCGCAAGCCCCGCCCCATCGATCCGACCGAAGGCCCACTGCAGGCGTTCGCCTACGACCTGAGAGAAGTGCGCGAGGAGGCGGGGAACCCCACCTACCGCGCCCTGGCCGGACGGGCCGGTTTCAGTGCCACCACCCTGAGCGACGCGGCCGGCGGTGTGCGCCAGCCGAGTCTGGAGGTCACGCTGGCCTACGTGGGCGCCTGCGGGGGCGACGTAGACCGCTGGAAACATCGTTGGCATGAGCTCGACCGGGAGCTGGCCGCCGCGCGCGGTGAACCCCCGGCCCGCCCGGACCCGGAGCCCGCCCCTGAGCCCGCCACGGCCCCCGGGTCCGGACCCGGATCGGAGCCCGGATCCGCCGCCGAGGCGATACCGGGGCCGGCACCGACCCCGGGGCCGGCGCAGGACGCACGTCAGAACGGCCGGGATGCGCTGGAGAACGGCCGGGACGCGCTGGAGAACGGCGAGGAGGCCGAGCTCGGCTCGCCCTCGGACGCCGACGGCGACCCCGCCGAGCCCGGCCGCTCGCGCCGCTGGCCCGCCGTGCTTGCCGCGGTGGTGCTGGCGGTGGCCATCGGGGTCTCCGCCCTGGTGCTGCCCAAGCTGATCGGCGGCTCCGCCCCGGCGGCCTCGATGGTGGTGCCCCCGTGCGCCGACTACGCCGGCCCGGTCGCCTTCACCGGGCGCACCTACGGCACGGTCACCCGGGTCCGGCAGGGGCCGAGCCTGAACGCCGACTCGATCGCGGAGTACCCGCCCGGCTGCGCGGTCTCGTTCAGCGGATTCTGCCTGGGTGACGTGATCAAGGACATGACCTCGAACACGCCCGACATGCGCTGGTTCAAGGTGAGCGGCGGAGGGGTGATCTCCTCGGGGGTCATCCACGGAAATCCGCCCAAGGGAATGCAGCCCGAGATGTGTCAGGGCGGTTCCCCCATGCCCTCCTCCATTTCGATGACCGCCTCGCAGCCGGGGATGGGTTCGGATGCGATCGACCTCGGGGCGACCGGGACCGACCTGGGGATCGTCGGCTTCGCGGGGTACTTCACCCCGGCCGGTGCGGCCGTTCCCGGTCCGAAGTGGCAGCAGATCGGGTTCGTCGCCAAGTCCGACTCCGGCTTCTCCTCGCCCTGGCGGCTCGGGCCGCTCCGCAGCGAGATCGCGGAGCGGGGCGGGATCCCGGTGGTGGCGGTCGCCTGCCTCGGCGGAGAGGGGCCGACCGACACCGTCGACGTCAGGCTCTACCGGCCGGGTGTGGCCGGGGAACTGGCCCGGGTGGAGCTCGCCGCCGCCGAGCAGGCCGTCGCGGCCCGGGCCGCGTGCGCCTTCCCGCGCGAGAACTGACCGGGCGGCGCCGGGCCCCCGGATCTATCCAAACCCGACACTTCGGGCGCTGATTGTCCGTCATTGATTGACCGGCAGGCCGGCCCGCGCTGGACAACCCGGCAGCCGGATACAACGGAGGTGATGATCGACTAGCGGTGGTCGCGCCCGCCCTCGCCGGCGCGCCGACCCCGGAGGGGGAACGGGTTAGATGGAGTTCTGCGTCCTTGGTCCGCTGCTGGTTCGGGACGGCGGCGGTGTGCGCGCCGTCCCGGCGGCGAAGCAGCGAGTGCTGCTCGCCGCACTGCTGCTGAGGCCGGGTCAGGTGGTGCCGGCGGATGTCCTGGCCGACACCATCTGGAACTTCGCCCCGCCGCCGAGCGCCTCCACCACGTTGCGGAACTACGTGATGCGACTGCGCCGTGGCCTGGGGGAGGCCGGCGAGCGGATCGAGACCCGGGAGGGCGGCTACCTGATCGAGGTCGGGCCCGGCGAGCTGGACGCGAGCCGGTTCGAGACCCTCCGGGCCCAGGGTGAGGCCGCGCTGCGCGAAGGCGCGCACGAGCGGGCCGCCGAACTGCTCCGGGCCGCGCTCGGCCTGTGGCGCGGCCCGGCCCTGGCGGACGTGCCCTCCGACGCGCTGCACCAGGTCGAGGCCGGCCGGCTGAACGAGGGCCGGCTGGACGCCGTGGAGGCGCGGGTGGAGGCCGAACTGCGGTTGGACCGGCACCCGGCGGTCGTCGCCGAGCTGCGCGCGCTCACCGCCGAGCACCCCGGACGGGAGCGGTTCTGGGCGCAGCTGATGGCCGCGCTGCACCGCAGCGGCCGCCGGACGGAGGCGCTCGGCGTCTACCAGCAGGTCCGCCGGACCCTGGTGGAGGAGATCGGCGTCGAGCCCGGAGCGGAAATCCGGGAGATGCACCAGGTCATTCTCCGGGACGAGCAGATCGTGGCCGAATCACCCGAAGAGGAATTCACCGTCACGCCGCACCAGTTGCCGCCGGACGTCGCCGATTTCACCGGGCGCACGGCGGAGGTCCGGGAGGTTTCCGGCCATCTGCGGGCGCGGCGCAACTGTCCGGCGGTCGTCGCGGTGTCCGGGCAGCCGGGCATCGGGAAGAGCGCCCTGGCCGTGCACGTGGGGCACGCCGTCCGTGAGGACTTCCCGGACGGGGTGCTCTACGCCGAACTCGGCGGCACCGACCCCGCACCGGCCGAGCCCGCGGCGGTGCTGCGGTCCTTCCTGCTCGCGTTGGGCGTCGCGCGGGACGCGGTGCCCGCCGGGGTGGGGGCGCGGGCCGCGCTCTACCGGTCGGTGCTGTCCGGGCGCCGGGTCCTGGTGGTGCTGGACGACGCCCGGGACAGCGCCCAGGTCCGCCCGCTGCTGCCGGCCGACCCGGCCGCCGGGGCGCTGGTCACCAGCCGCGGGGTGCTCGCCGACCTGCCCGGCGCCCGCCATGTCGGCGTCGGGGTGCCGGAGGAGGCCGAGGCGAGGCTGCTGTTCGGGCGGATCATCGGTGCGGAGCGCGCCATGGCGGACCCGCAGGCGGTCGCGGACGTGGTGGCGGCCTGCGGGCGGGTGCCGCTGGCGGTCCGGGCCGGCGCCGCACGCCTGGTGGCCCGGCCGGCCTGGAGCGTACGGGCGCTCGCCGACCGGCTGGCGGTGAGCGGCCGTCTCCTCGACGAGCTGCGGATCGGCGCGCTGGACGTACGGCGCAGCATCGCCCTGAGTCATGACGCGCTGGACGCCGCCACCGCCCGGGCCTTCCGGGTGCTGGCGTGGTCGGACCGCCGGACCATCGGGCTCGCGGACGCCGCCGACCTGCTGGATGAGTCCCCGGCCGGGGTCGAGCCGCTGCTCGACCGGCTGGTGGACGCCCATCTGCTGGCCGCTCCCGCGCCGGGCCGGTACGCGTACGACGACCTGCTGCGGTCCTACGCCCGTGAGCAGAGCCTGCTTCTGGACCCGGAGTGGCTGCGCACGCGGTCCGTCGGGTGCGTCGTCGGCGCGAGCGCCGCGGCGGCGGGGCGGCCGGTCGGGATGGCACGGGTGCCCGCGCAGCGGCACCCGGTCGAGAAGCACGGCTGGTGCCCCACCTGCAGCTCGTCGGACGCGCAGGTGGCCTGAGCGTCAGCGGTAGTCGCTCTCCTGGATCGGCCGGCCCTCGGGGACCGGCCGCCGGCGCCAGGCGCCGAACAGGACGGCCGCCGCGCGGCGGGCCGCCTGCCGTCGCCCGTGCGGCTGCTCGCCGCCGGGCTGCGCGGCGGGCCCGGTCGGGGTGTCCGTCGGGCGTATCGCTGCCTCGGTCATCTGCGGGCTCCCCCTCGGTGCGGCCACTGCGCGCGTCGGACGTCGACGGCGAAGAGATGATGATGCGTCAGCTCTTTCGATGCTCGTCGAATTCTACGCGCCGCGTCCAGGGCGGCCCGGCCCGAGGTCCCGGGCCCTCGACCCCGGGCGCCCGACCCCGGCCCTCGGGCCGGGGCTACTCGTCGTGGTGGACGGAGACCAGGGCGAGGGTGATGTTGTCCGGCCCGCCCGCGTCGATCGCGGCCTTCCAGAGTTCGAAGGCGGCCGCGCTGTCCGAGTGCCGGGTCAGGATGTCGGCGATCTCCTCGTCCGGCACCGGGTCGGTGAGGCCGTCGCTGCAGACCAGGTAGCGGGCGCCGGCGGCGGGCAGCGGGTGGACCGCGATGTGCGGGTCGACCGTCCGGGGGGAGACCGAGCCGCCCAGGGTCTGGGTGACGATGTTGGTGGTGCGGCGCCCGGGCGGCGGCGGCGGGCTGTCGTCGGTGCTCAGCCGCAGCAGGTCGCCGCCGGTGGCGTCGAGCACCCGGCTGTCGCCGACGTTGAACACGATCACCTCCGTCGAGGTCACCACCAGGCCGGCCACCGTGGTGCCCATGCCGGCCAGCTCCGGCGTCTGCTCGGTGGCCTCGAAGACCTCCCGGTTGCAGGCCAGCAGGGCCTCCCGGACGGCGTCCGGGTCGTCCAGTCCCGGAGCGAGGGCGGCCAGCCGGCGTGCCACCAGGGCGCTGGCGACCTCGCCGCCGGGGTGGCCGCCGAGTCCGTCGGCGACCGCGACCAGGCAGGGCGCGCCGAGTGGGAAGAGCAGCGTCTGCGGGCTCTCGGTGACCGTCGCGCACAGCGTCCACGGGCCGATGGCCAGGCTGTCCTCATTGTGTTCGCGCACCAGGCCTTCGTGGCTCAGTGCGCTCACGGCGATATGGGCCATGGTGTCCTCGTCCCCGTTCGGCGGCACCCCCTGCACCCATTGTGGCCGTGCCGGACCGGCAGGTGTGACGGTCCGCCCCCGATCCGGGTGGTGCGCATGCGACTGGCCCGCCCCCGCCAGGGCCTGTCGGCGAATCCGTGACCGTGGTGCGATCCGGTCCCCCTTGACGGCCTCGCGGGGCTCGGCTTACTTTGCTTTCGCATACCAAAACTATTCTTCCGCATCGTGGAAACGCCAGGGGTTGGCGGTCCACCGGACGGAAGAGCCCCCGACCACCTCGGGCCGGACGCAGGAGAAACCCGATGCCTCGTATGACAGCCGCCCGCGCGGCAGTGGAGATCCTCAAGCGCGAAGGCGTTGAGGTCGCGTTCGGCGTGCCGGGCGCTGCCATCAACCCGTTCTACGCGGCCCTCAAGGCCTCCGGGGAGATCCGCCACACGCTCGCCCGCCACGTCGAGGGCGCCTCGCACATGGCCGAGGGCTACACCCGCGCCAAGGCCGGCAACATCGGTGTCTGCATCGGCACCTCGGGCCCGGCCGGCACCGACATGATCACCGGCCTGTACTCGGCGATCGCCGACTCGATCCCGATCCTGTGCATCACCGGCCAGGCACCCACCGCCGTTCTCCACAAGGAGGACTTCCAGGCCGTCGACATCGCGTCGATCGCCAAGCCGGTCACCAAGGCCGCGACCACCGTCCTGGAGGCCGCGCAGGTCCCCGGCGTGTTCCAGCAGGCCTTCCACCTGATGCGCTCCGGCCGTCCCGGCCCGGTCCTGATCGACCTGCCGATCGACGTCCAGCTGACCGAGATCGAGTTCGACCCCGAGACCTACGCGCCGCTGCCGGTCTACAAGCCCGCCGCGACCCGCGCCCAGATCGAGAAGGCGATCGGTTTCCTGCTCGCCTCCGAGCGCCCGCTGATCGTCGCCGGCGGCGGCATCATCAACGCCGACGCCGCCGAGCTGCTGGTCGAGTTCGCCGAGCTCACCAACACGCCGGTCATCCCCACCCTGATGGGCTGGGGCATCATCGCCGACGACCACGAGCTGAACGCCGGCATGGTCGGCCTGCAGACCTCGCACCGCTACGGCAACGCCAACCTGCTGGAGTCGGACTTCGTCCTCGGCATCGGCAACCGCTGGGCCAACCGCCACACCGGCGCCCTGGACGTCTACCGCAAGGGCCGCACCTTCGTCCACGTCGACATCGAGCCGACCCAGCTCGGCAAGATCTTCGCCCCGGACTTCGGCATCGCCTCGGACGCCAAGGCCGCGCTGCAGCTCTTCGTCGAGGTGGCCAGGGAGCTCGAGGCCGAGGGCCGGCTGCCCGACCGCACCGCGTGGGCCGCCTCCACCCAGGAACGCAAGGCCACCCTGCAGCGCCGCACCCACTTCGACAACGTGCCGCTCAAGCCGCAGCGCGTCTACGAGGAGATGAACAAGGCCTTCGGCCCGGAGACCCGCTACGTCACCACCATCGGTCTGTCCCAGATCGCCGGTGCGCAGATGCTGCACGTCTACAAGCCGCGGCACTGGATCAACTGCGGTCAGGCCGGCCCGCTGGGCTGGACCATCCCGGCCGCGCTCGGTGTCGCCACGGCGGACCCGCAGACCCCGGTCGTCGCCCTCTCCGGCGACTACGACTTCCAGTTCATGCTGGAGGAGCTGGCGGTCGGTGCCCAGCACCGGATCCCCTACGTCCACGTCCTGGTCAACAACGCCTACCTGGGCCTGATCCGCCAGGCGCAGCGCAACCTGGACATCAACTTCCAGGTCAACCTGGAGTTCGAGAACATCAACTCCCCGGAGCTGGGCGTCTACGGCGTCGACCACGTGAAGGTCGTCGAGGGCCTGGGCTGCAAGGCGATCCGGGTCACCGAGCCGGACCAGCTGCTGCCCGCCTTCGAGGAGGCCAAGAAGCTGGCCGCCGAGTACCGCGTCCCGGTCGTGGTCGAGGCCATCCTGGAGCGCGTCACCAACATCTCGATGGGCGGCGCCGGCATCGACGCGATCAACGAGTGGGAGGAACTGGCCACCGAGCCCGGCCACGCCCCCACCGCGATCCGGCCGCTGGCGGTCTGACCGGCCGCGTACACGGCGGGGCCGCCCGGGCGATCGGTTCGCCCGGGCGGCCCTGCCGTCGTGGACGGTCAGTTCCAGGGCTGCGCCCCGGCCTGCACCTTCGCCCGGACGAAGTCCAACTGGGCCCGGCTGTCCAGGACCCCGGGGTGGGTGATGGCGGTCGGGGCGGCCGCGGCCTCGGGCGCGGCGGCGCTCAGGCCGGGGGCGATCAGGGCGAGCAGCGCGGCCAGGGCAGGCAGCCGGCGGGTGACGCGGTTCATCGGTGGTCCCTTCCTCGTGGTCAGGACGGCAGGTGCCACTGCTGGTTGGCGGCGCCGGAGCAGTCCCAGATCTGGACCTTGGTGCCGTTGGCGGTTCCCGCGCCCGTCACGTCCAGGCACTTGCCGAGCGCCTGCAGCGAACCGCCCTCCGCCACCGTCCAGTTCTGTGCGGCGGTGCCGTTGCAGTCGTAGAGCTGGACGGCCGTGCCGTTGGCGCTCGCGGCGGCCGCGACGTCCACGCACTTGCCGCCGTACCCGGTGATCCGCCCGCTCGGGCGGCCGGGGGTGGTGATCCCGCCGGTCTCGACGTAGGGCGCGGCGTACTGGGCGGGGAAGCCCGGGCGCGGCGCTCGCCTTTTGGGGCCGCGGCCAGCAGGGTGCCGGCGGCTGGCGCCAATGGTGCGACGAGGGTGGTCAGGCGGGAGGGGCGTGGCATGGGAGTCCTCCTGGGGACCATGGGGGATCGGCCGTGCGGGAGCCGCCCTGACGGGCCGTCGGAGCAGCCGCGCCGGTGGGGAGGGCGGATCGGCCGCTGTCGGGCTGCGCCGCCGCTCGGCGTGGCGCCGGAGTCAACTCGCCGTCAGGGGTCCCGTCAAGGGTTACCGTTGGGAACCTTTCCTCACCGATGAGTCGCCAACTCCCGAAGGATCACGCCCGGATGCTCCGAGCTGTGCCTTCACAGGTTGGCGACAATTGGTTCAGACCAAAGCCTTGACGCCTTGACGTGTCCAGGAGTTGAATCGCACCGCCCCACCGGCCGCCCTTCCCCCCTGGCAGCCCCCGCTGTTGGCCACACCCCCACCCGCAGACCTCTCGGCCACCGAAAGGCGGAGCCGACATGCCCAGGCACCCCTCTGCCCACCCGTCCCGCACCCGCCGTACGGCCGCCGCCCTGCTGGCCGGCGCCCTCGCCGCCTCCGGGCTGCTGGCCGCCGCCGGTGGTGCGCAGGCGGCGGGCGAGCCGGTCTCGATCTGGCTCACCACCACCGACGACGCCGGCGGACGGCACGTCACCCGCGGGCTCCAGCAGCAGCCGTCGGTCTCCTTCACGGCCGGCGCCGGCAGCGGCGGGCAGCAGATCACCGTCGACGAGTCCACCCGCTACCAGCAGTTCACCGGTGGCGGCGCCTCGTTCACCGACACCGCCGCCTGGCTGCTGAACAGCAGCGGAGCCCTGAGCGCCGCCACCCGCGACGCCACCATGCGCAAGCTGTTCTCACCCGCCGAGGGCATCGGGCTGTCCTTCGTCCGCAACCCGATGGGCGCCTCCGACCTCGCGCGATTCGGCTACACCTACGACGACCGGCCGGCCGGCCAGGCCGACCCGAACCTCGCCGACTTCTCGGTCTCCCACGACCTCGCCGACGTCCTGCCGCTCACCCGGCAGGCCCGGCAGCTCAACCCCGGCCTCACCGTGATGGCCTCGCCGTGGACCGCGCCCGCCTGGATGAAGGACAGCGGCAGCCTCGACGGCGGCTGGCTCAAGGCCGAGTACTACGGTGCCTACGCCCAGTACTTCGTCAAGTACCTGCAGGCCTATCAGGCGCAGGGCGTCCCGGTGAACTACGTCACCGTCCAGAACGAGCCCACCTGCTGCGCCGGTTACCCCTCGATGAGCTGGAACGGCTCCGGGCTGCGGTACTTCACCGGCACCGCGCTGCTGCCCGCGCTGAAGGACGCCGGGCAGAGCGCCAAGGTCCTGGCGCTGGACTGGAACTGGGACCAGTACGCCGGCTACGCGGCGCCCGTCGTGGACGACCCGGCGATCCGCGACCACCCCAACTTCGGCGGCATCGCCTGGCACGGCTACGGCGGCGACGTCGCGGCCCAGACCACCGTCCACAACCAGTACCCCGCGCTGGACGCGTTCGACACCGAGCACTCCGGCGGCACCTGGATCGGCAACCAGCAGCAGGAGGACATGCGCAACATCATCGACTACACCCGCAACTGGGGGAAGTCGGTGACCAAGTGGAGCCTCGCCGTCGACCAGAACATGGGCCCGCACTACGGCGGTTGCGGCACCTGCACCGGCCTGGTCACGGTGCACAACGGGGACGCCCGCAGCGGGCAGGTCGACTACACCGTCGAGTACTACACGATGGGCCACCTCACCAAGTTCGTCCAGCCGGGTGCCTACCGGATCGCCTCCACCGCCAACTCGGCCGTACCGAACGTGGCCTGGCTGAACCCGGACGGCTCCAAGGCGCTGATCGCGTACAACGACAGCGGCTCCGCGCAGAGCGTCCGGGTGAACTGGGGCGGCCAGAACTTCTCGTACAGCCTGCCCGCGAAGACCTCGGCCACCTTCAGCTGGAGCGGCGGCCAGAGCGGCGGCGGCGCGTCCGGGCCGATCACCGGCCTGGCCGGCAAGTGCCTCGACGTGGCGGGCGGCGCGACGGCCGACGGCACCGCCGTCCAGCTCTACGACTGCAACGGCACCACCGCCCAGCGCTGGACCGTCGGCACGGACGGCACGGTGCGGGCCCTCGGCAAGTGCCTGGACGTCTCGGCCGGATCCACCGCGGACGGCGCCAAGGTGCAGCTGTGGGGCTGCAACGGCACCGGCGCCCAGCAGTGGAGCTACGCGCCGGGCTCGCACGACATCGTCAACCCGGCCGCCGGCAAGTGCCTGGACGCCACCGGCAACAGCTCCGCCAACGGCACCAGGGCCCAGATCTGGACCTGCACCGGCGCGGCCAATCAGAAGTGGACGGCGCCCACCGGCTGAGCCGGGCACCGCGGCGGATCAGCTGCCGAACTGGAGCAGCATCCCGTGGCCGGCCACGACCGACACCGCCAGCAGCACGAGGTCGGTCACCCCGAGGGCGAGCCCGAGCAGGGCCCGCCCTCGGCGTGCCGTCCCGCGCAGCAGGGCGAGGGCGGCGAGCGTGATGGCGATCGGGCCGAGCACCAGGTTGAGGACCAGCAGACCCGGCAGCGCGAGGACGAAGGAGGCGACGGCCATCTGGTCGGCCTCGACCCGGCCGCGGCGGGCGGTGTTCAGGTCCGCGGCGTGCGCGGCGTGCGGGGTGTTCATGGCGTTCGTGGCGTTCATGGCGGGACTCTCCTCGGTGGTCGGTCAGTGCCGGTGGGAGCGGGGCAGGTGCTCGCGGGCGCCGAAGACCAGCAGCCAGGCGGCGATGGCGCCGGCCGCGGCGAGGAAGGCCGGGAGGGGGAGGTGGGCGGCGGCTCCGGCGAGGAGGCCGACGGCGGCAAGGGCGACGAGAAGCATGACGAGCCTTTCGGCGACAGTTCAGCTAACAGTTGTTCGCTGACTTCTCCACTCTACGCTTCCCAGACTCGGCAAACAGTTGTTTACTGAATGATGTGAGTCACAGTGAGAGCGGTGTGGGGGTCCGTCAGGCCCAGAAGCAGCAGAGCCGGCGCGCCCTGCTGGACGCGGGCCTGCACCTGCTGGAGCGGCAGAACCTCAGCGGGCTCGGGGTCCGCGAGGTCACCCGGGAGGCCGGACTGTCCCCGGCCGGGTTCTACCGGCACTTCCCCGGTCTGGCCGAGCTCGGCGTGGCCCTGGTGGAGGAGTCGCTGGCCAGTCTGCACGGCATGATCCGCGGCGCGTTCGCGGAGCAGGGCGCGCAGGGCGACGACCCGGAGGCGCTGATCGACCGGACGGTCGAGGTGGTCGCCGCCCACGTCCGGGAGCACCGTGCGCACGTCCGTTTCCTGGCCCGTGAACGGCACGGCGGGGTGCGGGCGGTGCGGGAGGCGATCGCGGCCGAACTGCGCCGCTTCGCCGACGAGGTGGCCGAGGCGCTGTCGGCCCAGCCGGTCTCGTCCGGGTGGCCGGCGGGGGACGTCAGGATGCTGGCCGAGCTCTATGTCGACCTGCTGGTGTCCACTGCGACGGCCTTTCTGGAGGCCGGGCCGGAGGGTGAGGCGGCGGTGGCCGCCACCGCCCGGACCAGGCTGCTGCTGATCAGCGTCGGGCGCCGCCACTGGCGCCGCGGCTGACGGCCGCTCGGGCGGCGGCGTCCGGGCCCGGCGTCCGGGCCCGGTGTACGGGCGTGGGGTGCGGCGGTCTTGACACATCGTCATGCCCGCGTCAAATTTTGAGGACCCCCACATCGAGAGGCCCTCCCCATGAAGAAGCCGCTCATCGGCGCGTCCTGCGCTGCCCTGGTGCTCTCCGGCGCCACCGCCCTGGCCGGCGCCACCCCCGCGTCGGCCGACGCCTCCGTCGCCGTCAACTTCGCGGGCACGGTGGCGCTCAGCAACTGTTCCGGCTCCCTGGTGCGGCTCCCCAACTCCACCGCCTCGGACCCGGCCCTCGTCCTGTCCAACGGGCACTGCCTCGAAACCGGCATGCCCACCGCGGGCCAGGTCATCGTGAACCGCTCCTCCAGCCGGAGCTTCACCCTGCTGAGCTCCTCGGGCGGCAGCCTGGGGACGGTCCGCGCCAGCAGGATCGTCTACGGCACGATGACCGACACCGACGTGTCGATCTACCAGTTGGCCAGCACCTACGCGAGCATCCAGTCCCGGTACGGGATCAGCCCGCTGACCATCTCGCCGAACCACCCCACCCAGGGTGCGTCGATCAAGGTGGTCTCCGGCTACTGGAAGAAGATCTACTCCTGCAGCGTCGACGGCTTCGTGTACCGGCTCAAGGAGGGCGGCTGGACCTGGAAGGACTCGGTCCGCTACACCTCCAGCTGCAACACCATAGGCGGCACCTCCGGTTCGCCCGTCGTGGACACCGCCACCGGCATGGTGACCGCCGTGAACAACACCGGCAACGAGGACGGCGAGCGCTGCACCGAGAACAACCCGTGCGAGGTCGACCAGAGCGGCGCGGTGACCGTCCGCAAGGGCATCAACTACGCCCAGGAGACCTACGGCATCCCGGCCTGCTTCGCCCCCGGCAACCGGCTCGACCTCACCCTCGCGGGCTGCGTGCTGCCCCGGCCGTAACCGGCTCCACCGCGCCAGGGCCACCCGCGCCAGGGCCACCCGCACCCCTCCGGCGGGTGGCCCTCGGCGCTCTCCGGGCCGCCCGCCCGGGGCGCCCCCTGTCGAAAGAACTGAATGAGTGGTTCAATTCTTTCGTGGCATACCGACGAACCCCCGCCGTACAGGCCAGGCTGGACGCCCAGCGCGAGGCCGTGCTGCTGGCCGCGGTGGAGCTGCTGTCCGAACGCGGCTACGGCGGCTGCTCGATGGCCGCCGTCGCACACCGGGCCGGGATCGCCACCGGCTCGATGTACCAGCACTTCGCCGGCAAGGCCGAGCTCTCCGTGGAGCTCTTCCGCCTCACCGTCGGCCGTGAGCTGGCCGCCGTCGCCGAGGCCGTCACCCGCGAGAGCACCCCGCACCGCCGGATGGCCGCCATCGTGGAGACCTTCGCCGCCCGCGCCCTCAAGGCGCCCCGGCTCGCCTACGCCCTGCTCGCCGAACCGGCCGACGCCGTGGTCGACGCCGAGCGGCTGGTCTTCCGCCAGGCCTTCCGCGACCTGTTCGCCGCCCAGATCTCCGAGGCCCTCGCCGACGGTCAACTCCCCCCGCAGGAGCCGGCGCTGACCGCCGCGGCGCTGGTCGGAGCGGTCGGCGAGGCCCTGGTCGGACCGCTCGCCGCCGGCGGCAGCCACCCCGACGACATCATCCCCGCCCTGGTCTCCTTCACCCTTCGCGCCCTCGGAGAGCCCGACCGGGGACCTTCCCGCCGAGCTCCCGCTCCCACCGAACTCCCGCCGAACCGAGGAGAAGGCTGATGCCCGCCACCCACGAGGTCACCAACCAGGTGCCCGCGCCGTACGGTCACGACGTCGCCGCCGACCCGACCCTGCTCGCCGCCCTGCACCGGGCCGGCGCCGGCTGGGCCGAGCCCGAGCTGCACCGGCTCGGCGTCCTGGCAGGCTCCGAACAGGCCGCCGAATGGGGCCGGTTGGCGAACGAGAACCCCCCGGTGCTGCGCACCCACGACCGCTACGGGCACCGGATCGACGAGGTGGACTTCCACCCCTACTGGCACGAGCTGATGGGCGTCGCCGTCGGCCACGGCCTGCACGCCGCCCCCTGGCGCGACGACCGCCCCGGCGCCCACACCGCGCGGGCGGCCAAGTTCCACGTCTGGAGCCAGGTCGAGGCCGGTCACACCTGTCCGATCTCCATGACCTACGCCGCCGTCCCCGCCCTGCGGGCCACCCCGGAGCTGGCCGAGTGGCTGGAGCCGCTGCTCGCCGCCCGCACGTACGACTTCGGGCTGCGTGAGCCGCGCGGCAAGCGCGGCCTGATCGCCGGTATGTCGATGACCGAGAAGCAGGGCGGCTCCGACGTCCGCGCCAACACCACCGGCGCCGTCCCGCAGCCCGACGGCACCTACCGGCTCACCGGGCACAAGTGGTTCACCTCGGCCCCGATGTCCGACCTCTTCCTCACCCTGGCCCAGGCCCCCGGCGGCCTCAGCTGCTTCATGCTGCCGCGGGTGCTGCCGGACGGCAGCCGCAACCGGCTGCTGCTCCAGCGGCTCAAGGACAAGCTCGGCAACAAGTCCAACGCCTCCGCGGAGATCGAGTACGACGGCGCGGTCGGCTGGCTGGTCGGCGAGGAGGGCCGTGGGGTGCCGACCATCATCGAGATGGTCAACATGACCCGGCTCGACTGCACCATCGGCGCCGCCGCCGGTATGCGCTACGGCGCGGTGCGGGCGATCCAGCACGCCACCCACCGGCGGGCGTTCGGCGCCGCCCTGATCGACCAGCCGCTGATGCGCAACGTCCTGGCCGACCTGGTGGTCGAGTCCGAGGCGGCCACCGCCGTCGCCATGCGGCTGGCCGAGGCCACCGACCGGGCGCTCGGCGGTGACGCCGGCGAGGTGCTGGTGCGGCGGCTCGGCCTGGCCGTCGCCAAGTACTGGGTCTGCAAGCGCGGCCCCGCGCATGCCGCCGAGGCCCTGGAGTGCCTGGGCGGCAACGGCTACGTCGAGGAGTCGGGCATGCCGCGGCTCTACCGGGAGGCCCCGCTGGTCTCCATCTGGGAGGGCTCCGGCAACGTGGCCGCGCTGGACGCGCTGCGCGCCATGGCCCGCCGCCCCGAGACGGTCGAGGCCTTCCTCGGCGAGCTCGACCTCGCCGCCGGCGCCGACCGCAGGCTCGACGCCGCCGTCGCCACGCTGCGCAAGCAGCTCGGGGACACCGCCGAGATCGAGTACCGCACCCGCCGCCTGGTGGAGTCGATGGCCCTCGCCTTCCAGGGCTCGCTGCTGGTCCGCCACGGCGACCCCGCGGTGGCCGACGCCTTCTGCGCCTCCCGGCTCGGCGGCGACCACGGCGCGGCCTTCGGCACCCTGCCGACCGGAGTCGACACCGAAGCCGTGATCGGCCGCGCGCGGCCGTGACCGAGACCGCGGAAGTCCACGCGTTCTGGCGGCAGCTGGGCCTGCCCGGCCTGATCGACGTGCACACGCACTTCATGCCGGAGCGGGTGCTGGACAAGGTGTGGGCGTACTTCGACTCGGCCGGTCCGCTCACGGGCCGGCCGTGGCCGATCGCCTACCGGCACGACGAGCAGCAGCGGGTGGACACCCTGCGGGGGTTCGGCGTCAGGGCGTTCACCGCGATGCTCTACCCGCACAGACCGGACATGGCGGCCTGGTTGAACGCCTGGGCCGCCGGCTTCGCCGAGCGCACGCCCGACTGCCTGCACACCGCGACCTTCTTCCCCGAGCCCGGCGCGGGGGAGTACGTGGCGGCGGCGCTGGAGCGGGGCGCGCGGGTGTTCAAGGCACACGTCCAGGTCGGCGGGTACGACCCCAACGACCCGCTGCTGGAGCCGGTCTGGGGGCTGCTGGCCGAGTCCGGCACCCCCGTGGTGGTGCACTGCGGCTCCGGCCCGGCGCCCGGCAAGCACACCGGGCCCGGGCCGATCGGGGCACTGCTGGGCCGCCATCCACGGCTGCGGCTGATCGTCGCGCACCTGGGGCTGCCGGAGTACGCCGACTTCCTCGACCTGGCCGACCGCCACCGGTCCGTCCACCTGGACACCACGATGGTGTTCACCGACTTCACCGAGCGCACCGCCCCCTTCCCGCCCGCCGAACTCCCGCGCCTGGCCGCGCTGCAGGGCCGCATCCTGTTCGGCAGCGACTTCCCGAACATCCCGTACGGCTACCCGCACGCGCTGCACGCCCTGGCGCGGCTCGGCCTGGGGGAGGACTGGCTGCGCGCGGTCTGCCACCACAACGCCGCCGGGCTGTTCGGTCTCACGCCACCCGGCTGAGCGCGTCCAGCAGGTCCCGGTGCGGGGACGGTGCGGCGGCGACGGAACGGACGGCGAACCGGTGCTGTCCGTGGCGCTCCCCCGGGTGCCGGCCGTAAGGAACCCGGGGCCGGCCTCGCTCCAGGTCGCCCGGACGGGCCGGGATCCTGCTGCCACGCCGGGCGTGAGCCGCGGGCCGCGCGGCAGACTGGAGGTATGTGCCGCAGCATCAAGACCCTCAGGCCGCCGATGGCCCTGGACGTCACCGACGAGGACATCCGGGCCGCCGCGCTCCAGTACGTCCGCAAGATCTCGGGATTCCGCGCTCCCGCCGCGCACAACCGGGAGGTCTTCGAGGAGGCGGTGGAAGCCGTCGCCGAGGCGACCGCCCGGCTGCTCGACGGCCTGGAGGTGCGGGGTGCCGACCGGGCGGCGGCAGGATAGCCGCGCCTCCGCGCCGGGCCCGCAGGTCAGGCCGCCCGGCCGGTGCGGTGCGGGAGCGGGGTGAGCGCGGCGTACTCCAGGGGTGCGGACGGGTCGACGGCGACGTCGAGCGGGGCGGGTTCGGCGCCCGAACGGGCGAGCAGGCCGCCGATGGCGGCGATCATCGCGCCGTTGTCGGTGCACAGCCCCGGCCGGGGGACGCGCAGGGTGATGCCCGCCGCCGCGCAGCGCTGTTCGGCCAGCGCCCGGACGCGGGAGTTGGCGGCGACGCCGCCGACCACGACCAGGGTGGTGATGCCGTGGTCGGTGCAGGCCCGGACGGCCTTGCGGGTGAGGACGTCGGCGACGGCCTCCTGCAGGGCGGCGGCCGCGTCCGGTACCCGCGGCTCGGCGCCGGTGGTGCGCTGGGCCTCGACCCAGCGGGCGGCGGCGGTCTTGAGGCCGGAGAAGGAGAAGGCGTACGGGTCGTCGCGGGGGCCGGTCAGCGGGCGGGGGAAGCGGACGGCCCCCGGGTCGCCGTCGCGGGCGGAGCGGTCGATCGCGGGGCCGCCGGGGTAGGGCAGGCGGAGGATGCGGGCGACCTTGTCGAAGCACTCGCCGGCCGCGTCGTCGAGGGTGTCGCCGAGGTGGACGATCGGGTCGCGGGCGAGGTCGCGGACCAGGAGCAGCGAGGTGTGGCCGCCGGAGACGATCAGCACCACACAGGGGTCCGGCAGCGGCCCGCCGTCCAGGGTGGCGGCGGCGACGTGGCCGGCCAGGTGGTGGACGCCGTACAGCGGGACGCCGAGCGAGAAGGCGTAGCTCTTCGCGGCGGCCACGCCGACCTGCAGGGCGCCGGACAGGCCGGGGCCGGTGGTGACGGCGACCGCCCCGACGTCGGCGAGGGTCAGCCCGGCCCGGTCCAGCGCCTCGCGGACGACGGGAGCCACCGCGTGCACATGGGCGCGGGCGGCGATCTCCGGCACCACCCCGCCGAACCGGGCGTGCTCGTCCATGCTGGACGCCACCGCCTGTCCGAGCAGCCGGCCGTCCCGGACGAGGCCGGCGCCGGTCTCGTCGCAGGAGGACTCGATCCCCAGCACCACCGGTGATCCCGCCACTGTCGCCACCCGCTGCCACCCTCTGTTGCCTTGGCCAACTACCTGCACATATTGTGCAACAAGGCGGAGGCCGGGCCTCTGCGCGCCGGGTGCGACTGGATGACCGCGTACTGGCCGCTGGTGCGCCAGGGCCGGTCGGTGCGGTCGAGCTCGGCGACCAGCGGGGCGGAAAGGCCCACGGCGACCTCCGACTTGAGGGTGCGCAGGGCCGTCACCGGGGACGGGAAGTGGGCGACGCTGTCCCCGAACGGGGTGGCGGCCGGCCAGTGCCGGTCGCCGACCAGCCGGCGGTAGTTGAGGTCGCCCTTGAGGATCGTCATGGCCGCGCCCGCGAACTCGGCGCGCAGGTCGGCCGGCAGGTCGTGGAACGGCAGCGGGGCGCAGAAGAACGGGTGGGTGCGTACCTCCAGCGAGCCGGCGCCCA
Source organism: Kitasatospora sp. NBC_00374 (assembly GCF_041434935.1). Taxonomy (NCBI): domain Bacteria; kingdom Bacillati; phylum Actinomycetota; class Actinomycetes; order Kitasatosporales; family Streptomycetaceae; genus Kitasatospora; species Kitasatospora sp. NBC_00374. The sequence goes on along the minus strand of NZ_CP107964.1, from coordinate 2,832,979 downwards.
GGGCCTGCCAGAGCCGGCGGCCGATCGGCCCCGGCGCGGTGCGCAGCCGTTCGACGGTGGCCAGGACGTCGGCCATCGTGGCGTCGGACACGAAGTACGGCTGGGGCTTCACGAAGAGGACCACGGAGCCCGCGAGCCCCTGGGCCAGCAGATGGTCGATCAGCACCAGATCCGGCAGCAGTTCCCGCCCGGCGTTGTCGGCGACCACGCAGACCCGCCCGCCGGACGCGTTCGCCAGCGCGTCCCACAGGACGGCGCGGTCGTCGGCGAGCAGGCCCGACGGGGAGGGGCCCTCGCCCGCGCCGGCGGTGATCCGGAAGCTCAGGTCCGCACGGTTGCCCCAGAGCGCGGAGGTCAGCAGCGCGTCCGCGCGGCCCGTTTCGGGCAGCGTGCCGAGCGCGGCCAACTCCTCGTCCACCGCCGGGCTCGCCAGCTCGGCGCTCTTGAACGGCGCGAACGGGTCCACGCCCTGCCACGCTCCCGGCCGGAAGTAGCCGGTGGCGTCGAGCAGTCGCCGGTAGAACCAGCTCTCGGCCCACAGGAACGGCGCCTCGCCCCACGGCCGGCCCCACCGGCCCTCGCCCCAGGCCAGCCACCGGGCGTGGTCGTGCCAGCCCGGGTCCGGCGGCGACAGGACCCCGGACGTGCTCTCGGTGAGCAGCCGCCCGACCGCCGCCCGCTCGGCGGGCCCGTACGGCAGCGCGTCCAGGACCTGCCGGACGAGCTCGGGATGGCGCTCGTGGAAGACGGCCCGGGCGAAGGACCCGGGGACGTCACTGCGGATCACGGGTGCGGTCGGGGCAGGTGGCATGGCGGGTCCGTGGGGAGGCGGCAGGGGCTACGCGCCGGTCGTCGAGCCGGGGCGGACCACCATCATGACCACCACGACGGCCCACAGCAGGTTGAACACCCCGGCCGTCATCGGCAGCAGCCGCAGGGCGCGCTCGGCCCGGGCGTGGTCCTCGCCCGCCGGGTCGGCCGCGTCCAGGGCGTCGACGGTGGCCTGCTGCGAGGGCACCACGAAGAGCAGCAGAGCGCCGGCGGAGAGGGTGGTGAGCACGATGGAGACGATCAGCCAGGGCTGGCCGATGATGCCCATCACCTGGGCCGTGCCCACACCGAGGACCGGCACGGCGACCCCGAGCAGGGCGTAGACGTTGGTGATCCGGTGCAACAGCCGGACCGAGGCGGCCGCGGTGGCCTGCTCGGGACCGGCCGCGAGCGCCACCCGGGCGCGGGCCGGGAACATGCTGACCGCGACCGCGACCGGTCCGATGAACAGGACCGAGGCCAGGACGTGCAGGCTCAGCAGGAGCTTGGCCATGGTGCGGTGATCCTTTACGCGCGGAAAGCCGCCACGGGGGCGGTCGGCCGGAGGGCCGGCAGCACGCTAACACCCGCTTATCCGGGTCTCCGGGCCGGGGCGGCGCCCCCTCAGGCCGTCCCGATCACCGCCGGCACCGCGCTGACGACGGCGGCGACGGCGCCGCGCAGGTGGTCGGTGCGGTCCAGGATGTGCAGGTCCTCGAAGGGGTGGACGGCGTCGGCCGGCCCGTCCGTGCGGCTCAACGGCAGCGCGGAGAGGTCGAGTTCGGCGAGGCTGTCGAGGGTGGTCCGGCCGACCTTGATCAGCGCCTCCTTGCGTACCCACTGCCGCAGGAACGCGTGCTCCGGCTCGGGGTGCCCGGCCACCTGGGCCCGTTCGGCGTCGGTGAGCACCCGGGCGAGCAGGCCCGGGTCGGGGCCGGGGCGCTTGAGCACCTCCACGTCGATGCCGACCGGCCCCCGGCCGGCCGCCGCCGCGACCACACCCTCGGTGTGCGAGAGGCTGAGCCAGACGTCCGGCCGGTCGGCCAGCCGCGGTCGGCCGTGACCGAGCAGGCCGCAGCCTGGACAGTGCTGTTCGAAGGCGAGTTCACCGGGCCGCAGGCCGAGCAGCCGGGCGGCGCAGAGCCGGACCAGGACATGCGCGGCGATGAAGTCCCGCCGGCTGGACTCCCTGCGGAACCGGTCCGCCCGGTCCCGCTCCACCGGATTCAGCAGGCCCCGGTGGCCGTCCGGATGGCCGAGCACCTCCGCGGTGGTGGCCACGATCGCCAGTGGTGCCTGTTCCTCGGTCCCGTTCGGCATCCCGCTCCTCCCCTGGCCGTCCTCGGCGGAACCAACCTACCCGCCCGCGCGGACGCGTCCCCGGCCGCATCGGACAGTGGCATCACCTGCTCGTACGGCAGTTCGGCAGGTCCCGCCCGCTCGAAGGGCGGTGCGGTGCGGCCGCCCGGCTGAATCCGGGAGGTGCGCGGGGCCGGACGGCACCGACGGTCAGTGCTGCAGGACCTTCGAGAGGAACTCGGCGGCCCGCTCGGTCGCCGGGTGGGCGAAGAACCGCTCCGGCGGGGCGGTCTCGACGATCCGCCCGTCGGCCATGAACACCACCCGGTCGGCGGCGCGCCGGGCGAAGCCCATCTCGTGCGTCACCACCAGCATGGTCATGCCCTCGTCGGCGAGGGAGACCATGACGTCCAGCACCTCGTTGATCATCTCGGGGTCGAGGGCCGAGGTGGGTTCGTCGAACAGCAGCGCCGCGGGGTCCATCGCCAGCGCCCGGGCGATGGCCACCCGCTGCTGCTGTCCGCCGGAGAGCTCACTGGGCCGGGCCCCGGCCTTCCCGGCGAGACCGACCCGGGCCAGCAGCCCGCGGGCGCGTTCCTCGGCCTCCCGGCGGGACAGGCCGCGCACCTTGATCGGGCCGAGGGTGACGTTGTCCAGCACGGTGCGGTGCGCGAACAGGTTGAACGACTGGAAGACCATCCCGACGTCCGCCCGCAGCCGGGCCAGCGCGCGGCCCTCGGCCGGCAGCGGGGTGCCGCCGACCGTGATCGTCCCGGCGTCGAGGGTCTCCAGCCGGTTGACGCACCGGCACAGGGTGGTCTTGCCGGACCCGGACGGGCCGAGCAGCACGACCACCTCGCCGCGGTGCACGTCCAGGTCGATGTCGTGCAGGACCCGGACGGTGCCGAAGCTCTTCGACACCTTCCGGATGCCGATCAGGGGCTCGGTGGGCGGGTGGCCGGCGGGCTGGTATTCGGTCGCCATGTCAGCAGCCCCCGGGGCCGTCGTAGACGTTCCAGGGCAGCGGGCGGTACGGCGTGCCGCAGGGAAGCCCGGCCGCGACGTGGTACTCGCCGGTGGTCAGGTCGACGATGTTGGAGGCGATGGTGCTGGTCTGCAGCAGCGGGTCGGTCTGCGGGTCGGGGTGGTTGCAGACCGAGTGCGGCAGGCCGAAGTGGTCGCCGAGGGCCTGCTCGATGACACCGCGGACGTCCTCCGGCTCGGAGAGGTCACGGGCCCGGCGCAGTGCCGCCTCGATCAGCGGGACCCGGTAGAGCGAGTCCACCGAGAAGGGACGGTAGCTGTCGGCCAACTGCGGTGGTACGGCGGCCTGGTAGTGGTTGCCGTGCACCAGCAGGCCCTGCTCGGGGTAGAGCCACTGGTGCCGCCCGGGGGTGGTCTCCAGATCGATCGAGACGCCGTCGCGGTGGGTGTACAGCAGGTTGGTGGGGATCTGCTGGCGGGCGGAGAACGGCACCTGGAGGGCGTCCTTGAAGTTCGCCTGGTCCAGGATCCGCCGTCGGATGAAGGTCTGCGGGACGCCGATCTCGTCGCCGAAGCGGCCGCCGAGCCCGTTGGCGTTCAGGGCGATGCCCGCGGAGTTGGCGCCGTGCCGGCCGATCTGCCCGGCCTCGACCACCATCACCACGGTGGGGCGCGGCGGCTGCACCACGCGCAGGGCGACCAGGGTCCGGCCGGCGCCGGTGCGCCAGTCCCAGTTCTGCCCGGCCCAGACGTGCCCGTCGCCGGCGGCGGGGGGCAGCAGGGCGAAGGAGGAGCAGCCGTCGGCCGCCTCGGCGGGCTCGGCGTCGGCCTCGGCCCCGGCGGTCCCGGGTGCCTGTGGCGGCCGGCCCATCCGGGCGAAGGTGCGGTCGTAGACGATCTCGCCGCGGGCGTTGAGGGCCATCAGGTCGAGCAGGCCCGTCCCGGCGCCTTCGGCGACGCCGCGCAGTTCCTCCAGCAGGTCGGGCGCGAAGTCCTCGACGAGCGGCACCCACAGCCGGGCCCGCTCGGTGACCCCGTGCCAGTCCAGCCGGCTGCCTCGGGCGAAGGACTCGCCGTAGAACTCCAGCGCCGCCTCGATCTGGGGGCGGGCGGCCTCCCCGTACGTGCGGCCGCGCTCCCGCGGGGGCCCGGAGATCTCGATCACGGGGATGGGCGGTGTGTGCATGGACTTCCCTCGGGTGCTGAGCGGACCGCTCTGTAGCATCGACTACAAGCGCGACGCATTTCGTAGCTGTAGTGCTGCCAGAGCGTAGCCGAAACTACAATGGAGTCAAGTACTGTCATGAGGACTACTTCAGCCGCCGGCGAGGCCGGTGCCGCCGGTTTCCACGCCCGGGTCGCCGAACAGCTGGCCACGCTCTCCCCGGCCGAGCGGCGGGTCGCGGAGTATCTGCGCAACCACGTCCAGGACGTGCCGTTCGCCACCGCCGAACAGCTGGCCCGCGCCTCCGGCACCAGCGACGCCACCGTCGTACGCACCGCCAAGGCGCTCGGCTACAGCGGGCTGCCCGACCTCAAGCGGGAGCTCGGCCGGCACTTCGTGGACAGCAGCCGGCCGTCCGCGGTGCGCCGCCGCCCGGTCGACGGGGACGCCGGGACGGTGATCGACCAGGTCTTCGACGAGGCCGTGGACCGGCTGCAGCAGACCCGCCACCGGCTCGACCCGGCCGCCTTCCGGCAGGCGGTCGACCTGCTCTCCGGGGCGCGCGAGGTGATGGCCTTCGGCGTGGGCGCGTCCGAACTGGTGGCCCGCCACCTCGCCCTGCGGCTCGCCCGGCTGGGGCGGCGGACCAGGGTCGCCGCGTCCACGGGTTTCCACCTCGCGGACGCGCTGCTGCCGCTGTCCGCGCAGGACGTCCTGGTGGTCTACGCGCCCGGTCGGCTGCTGGACGACCTGGAGGTGGTGCTGGACCACGCCGCGCAGGTGGGGGCCGCCCGGATCCTGGTCACCGACTCGCTCGGACCCGTCCTCCAGGACCGGGTCGACGTGGTGCTGACGGCACTGTTCTCCAGCGGCGGCCTGGCCGGGGAGGAGCTGGCCTCGATCGCGCTCAACGACGCCCTGCTGCTGGCCGTGCAGGCCGAGGACGCCGACCGGGCGGCGGCCGCGGGCGAGACGCTGAACCGGCTGCGCGAGGCGCTGACCGGCCGCGATCCGGCGGTCTACGTCCCGCGTCGGGCGGCCCAGCGCAGGGGGGCCGCGGGCGCGGAGGGCCGAGCTGCGGAGGGCTGAACCGCGAGGGCGCGGCGGCACGGCCGCGGGGCGGTACGGGCGGGCCGCGGGGCGGGGGCGGACGGGCAGCAGCTGTGGCGGGGCCCTTGACAGCGGCCTCGGGGCGGCTAGGGTGAGCGCCTACTACCGGTTCTACCAATCCTGTAGTACCCACGACAGAACGGCTGCCGCGGCTACGTGCCGCGGACAGCCGGACCCCCCGCCCCGCCCTGTCGGCACCGCCCACCGCCGCGCCCCTCCGCGGCCAGCGAAAGGACCAGGTCATGACCGTCAGGAGAGTCGTCGCCCTCGCGGCCGCCGTCGTCTGCGCCACCTCGGTGATCACCGCCTGTGGCTCGGGCGCCGCCCCGCTGCCCTCCGACACCGGCCCGGCCGGCTCGCTGCTCTCGAAGGCGCCGGTCGGCAAGAACCTGCCGGCCAGCCCGACGCTGGACCGCATCCGCCGGAACGGCCACCTGACCGCCGGGGCCTCCGACACCAGCCCGGGCTTCTCCGAGAAGAACCCGCTGACCGACGACTACCAGGGCTTCGAGAGCGACCTCACCCAGCTGCTGGCCAAGTACCTGCTGGGCAAGCCCGCGGTCGAACATGTCGGGGTGACCGCGGACACCCGTGAGGCGCTGCTCCAGAACAACACCGTCGACGTCGTCATATCCACCTACCTGATCACGCCCGAGCGGCTGAAGAAGGTCTCCTTCGGCGGCCCCTACATGAACCTCGGCCAGGCCCTCCTGGTCCGCAAGGGCACGACCGGCATCGCGGGTGTCAACGACCTCAACGGCCGCAAGGTGATCACCACGGCCGGCCCCGCGGTGGAGGCGCTGAAGAAGGCGGCGCCGAACGCGGAACCGGTGGTCTTCCAGACCGTCAGCCAGTGCCTCCAGGCGCTGCACGACGGCCGCGGCGACGCCTTCGTCAACAACCAGGCCGTCGCGATCGCCCAGGCGAAGAAGGATCCGGCGCTGGAGATGCTCTCCTTCACCTACGGCGCCTCGATGTACGGGGTGGGCCTGCCGAAGGACGACCCGGCGTTCACCCGGATCGTCAACGACTTCTTCACGGAGATCGAGCAGGACGGGCTGTGGAAGCAGGCCTGGGAGGACAACGTCACGCCGCTCACCAAGGCGCCGGCGCCCACGCCCCCGCCCGTCGGCGACCTGGGGATCACCCCGGCCCCCGCCCCCTCCGCATCCTCCTGAACGGAACGCCGCCGTGAACGTCGTCGCCGACCACCTCGGTGAGATCCTGGCCGGCTTCGGCCGGACCGTCCTGCTCACCGTCGCCGGCTACACCGCCGCGCTCCTGCTCGGCGGCGTGCTCGGACTGTGCCGGGTCGCCCCGCTGCGCGTGCTGCGCGCGGTGGGCGCGGTCTACGTCCACACCTTCCGCAACCTGCCGCTGCTGCTGGTCGTGGTGGTGTCGGTGTTCGTCCTGCCGCAGCTCGGCCTCACCCTGCCGCTGGAACCGTCGCTGGTCGTCGGCCTGTCGCTGTACGTGGCCGGCTACGTCTGCGAGATCCTGCGCTCCGGTCTGGAGACCGTCCCGGTCGGGCAGATCGAGGCGGGCCGGGCCCTGGGGCTCACGACCGGGCAGTGCCTGCGGCTGATCGTGCTCCCGCAGGCGCTGCGCGCGATGATCCAGCCGCTGGGCAACATGTTCATCGCCTGCGCCCTGGGCAGTGCGGTCGGCTCGGTCGCCGGGGTCAACGAACTGTCCGGTGTGATCCGGCAGTTGAACGTCCAGTACGTCGAACCGCTGGCGCTGTTCGGCACCGCCACCCTGCTCTACGTGGCGCTCACCCTGGCCGGCGGCATGGCGACCGGCGCGCTGGAGCGACGCTTCCGGATCCACCGATGAACAAGGCAGCCCGAGGTGAAGCCGTGATCGACACCCTCCGACCGACCGCGCCGGCGCCGGCCTCCCCGGCGGGCGGCCCGGTGGCCGGGCTCCGCCGGGCCGTCGCCCCGACCCCGCTGCAGGGAGCCGCGGGCGTGCTGTTCGAACCGCCCGGCCCGCGCGGGCGCAGGCAGCGGCGGATCGCCTCGGCCGGCGCCTGCGCGCTGATCGTGCTGCTGCTCGCCGCTCTGCTCGCCCAACTCGGCGCGCACGGCCAGCTCGACGCGGCCAAGTGGCAGCCGCTGCTGACCGTCCCGGCCCAGCGGTTCCTGTTCAGCGCGCTCGGCAACACGATCGTGGCCGGTCTGGTGTCGATCGCGATCGGCCTGCCGGCCGGCGCGCTGCTGGGCCTGCTGCGGCTCTCCCGGCGGCCCGCCGTCGCACTGCCCGCCGCGGCGGTGGTGGAGCTGCTGCGGTCGCTGCCGCTGCTGTTCCTGGTCTACTTCTTCCTGCTCGGGCTGCCCGCACTGGGCGTGCGGATGTCGCCGTTCTGGCAGCTGGTCGTCCCCATCGTGCTGCACGGCGCGGGCAACTTCGCGGAGATCTTCCGGGCCGGCGTGCTCGCCCTCCCGCGCGGCCAGAGCGAGGCCGGCTACGCCATCGGCCTGCGGCACGGCCAGGTCATGCGGCTGATCGTGCTGCCGCAGGCCGTCCGGGCCCTGCTGCCGACCATCATCGGCCAGGCGGTGCGGGCGCTGAAGGAGACCACCCTCGGCTACGTGGTCAGCTACCCCGAGCTGATGCACCAGGGCAATGTGCTGGCCTCCTACCTCGGCCACGACTTCCTGCAGGTGTACTTCGAGATCGCGCTGGTGTTCGTGGCGCTCAACTGGCTGCTCTCCCGCTGCGCGGAGTGGCTGGAGACCCGCACCCGCGGCGGGGCCGGGGCCGGGGCCGTCGCCTAGGCCTGGCCCGGCCGCCGGGAAGTGCTCGACGGTCCGCCGCTCCCCGGCGAGGTCGGCCGGTTGTTCGTCGGCCACCCGGCCCGGCAGGCGCTCGATCCGGGGCGGCAGGACCCTTGGCTCCAGAGGTCCCATGGTGCCGACGGTACGTGCTGGCCTACTGTCATGTCCCGTGAACCGTACGGGAGACAGCTCACACCGCGATCGGGTTTGACCGCCGCGTGGCGCGTGCAGGCTCTGCAACGACCGCCCGAGGCCGGATCGGACCACCACACATGTCTTTGGGGGGAGTGCCGTGCCGGACTACATCGAGTTCCTGACCGACGAGGGCGCCGTGGTCCGCGTCGAGACCGCCGCCGCCGAGGAAGGCCACCTCGGTGCGGACGACGGGCCGTACGGTATGCAGCCGGTCGGCCGGGCCCCGGGCGGGCAGGTCCGGCAGGCCGCTGCCGGGTTCGAGGAGGCGCTCGGCGGTGTCCGGGCCGCGGCCGAGTCCGCCCTGGCGGTCTTCCGCGACGGCCGGCTGCGCCCCGACGGCGTGGAGATCGAGTTCGGGATCAAGCTCACCGCGGAGGCCGGCGCGCTGATCGCCCGCACCGGCGGCGAGGCACACCTGACCGTCAGACTCTCCTGGGGGAGGGGAGGTTCAGCCGCCGCGGACCGGTCCTGAGCCCGCCGATGCAGGAGGCTCGCTGGCTGGCCAGGATCGACACCGAGGAGGCCGTCCCGACCGTCGGGGCCGGGATGCTGATCTCCGAGCGGGAGGTGCTCACCTGCGCCCACGTCGTCCAGGGTGCCCGGCGGGCCACCGTCCGGCTGGTCAACCGCCCCGACCACCCCGGGCTGCCCGCCGGTGTGGTGCTGCGCGGGCCCTGGCCCGGGCGCCCGGCCGGCGGCGGCGACGTGGCCGTGCTGCTGCTGGACCGCCCGGTGCCTCCGGAGGTGGCCGAGCCGGCGGTGTTCGCCGCGCCGCACCGCTGGGCCCGGCGGCCCGCGGCGCTCGCCGCGTACGGCTTCCCGATCGGCCACGACAGCGGCCTGAGCAGCGAGGTCAGGCTCACCCGGGGGGCCTTTCGGATCGGCGGCGAGCAGCTCCAGCTGGAGCACGAGGGCACCGGGATGCCGCTCTCCCCGGGCTTCAGCGGCGGGCCGGTGGTGCTCGCCGACACCGGGGAGGTGGTCGGCATGGTGACGGCGGCCCAGGACACCGTCGGCATCCCGCGCAGCCCGGGGGACCGCGGCCGGCCGGCCGTCCGGCTCGGCCGGATGCTGCCCGGGGAGGTGATCGCCGGGTACGTCCCGCAGCTCGCCGACCGCCTGCCGGACCTGCCCCTGCCGGCGCCCGCCGTGCGGGAGCTGAGGCTGCTGCTGGCCGGCGCCGTACCGCCCGCGGACCCGCTGGAGCTGTACCGCGCGGCCGTCGGCCCGCTCGGCTGCCAGGAGCCGGCCAGCCGCCCGACCGGACTCTGGGAGGCCTGCTGGTACCTGCTCACCGAGACCATGGCGCAGCCCGGCCGGGCCCACCCGGTCCTGGCCTTCGCGGACCGGACGGCGCAGGCCGCCGAGGCCGCCGGCGCCGGACCGCTCGGACCGGGCCTGCGGCGCTGGCTGGAGGAGTGGTCCCCGGCGCACCCGGCGCCCCCCGAGCCGTCGTTCGGCGCGCCGCCCGCCGCCCGCCGGGGCGAGCGCTGGCGCCCGATCCTGGTGGAGCTCAGCCCCAGCGGCGCCGGCCGGGACCTCTTCCACGTCACCGTCTCCGCCGTCCGGGCCGGCCGGCCGGTCAATCCGCACAGCAGCGCCGCCCTCGGGCTGGGCGAGGGCATGAAGACCTTCGTCCGGGAGCGGATCGACCACGAGCTCGGCCGGCTGGAGACGGACGGCGCCGAGCTGGTGGTCTTCTCCCTGCCCCGCAGGCTGCTCACCGAGCCCGTGCACGGCTGGGCCAGGGAGCAGGACTACGGGCCGCTCGGGGCGGACCACGCCGTCGTGGTGGTCGACGAGCAGCGCCGCTCGGACCCGGCCGACCGGCTCCAACTGGAGCGCAAGTGGGCGCCGTTGCGCGGGCACCGGACGACCCGGCTGCACTCCGTGGGCTGCACCGACCCGCCGGACCACAAGAAGCTCTACCACCACCTGCGCCCGCCCGAGCGGCCCGAGCTGCCCGCCTTCCCCGGCCCGCCGCACGGAGCCCCGTACGACCGGCTGCTGGCCGCCGCGCTCAAGGCCGGCGCCCCGGCCGTGCTCTGGGCCCGGTGCCCCTGCACCACCGAGCACGCGCCCGCGCGCGCCTGTCGCGGGGGTCGGTTCCTCGCCAGACTGGCGGACGAACTGGTCGATGTTTCCCCGCTCGATCTCCCGCGCAGGGTCAAGGAGTTGCGGCACCGGGTGGAGGAGAGTGACGATCCTCGGGGGCACTGGGCGGCGGACCTGGTGCTGCTCTGGGAGGACCCGGCGGTCGTTCCGAGTCCGGCGCGCCCGTTCCGCACCGTCCCGACCGCACCACCGACCCGCACCACCGACCCGTGACGGGGCACCCCGGGCCCCGGCCGACACCGACGACCAGCGATGCGACACCCGATCAGGAGCGCACACCCATGCCGTTGAAGCGGATCTACCGCGGCGCCGCCGAACCCCACCACGGCATCGCCGAGTTGCCCGCCCCGCCGCCCTGGCGGGCCTTCGACGGCGCCCCCGTACTGCCCCCGCCGGCCGGCCCGACCGGCTTGGGCCCGACCCCGGTCGGCCACCGGGCGCAGACCTTCCGGCCCACCCGGGAGACCGTCGAACTGGTCAACGCCGCCCTTCACCTGCGCCGGCCGCTGCTGGTCACCGGCCCGCCGGGCGGCGGCAAGTCCAGCCTGCCGTACGCGGTGGCCCGCGAGCTCGGCCTCGGCCCGGTGCTCCGCTGGAACATCACCAGCCGCTCCAGCCTGCGCGACGGCCTCTACCAGTACGACCCGCTGTCCCGCCTGTACGCCGCCAACCAGGCCGGCCCGGACGCCCCCTCCTCCGATCTGGACGAGCACCTGCGGCTCGGCCCGCTCGGCACCGCGCTGCTCCCGTACGCGCACCCGCGGGTGCTGCTGATCGACGAGATCGACAAGGGTGACCTGGATCTGCCCAACGACCTGCTGCACGTCCTGGAGGAGGGGCAGTACGAGATCGAGGAACTGGTCCGCGCCGCGCCGCAGCAGCCCGAGGCCCGGGTGCTGACCGCGGACGGCGGCACCCGGGCGCAGATCAGGGGCGGCCGGGTGCGCTGCCGCGCGTTCCCGTTCACCGTGCTCACCAGCAACGCGGAACGCGAGTTCCCCGCCGCCTTCCTGCGCCGCTGCGTGGTGCTGGAGCTGCGCCGGCCGGAGGGCCCCGAGCTGGAGGCGATCGTCAAGTCCCACCTGCCGGAGGCCGACTCCGAGCTGGTGGACGAGCTGGTGCAGGTCTTCCTGTCCCGTCGGGAGGAGGGCGAACTGGCCACCGACCAGCTGCTCAACGCCATCTACCTGACCTCCCGGCCCGAGATGGCCGACGCCGCCGACCGGGCCGCGCTGGCCGCCCGGGTGATGCCCTACCTCAGCCGGGGCCGGGACGACGATGTCTACTGACGGCGGCGCCCTCGACCGGCTGGCGGCCGTGCTGACCGGGCTGGGGCTGGGCGAGCCGGGCCCGGTCGAGCTGGCCGAGCTGCTCTGGCTGGCCGCCCGCGGCGCGGAGGCCGGTGCCGACGCGGAGCCGGGGGCCGCCGCGCCGGCCGGTGAGGGGGACGAGGACGGCGACGGCACGGGCGGCAGCGGCGCCGGCGGTGACGGCTGGGCCGCCGCCGGGGGCAAGGAGACCGCCCCCACCCGGACCGCCCTGCACCTGCCGTCCGACGACCCGGCCGACCGCCTCGCCGACGCCGCGCCGGTCTCCGCCGCCAGCCCGCCGATGCTGGCCCGGCCGCTGATGCTGCAGCGCGCCCTGCGCCCGCTCAAGCGCCGCGTCCCGCACCCCCGGCGCCGCCTGCTGGACGAGACCGCCACCGCGGAGCGCCTCGCCGAGGCGCTGCGTTCGCCGGCCGCACCGCGCGACCCGGCGGCGGTGCGCTGGCTGCCGGTGCTGCGCCCCGACACCGAGCGCTGGCTCGACGTCCATCTGGTGTTGGACTGCGGCCCGACGATGGGGATGTGGCGCCCGCTGGCCCGGGAGCTGCGGGCGGTGCTCCAGCAGACCGGCGCCTTCCGGACGGTGGCGACCGCCCGGCTCGGCGCGGCCGGCACGCTGACCGACTGCCGGCCCACCGACGGGCGCAGCGCCGTGCTCGTGCTGAGCGACTGCATGGGCCCGCAGTGGCGGCCCGGTCCGGCCGGCGACGCCTGGCACCGGACGCTGCTCGGGATGGCCCGTCGGGTGCCGGTCGCGGTCGTCCAGCCGTTGCCCGAGCGGCTGTGGCGGTTGGCGGCGGTCCCGGCGGCGGCCGGCGAGTTCACCGCCTCGGAGGCCGGACAGCCGGCCGTCGGGTACGGCTTCGCCCCGGTGGGCGCGCCACGGCCGGCCGGTACGGTGCCGCTGCCGGTCCTGGAGCCGTCCGCCGACTGGCTGGCCAACTGGGCCCAGCTGGTGGGCAGCCCGACCGGTGGCCGGGTGTTCGGCTCGGCGCTGCTGCTCTCCTCGGCGCGGTGCGCAGCGGACGACGAACCGGGCCCGGAGCCGGAGCAGCTGACGGCGGAGGAGCTGGTGCTGCGGTTCCGGTCGACCGCCTCCCGGGAGGCCTTCGCGCTGGCCGGGCTGACCGCCCTGACCACCCCGGCGCTGCCGGTGATGCGGCTGCTCCAGCGGGCCGGGTTCGCCCGGCCGCAGCCGCAGCACCTGGCCGAGATCGTGGTGAGCGGCCTGCTGCGGGAACACACCGGCCGCCGCGGGTACTTCGACTTCCGGGCCGGGGTACGGGACGTGCTGCTGGGTACCGTGCCGCGTTCGGTGGCGCACCAGGCCGTCGACCTGCTGACCCGGATCGGCGGCGAACTGGCCGACGCCTCGGACCGCGCCACCGCCCCGCTCGGCTCGTTCCGGGCGCTGGCCCCCACCGACCGCGGCGGCGTGGCCGCCCTGCTGGAGCAGCGCCCGTTCGCGCTGGTCGATCCGGACGCCCTGCAACTGCTGGGGACACCGGGCCGGGCGGAGCTCCAGCCGTACGAGGCGGTCGCCGAACCGGAGCCGGCACCCGTACCGCCGCTCCGGCCGAGCGGCCCGCACCCGCCGCCGGTGCCGCCGGCGGCCGAGGGGCTGCCCGACCCGGAGCGCTCCCGGGCGGTGCTGCTGCTCACCACATCCCGGCAGGAGGCGGGTGAGCCGCGACGCTCGGACGAGTACCGTGCGCTGCGTGAACTGGCCGCGCTGGCCGAGGCGTTGGCCGATCCCTACCTGGTGGGGCTGGACCGCCGGCACATCTGGCTCGGCGAGGACGACCCTGAGGGCTTCCTGCGGGCGCTGCGACGGGCCGCGCAGGAGGCGGAGGACGCGCTGATCGTCCACCTCGGCGGCCCGGCACCGGTGCCGGGGACGGAGGCGGCCCCGGCGGCGGGGGAACGTGCGCCGTCCGTCGGCTGGCAGGCGGTGGCGGCGCTGGTCGCCGGGGCCTCCGCGGCCAAGCGGCTGCTGATCCTGGACGGTTTCGCCGAGCCCTCGGCGGAGCCGGTACCGACGCCGAGCGTGCAGCTGGACGGGCATCTGGTGATGGGGGTCCGGGATCCGGCCGAGCGCTCCGTCGCGGGCTGTCTGGCCGCCGCGCTGCGGCAGGGCGACCCGGCGCTCGGGCGGGAGCTGACGACGAGCCAGGTGATCTCGCTGGCGCTGTTCGAGCAGCCCGCGCCGTCGTTCGGGGTCCGCGAGCCGGAGGGCGGGCGCTCCTTCCCGCTCTCGCGCAACGCCGCGCTCCCGATCGGCCTGGGCCCGGTGGGCGGCCGGCCCACGCACTCCGGTCCGCGGCGGCGGGAGACCCAGCCGCTGGAGACGCCCCGGCCGTACTTCTTCCTCAGCTACTCCCGCGGCCCGGCCGCCGACCGCTGGGTGGACCAGCTGTTCGACGACCTGAGCGAGGAGGTGCTGCAGCTGACCGACCTGCCCGCCTCCGTCCCGGCCGGATTCGCCGACCGCGGCGCGGAGCTGGACAGCTGGGCCCGCTGGCAGATCACCGAGGCGCTGGCCGGCTGCCGGGTGTTCGTCCCGCTCTACTCGCCCCGCTACTTCGCCGACGAGCGCTGCGGCCGGGAGTGGTACGGCTTCGCCCGCCGGGCCGAGCGGTCCGCCCGGACGGCCACCGGCTGGTCGAGCGGGATCGTCCCGGTGCCGTGGCTGCCCACCGAGGCGGCCGCCCTGCCGGACCCGGCCCGCCGGCTCGGCCTGGAGCACGTCGGCCCCGGCAGTGACCCGCTGGGCGCCGGTCTGTACGCGCTGATGCGTACCGGCCGCGGCCGCGGCCCGTACGAGCTGACGGTGCACCGGCTGGCCGTGCGGATCGTGCAGGTGGCGCACGAGACCCGGATCCCGGCCGGCCGGCCGCTGTCCTGGGAGGCGCTGGAGAACGCCTTCGCTACGTCACCGCCCCCTGTCGGCTGAACCGCTCCTGCCGCCACTCGCCGCTGTCCAGCACCTCGGCCAGCTGCCGGGCGGCGTCCCACACGTCGGTGTACGAGACGTAGAGCGGGGTGAAGCCGAACCGCAGCAGGTCGGGGGCGCGGAAGTCGCCGATCACCCCGCGTTCGATCAGGGCCTGCATCACGGCGTAGCCGTCCGGGTGCCGCAGCGACACCTGGCTGCCCCGGCGCCGCTCCTCGCGGGGCGTGACCGTCGGCAGGCCGAGCGGCTCCACCAGCTCCAGGAACAGGCTGCTCAGCGCCAGGCTCTTGGCCCGCACCGCGTGCAGGTCGACCTTGGCCCAGACGTCCAGGCTGGCCTCCAGGGCGGCCATGCCGAGCAGCGGCGGCGTGCCGGTCAGGAACCGGCGGACACCCTCGGTGGGGGCGTAGCCGGGCTCGAAGGCGAACGGCCGGGCATGCCCGAACCAGCCGCTCAACGGCTGCCTGGCGTCGGCCTGGTGGCGTTCGGCGGCGTACAGGAAGGCGGGCGCGCCGGGGCCGCCGTTGAGGTACTTGTAGGTGCAGCCGACGGCGAAGTCGACCTGGCAGCGGTCGAACTCGACCGGCAGCGCGCCCGCGCTGTGGCAGACGTCCCAGATCATCAACGCCCCGGCGCGGTGCACCCGTTCGGTGATGGCGGCCATGTCGAGCAGCTCGCCGGTGCGGTAGTCCACGTGGGAGAGGACCACGGCCGCGACCTCGGCGTCCAGCAGCCGGTCCAGGTCGGCGGCGGTCGGCAGCAGCACCGGCTCGACGCCCTCGAACAGCGAGGTGACGCCCTCGGCGATGTAGAGGTCGGTGGGGAAGGCGGAGCGCTCGGCGAGCACCGTCCGGCGCCCGGGCCGCATCCGCAGGGCGGCCCCGAGCACCTTGAACAGGTTGACCGAGGTGGAGTCGCAGACCACGACCTGGCCGGGCGCGGCGCCGAGCAGCGGGGACAGTCGCTCGCCGAGGCCCTGCGGCAGCTCGTACCAGCCGGCGTCGTTCCAGCTGCGGATCAGGCCGTCGCCCCACTCCTGCTCGACCATCCGGCGGACCCGCTCCGAGGTGCCGCGGGGGAGTGCGCCGAGCGAGTTGCCGTCCAGGTAGAGCACCCCGGCGGGCAGCGCGAACTCGGCGCGCAGGCCGGCCAGCGGGTCGGCGGCGTCCAGGGCCTCGCACGCCGTGCGGGTGGGGGTCACAGCGCGTTCCTCACGTTCCACAGCTCGGGGAAGACGTCCTGGTCGGCGGACTGCTTGAGCCAGTTCAGGCCGCTGGAGCCGCCGGTGCCGGGCTTGCTGCCCATCGAGCGCTTGACGGCCGCGTAGTGCCGCTGGCGCCAGCGGGTGACCCGCTCGGCGGTGTCCAGGAGCGCCTCGCCCAGCCGGGCCAGCTCGGCCAGCTCGGGGTCGGCGTAGACCGTGTGCCAGGCCTGCTCGACCTCGTCGCTGGCCCGGTGCCGGGTGGTGGCCGGCTCGTGCGGGACGGCGACGCCGCGCCGGTCCAGCAGCGCCAGCGCGTCGTCGTACAGGCTGGGCGAGCGCAGCGCGCTCATCAGGTCGGCGTGGGTGGCCGGGGCTTCCTGGTACATCCGCAGCAGCGACTCGCTCTTGTTCCCGAGCAGGAACTCCAGCCGCAGGAAGGCGGCCGACTGGAAGCCGGAGGCCTCGCCGAGCACCGAGCGGAAGCCGTTGAACTCGGCGGGGGTCATGGTGGCCAGCAGGTCCCAGGACTCGACCAGCACGTCCTGGACGTGGGTGCCGCGCCGCACGGCGGCCAGGGCGGCGGTCAGGTCGTCCTCGCGCAGCGCGTGCTGGGCGGCCGTCCACTCGTGGTGCAGCAGGTCGAAGAGCAGCTCCATCACCTGGGTGGTGACGATGAACGAGTACTCCGCCGCCACCTTGCTGCGCGGCTGCTGCAGGCTGTGCAGCGTGTCGAGGTGCACGTAGCGGGCGTACGGGGTGCCGGTGCCCGGCTCCTCCCCGTCGCGGAAGGAGAGGTTCGGCCGGTCGGCGGCGTCCCTGTTCATACCCGTTCCTCCTGGTGTGTCTGGGATCGTCCGCCCATCGGCGGGGTGGCACCTATTGTGCGGTGGCGAAGGCTGCTCTTGAATGGGCGGCGGGCATCCGATCCGCCACCTGGCCTTTCGTGCGAAAGGCCTTCGGGCGGTTTCGCCTTCCGAACCCAAAGCCGACCCCGGGAGCCGTGATGGACGCCGTGGACCGCCTCCTGCTGGCCGAACTGCAGGCCGACGCCAGGCTCTCCTACAACGAGCTCTCCCGCCGGGTGAACCTCTCCGCGCCCGCCGTCGCCGAACGGGTCCGGCGGCTGGAGGCCGACGGGGTGATCGCCGGCTACCACGCGCACGTCGACCCGGCCCGGGCCGGCGTCACGGTGATGGCCCTGGTGTCGATCCAGTGCAACGCCCCGCGCTGCCTGCTGCGCGATCCCGAGGTTCCCGGCTGGCCCGAGGTCTTCCAGCTGCACCGGGTGACCGGCGGCGCCTGCTGCACCCTCCTGGTCGGAGTGCCCGACATGGCCGCGTTCGAGCGGCTGATCGACAAGCTGGCCGGCTACGGCCAGCCGACCAGCTCGATGATCCTCTCCAGCCCGGTGCCCTGGCGGCCGGTGGTCGCGCCCTGACCGGGAACCGGCCCGGTCAGCCGATGTACGCCTGCGCGTCGATCTCCACCAGCATCGCCTCGTGCGGCAGTTCGACGAAGACCGTGGTGCGGCACGGC